>JBGQHN010000120.1:0-12066 GCA_041497975.1 Planctomycetia bacterium | reverse complement strand
CCGATCAACGCTTGCCGGATCGACTCGCGGTCCAGGGGCAAGTTGGCAACGAAGGCATGATGGGCCCGATTGTTTCGATAGTTGGGCTGCCGCGGCGGCATTGTCAGAAGGTCGTCGAGCAGCGCCAGGTCGAAGTCGTACAGTATCGTGCCGTGATAGAGAATGCTTTGGCGCTTGCAACGTAAGCTGTTGCCCGAAAACTTCATTTGGCCGAGAGTCAGATCGCTTGTACCTTCCCGCTTCACGTCGTCGACCAGCGGTTGCAGGGCACCGAGCGTTCGTTCGAGCACGAAGCGATGTGCCGCGTCCAACGATCGCAGCGCCGGGCGCAAACGATAGCTCAGCACCACGGCGTACATCAGGCAGCCGCGCGCGGCGACAACCGCGGCGCCGCCGCTCGTGCGCCGCAACACCTCGACGCGCCGTCGGCGACAAGCGGCCAGGTTGACTTCCACGCTCACCTGCGAGCTGCGCCCAACTACGACAACCGGTTCGGGCGATTCCCACAACCGCAGCACCTCGCGCGGCTCGTCACTCGTTTCGGCGTCATCCAGCAAGGCCTCGTCCAACGCGAGGTTTTCTTGCGGGGTGTCGAGCGTCACATCGCACAGATGCATAAAAACCGCGGGGATTCGCCGAATCGCCGTTGGCGGCGGCATCGGTCCACGTGCTTGACGACCCCCGAGCGCCCTCTAGACTAAAAGATTCCAATTATAACAATGGGGATCGATCCACCGCCGTTGCGTGGCTACTGCCTAGTTTATTGTCGATCCGCGGCCCGAGTTCCAGCCATGTCCTTTGACGCGCCCCCCACCCGGGATTATTCGCCCGACGACGCGCTGCCGCGCGTGGAACCGCCCAGCGCGGGCTTTATCTTGCAATTGTTCATCGTACCGGGGGTCATCGTGCTTGTGGTCGTGATGATCTGGGTCATGTTCAACTGGCTGGCCCAGAAAGGAAACGACAGCGACGCTTTCGTGCGCGCCTTGTCGCGCAACAACGAAGCTCGTTGGCAGGCCGCCTTTAACCTGGCCAACGCCTTGCGCGCCGAGCGCGGCTCAGCGGCTCCCCAGCTGACGGTGGATCCGAAATTGGCCCGGCAACTGTCCGACATTCTCGATCGCGAGATCGATTCGAGCAGCATGGACAACAATTCGATCACGTTGAGGATTTACTTGTGCCGCGCACTCGGTGAATTCAGGGTTACCGATGGCTTGCCGACGTTGATTAAGGCAGCCACTAGCGAGCGCGACCCCCAGGAAGCCGACGTGCGCCGTGCCGCCCTGGAGGGCATTGCACTTCTGGCGGCCAATCTTGGTCCTGGCGACGAGCGGCTGGTGGCCGACGAAAACCTGCACGACGCTGTGCTCAAGGCGGCCGAAGACCCCGATCCGCGCACCCGCGCGGTGGCCGCGGTAGCGATGGGCGTCATCGGCGGCGAAAAAAACCTGGTCAAGCTCCGTTCGATGCTGGACGACATCAATCCGGACGTTCGTTATAACGCCGCCACTCGGTTGGCCCATCGAGGCGACGCCGCGGCCGTTCCGGTTTTGCAAGAAATGCTCGACCAAAGCGAGATGGCCGGCGTCGAGATCGAGAAAAGTGAAGAGTTGCGCCCCTTCAAGCGCGCGCTGATCACGATTAACGCGGTGCGCGCAGCGGGACAACTGGCCGAGAAAAATCCCGATGCCGATTTGAGCCGATTGAAAGCCGCGGTGGAGAAACTGTTAGCCGCCGGCGTCGAAGGAGAAGTTCGCATCGAAGCCACAAGCGCGCTACGGCTGCTTAACGCCCGCGGCGCCCAGGCCGCGAAATAGATCTGGCGCACCGCCGCGGTTGGGTGTTTCCGCATGGGGCCGTCTGGCGCGGTTTTACTATGCAACCAGCTCACCCGATCGCGCGCTGCATGCGGCCGCGCGCCAGCACTTCTGCTGGGTTGCAACTCGATGGCGCGCCAAAAATGACGCTTGGAAGACCTTGACGGTTGGGTAATTCTGGATTCATAAGACCATACACGACAACGATTTGCGGACTGTAACGGCTGGCCGGTGTCGGTGGTTCTCGGGGCGGACTTTCAAAATTTTTTTTCGGCCACAAGTCATTCTCCGAGCAATACTTTTCGCAGGCCGGCTGAGGGTTGATCGCACAATTAATTTGCGGAAACCCCTTTCGTCCGCCAGACTCTATTGTGCGCCAAGCGCGCCCCAGAGGGCATGTTTTGCGCGCACAAACTTGAAGAAAAACGTCAAACCTTTGCATTTTGGTGGGCTCAAAATCGTTTCGGAGCGATGTGTATGGTCAGGCTGATTGCGTTCTCAATGAGTGTGGCGTTTGCTGGATCGGCCTTGGCCCAGGAGGTGTGTCAAACCTACCGCCTGGTGTACCAGACCGTCTACGATCAGCAACAGATCACGGCTTATCGGATCGAGAATGAAACGATTTACGAAGAGCATCGGCAGACGTCCTACCGGCCCGTTTGGGAAACCGAGATGCGAGAGAATCGCTACATGGTTGCTCGCCCGGTAACGGAAACCAGCGAGCGCGAAGAGCGCTATAAGGTGATGCGCCCGGTTTGGGAAACGCAGATGCGCGATTCGAGTTACGACGTGGTGCGGACGATCCCGGAAACTTCCGAGAGGGAAGAGCGCTACGTCGTGAACCGCCCGGTGGTCGAAACGCAAGAGCGCGAAGAGCGCTACGTCGTGCAACGGCAGGTTGTGGAGACCGCTGAGCGCGATGAAGCCAGCGCCGTGATGGAACCGGTCACGACGTATCAAACGAACTACGTCGACCAAGGCACGTTTGTTGATCAGCAACTGGTCACTCCCGGGCCCGTGCGCAATCGGCTCCGCTGGCTGTCGGGCGCCTGTGCGATCGATCCGATCACCGGCGCTTCGTCGTACCAGCGCGGCGGCCTGGCGTGGGTTCCCGAGCAGGGTCCCGCTCACGTGACCATGTATCGTGCCTGGCAGCCCAATATTGTCGCGCAACAAGTTCCGCAAACGACGTACGTTCAGCGCATTGTGACGCGGAAAGTGCCGGTGCAAGTGGCCCGCATGGTCAATGAAGAAGTCGTTCGCAAAGTGCCCGTTCAGGTCCAGCGGATCGTGCAGGAAGAGCAAGTGCGCCGCGTGCCGGTGACGACGTATCGGCAGGTGGTCGAGCGCGTGCAGCAGCAAACGCCGGTGCAGGTTTGCAAGATGGTCGAAGAGGAGGTGGTGCGGCGAGTTCCGGTCACGACGTGCCGCATGGTGACCGAAGAGCGCGTCGAGCAAACGCCGGTGCAAGTTTGCAAGATGGTGGCCTATGAACAAACGCTGCGCGTGCCCCGCATCGTCGAGAAGCGCGTGCCGGTGACTTACACACAACAGGTGCCGCGGCTGGTGGTGATGCGGGTTCCCATCGATCCGTGTGCCCCGGCTCCGACCTGCTGCGAATCGTCGACGGTGATTGCCGCGCCGGCGCCCGTTTACGCCCCGGCCCCGACGCTCGCTCCGCCGGCTGGGCAACGAGACTCGTACAACGGAACGAATCGCCAACCGACGCCGGCCCAGCCGAAGCGATCGGACGACTCGCGCGACAGTCGCGAGAGTGGCCGTGGCGGCGACGCGGATCAACGTCCCCGCTTGGGTCCGGATGAAAAGGTCGGACCCGTGGACGAAGAAGCCGCCGCCAAATCCAAGCCGGACGAAACTTGATTTCCGGCGTGTAGCAATTCAGACGCTAAGTTAAGCGCCACTTAACGTTCAAGGCTGGGGCGCGGACCGCTGGTCCGTGCCCCCATTTTTTGCCCGTCAGCGTCTGGCAAGCTCGGCATGGCGTGCCTGGCAATTTTCTCGTGCGGTTCCAATTCGTTGCGCATGCTACCGCCAAGACGGCTATAATGATCCGACAAACGAGAATTTCGATTCGACTGACAGCCGAGGGTCCCGATGGTTTACATGTCGCTGGAAGAGACGCTTGAATTGGCGCGCACCGCGCTTTCGGTGGCCGAAAAGAAGGCGGAAGATCTGACAAGCAACCCGACGTACTGGAAATCGCAAGTTGAGCGGGAACGGAGGCTTGTCGAAAGTCTCGAGGCCGAGATTCGCGCAGGCTCGGAGGACCAGCCGATCCGAAAAGGATCGCGGCGGCGCGGCCAATCCGCAGCCGCCAACGGCCTCCCGACGACATGACCGAGATCTCGCAACCGAGCCGGAGAAACGATCCATGTTCGGGGTGGGCCCGCTGGAATTGCTGCTGATCGTGGTCATGCTCCTGGCCTCGGCCGTACCGGTCATCGCGGGGGCGATTTTCTTGTGGATGCTGTTGACCGGCAAGTTTCAGGGGCCAAAGAACTGCCCTAAATGCGGTGCCGAGCTTCGCCGCTGAACTGCGAATCTCCAGGAGCTGTGCGAAACCCATGGCGCCGCACGTCTCCGTTTGACACCGGTGGCTGGGTTTGCCAGACTACAATTCGCATGTCACGTTGATCGCAATGGGTAAATTGGCGCCGCCGCATGCGGCTGCCGCGCGAAAATGTATCCGCGGAGAGAATAAGCTCGAACTCTATTGCTCCCCTGGACGGAGCCAGGCGCGATGACGACCACCACTTCGGATAGTGCCACGGACGAGTTGCTCAAGGGCCACCGCGTCGCCCTGGTTGGAAAACTGGCGGGGATGTCCAAGCGCGAGGCGCAGCAGCTTGTGCGTCGCCAGGGCGGCACACTTCTGGATCAGCCCGACGCATCGGCCACGCTCGTCGTGGTCGGCGAACGGGAACTGCCGCTCGGCGACTCCCCGTTGGAAGAGGCCTTTGATCCGTCCGTGTACGACGCCGTCGACCGCGGTACGCTGGAGATCATACCCGAGGCCCAGCTTTGGCAGCGGTTGGGACTGGTTGAGCGCGAGCAACACATACACAGCCTGTATACGCCGGCCATGTTGGCCCGGCTGCTGGGCGTGGGGGTTCCGACAATTCGCCGCTGGCAGCGGCGAGGCCTGATCGTGCCGGCGCGCGAAGTGCGCCGCTTGCCCTATTTCGACTTTCAGGAAGTCGCCACGGCAAGGCGATTGACCGAGCTATTGGCCGCGGGCATGTCGCCCGCGACGATCGAAAAGAAGCTAGCCGGGCTGGCCCGCTACTTGCCGGGCATCAAGCGGCCGCTGGCGCAACTGTCGATCATTGTCGAAGGCAAGCACCTGCTGGTACGACAGGGTGACGGATTGCTGGAGCCCGGCGGGCAATTGCGGTTCGATTTTGGCGCCGGGGGTGGGGGCGATGCGCCGACGGAGCCCTCCAGCCTGTTGTTTGCCTCCGACATCCTGGCCTTCTCAACGCACACCCCACAAGCGCCGCCGCTGACGCCGGCCGAGATGGTTCAACTTGCCGGCCACTTGGAAGACGAGGGGCAACTCGCGGCGGCAGCCGACATGTATCGTTCGGCGATGGCGGCCGGCGGACCGAAAGCCGAGATTTGTTTCCTGCTCGCCGAGTTACTGTATCAAATGCACGACTTACCCGCCGCGCGAGAACGCTACTACGTGGCGATCGAGTTGGACGAGGACTATGTCGAGGCGCGGGCCAACCTGGGCTGCGTTCTGGCCGAACTGGGCGAGCAAGAATTGGCGATTTCGGCCTTTGAAGGCGCGCTTGTGTACCACGACGCCTATCCCGATGCGCACTACCACCTGGGGCGCATCCTGGACGAAGTCGGTCGGGCAGCCGAAGCCGCGGCGCATTGGGAATCTTTCCTGCGTTTGGCGCCCACGAGTCCCTGGGCCGATGAAGCCCGCGAGCGCCTGGAGCAATAGCGGCTGGCGACCCTTTCAATCGCCCAATTGGCTGGAATTCCGTTTTTTAGTTGACAAAAGAGGTACACACCTGCCGCCTCGCTACCTCCTTGCAAAAATGCCTGGATTACGTATCTTTCAGGTTGCGCCATGGAGGGAACGTTCCGCGGAACATGGCACGGTGTTCGCCAGTCGCCTGAGGGGTTCGAGGGGCCTTCCTCGCCGCACGTCTCTTCCAAGATAGCGCGCACACAATGAGCGAGATCCTTTTCGAATACCATAAGGTCAATCCGACGACCTGGGTCTATCTCTCGTCGCTGCTGACGATCGGCCTGTTTTTCAAGTTCAGCCGCGTCTTGAGCGTTCGCAACCTGGATTTGCTCGGGCTGATCATGCTTGCGCCCGGGTTGCTCGTCGTCGAGTTTGGGCTGGCAAAAGAGAACCCAAACATCGAGCAAGTCGGCTACATCTGGCTGTTCGTCATGTGCGGGCTGTTTATGATCCGGCTGCTGCTGGACCCAATGATGGTTCGCCGTCCGCTGTTGGAGCCCAATCTGTCGGTCGGAGGCATGACCTTCCTGGGCATCTCGTTGTTCGTTTTCTTGATGGCCAATGTGGTCAACAGCAAGATGACGCCCGACGATCTGGCCGGCGCCAAGGGCGCAGAACAAGTGCGGGCGCGGCAGTCATCCGGGCCCGATGACCGGAGCCTGACCACGCACGGCCCCGGCTACCCGTTGTTGCACTTGCTGCCCAGCTTGTCGACGCAAATGTTGTTGATTGAAGACACTGCCCGGCAGACTCCGCAGGAAAAGGACTTGCGTCGCGACGTGGTGCACATTGCGACGGCGCGGACCATGGCCATTTTGTCGCACATGGCGATCGTCATCGGCATGGTCCTGATCGGTTATCGCCACTTCGACAACATTCGCGCGGGCATCGCCGCAGCCACGCTCTATCTGCTGTTGCCTTACACGGCGCAACTTACCGGTCGGGTCGACCACGTGTTGCCGGCCGCGCTGCTGGTGTGGGCGGTGGAATCGTATCGCCGGCCGTTGGTTTCCGGCATGTTGATGGGCCTGGCGATCGGCGTAATTTACTATCCGGTATTCTTGCTGCCACTGTGGCTGGGGTTCTATTGGCAACGGGGGCTGCTGCGTTTTTCCATGGGCGTGGTGACGACGTTGGCGCTCTTGGTCGCTTCGTTGGCGTTCACGTCCGATAGTCTGGCCGGATTTTGGGCGCAGGTACAGCAGATGTTTGGCTGGACGAGCCTTTCGCCACAGGACATGCAGGGCTTTTGGAGTTTCCACATTCTCGATGAGGTCTATCGCTATCCGGTGCTCGTGGCCCTTGCCGCTTTCTCGGTCAGCCTGGCTTTGTGGCCGGCGCAGAAGAACCTTGGCACGCTGATGAGCTGCTCGGCCGCGGTGATGATCGCCACGCAATTCTGGCACCCCCATGGCGGTGGACTTTATATGGCCTGGTTTCTGCCGCTGGTGCTGTTGACGATCTTCCGTCCCAACCTGGAAGATCGCGTGGCCCTGTCGGTGTTGGGCGAAGGTTGGTTTCCCAAGCGGCGCGCGAATCTGGCAAGCGCCGATCAAGCCGCTTAGTCGTGGAAAGCAGCGGCGGGCGGCGCCCCCGGCTTTCAGGGAAACTGCGAAGGGCTCAAACCGAGGTCGACAATACTGCACTCGGTGATTGCGTTGACGCCCAAACTGCCGGCCTTGGCCAGGATTTCCGGGCTCTCGCTGCCGGGATTGAACCACACTTCGTCGCATTGTGCCGCGGCTATTTCCTCGAGCGCGGCAAGACCGACCGCCGGCGGCAGATAAACGCTGATCCGATCGAGACGCTCGACGGGCACTTCGGCCAGAGTACGATACACTGTCAGGCCCTCGATCTGGCCGCCCTTGGGGTTGACCGGAAATACGTCATAGCCGGCCTGGACGTGGGCGCGCACTGATTTGTTGCCGAACTTCGAACGATCGGCGCTGGCGCCCAGAATTGCAACCGTGGGCTTGACCATGAGTGAGCAAGCGTCTCCGACGTCAAGCGAATGAAACCGGCTCTACTGCGACGCGCCGTCCCGACGCGCGTCGAGGCTCTGTGGTTTCTTTTGCGCTATGTACCAGTATTTCCAGCCTGTGACGTCGTAGTTGAAGCTGACGCCGCCCGTCAAATCCACCAAGGCTTGCAGCACCGCGCGGTTCTCGAGTCTCTGTTTCACGGTCTCGAATCCGCTCCCCCCGAATGAAAACCCACCGCTCCCGCTGTTTTGTCCCGTGCCGAACGTTGCCGACGTCCCGCCGGGCTGACCCTTGGGGATCTGGAAGGTGTGGGTGGTGACGAGAGCGTCGATGAGCGGTCCGACCGCGCTAGTGTCTTTCATTTGTCCCAGGCAAACGGCGGCCCGGTTCACGACGACGTTATCCTTGCTCTTCAAGGCCTGCACGTATTTACCCACTGCGGGTTTGTACTGGTGAGATACGACCTGGTCCAGACACGCCAGGCGAATCTCCTCGTCGCCGTCGAACAACGATACGTTGACCAGCGTGTCCAGGCCCGCGGGCGCGTTGATCCGGCCCAAGGCTTCGAGATACAACATCCGCACGTTGCGTCGCTGGTCTTTTTCCAGATGCCTGGCCAGCGCTCGGGCCGCAAACGGGTCATCGATCGCCTTGATATTGGTCTCAGCCTGCTGGCTTTTGTCGGTATCCAACCAGCCGTGCCAGCGCTTGAGCTTGGCGCCCCATTCTTTTTGGGCCAGTGTCTCTTTGCGATCGTGCTCCAGGATTTCGACTTCCTGTGGCAGCATCCACTTGCCCGCGTAACGCACGTAGCCGTTTTCCTTCATCAGCGCGTCTTGCGTGACCCAGCGGCCTTGAATCTGGCTATAGCCCAGTGCGTGCCGCGCGTCGGCATGGTTGCCGTCCAGCTCGATGATTCGCTCCAAGTGCACTTTGCGCTGCTTCGGCAGGCGATTTTGGCGGCACCACTCCGCCAGCTTCCATTGCCCCTCGACGCTGTCGGGGTAGTCGGCGCGGACCCGGTCATACTGCACTTCCGTGGGAGTCTGACGCTTGACTTCTTTGACTTGTGCCGCGTCGAGCGTGACCTGGCCGCCGCTGGTGGTTTTGATGACGTAAGTCGTCCGGGGCGACTGGCTGGGATTCACCAATTCGCCGCGGACCTGGCCATCGTTGTGCAACAGAAAAATGTCCGCCTGGCAAATTTGAGCCGCAAGGGCCGCCGCGGTTGCCAGGAGCCAGACATGCTTCGGGTATCGCATTTTACCAGACTCAATGCCGATTTTGTGGCGCGTGCGCTGCGACGAAAATGGGAGTTTATCCTGCTATTCAGTATACTTATCCCGTCGGTGGCTGGCGAATTCCAGTAGTGCGGGCTGCCGAATTTATGGGTTTTTCCGTGTCCGAGGTGCATCGATGAGCCGAGTCGCCGCCGAACATCGCGCAGGCGCCCCCGAGACCGTTCGCTGCGCCGCGGTGACCGTAAGCGACAGCCGGACTCGTGACACAGATACGGGTGGCCAACTTCTCTGCGACTTGCTCCTGCAAGCCGGCATGCTAGTCGACGTCCGCGAAATCATTCCCGACGAGCCGGCCGTCATGCGGCCGCTTCTGGAGAAGTTTCGCGATGATCCAAACATTGACGCCGTGCTGCTGACCGGAGGCACGGGCGTGAGCGGACGGGATCAGACCTTTGAAACCGTCAGCGCGCTCCTTACGAAACCTCTTCCCGGCTATGGCGAACTGCTGCGCATGCTCAGCTTCCACGAGATCGGTCCGGCCGCCATGCTGAGCCGCGCGACGGGGGGCCTGATGGCTCAAACTGTCGTGTTGACCATGCCGGGCTCGCCGGCCGCGGTCCGCCTGGCGGTCGAGCGAATCATCGCGCCCGAGTTGCGGCACCTGGTGCGCGAAGCGCGACGCTAGCACGTCGGCGACCTCGCGGCGCTCGCTCGCGGGGCTTTCGCCTCCGCGGTTCAACGCTGACGCCAACGAACCAGCTCGCTATGCGCCCAAGGTAAGAAACTGGCCTGGAGGCGATCTGCGCGATGGATTATCCTTCGCAGCCCGGAATCGCCAGATTGTCATCGGCGCGCCGGATGCCAGCCGAGACACCTTGGATGTTTGCCCACGGAGGGGCCCATGCGCAAGTTCGTTTTCTTGCTGGTTGTGGCGGGACTCGCCTGCGGCGGCTGGTTCTTACTACAGAAGTATGACATTAAGGGGCTCGATCAGATCGCGTTGAGCCCGCGTGGGGACCTGAGCGCCAACCAGTCTCTCGACGGCGGACCGCCGTTGCCGCGCGTCGAACGGCAAGGCGGCGCAATCCGCGTCGCGTCGTTCAATATCCAGGTCTTTGGCGAGAAGAAAGTTGCCAATCCACGCGTTCGCAGCCTGTTGGCCGAGATCGTTCGCCGCTTCGACGTGGTGGCTCTCCAGGAAATTCGATCGAAGCAGGACATCTTGCCGCAGTTCGTCGACGCGATCAATGCCACGGGCCGACACTACGACTACGTGATCGGCGGGCGGCTCGGCCGCACTTCAAGCAAGGAACAATATGCATTCGTCTATGACACCGCAAGCATCGAGATCGACCGCAACGCGCTGTACACGGTCTCGGATCCCGACGATTTGCTGCACCGTGAACCGCTGGTCGGTTGGTTCCGCGTGCGCGGCCCGCCACCGGACCAGGCGTTCACGTTCTCGCTGGTCAACATTCACACCGATCCGGACGAAACGGCACGGGAACTCGACGCGTTGGCCGACGTGTTTCGCGCGGTGCGCGACGACGGGCGGAGCGAGGACGACGTGATTTTGCTGGGCGACTTGAACGTTGACGATCATCACCTGGGTCGTCTCGGGCAAATCTCGAATATTCATTGGGCCATTTCCGGCGTGGCAACCAACACGCGTGGCAATAAGCTGTATGACAACATTATCTTTTCCGAGCTGGCCACCACCGAGTACACTGGGCGTTGGGGCGTGTTCGATATGATTCGCGAGTTTAATATGACGGTCGACGAAGCGCTCGAGGTCTCCGACCACATGCCCGTTTGGGCCGAGTTCAACCTCTACGAAGGAGGCCAGGGCGGTCGCATCGCCACGCGTCCCTTCAATCCGTCAAGATAAGCCCGATTCGATGCCTCTCGCCGCCCGATTTGCCGAGGCCCTTCAATTTACGTTTCAATTGCACGCGGCTCAGCGCCGCAAGGGCTCTGGCGTTCCGTATATCGCGCACCTGATGAGCGTGGCGGCGATTGCTTTGGAGCACGGCGCTACCGAGGACGAAGCGATCGCGGCCCTACTGCACGACGCCGTTGAAGATCAGGGCGGCGCCTCTGTGCGCGAGGAAATTTGCCGCCGCTTTGGCCCAGCGGTCGCCGACATTGTAGACGGCTGCACGGATGCCGAAACGGTTCCCAAGCCGCCGTGGCTCGAGCGCAAGCAGCAGTTTCTCGCCCGATTGCCTCAGGCCAGCCGGTCGGTGCATCTGGTGTGCGCGGCCGACAAGCTGCACAACGTCCGCACGCTGCTCGACGACTATCGCGTTTGCGGCGATGCGCTCTGGCAGCGCTTCCGCGGCGGCAAGGCCGGCACGCTGTGGTATTATCGCTCAGTCGCCGACGTGCTCGAGTCTGTCAGGCCTGGACCACTCGTCGATAAAGTCGCGCGTGCCGTCGCCGAACTGGAGCGACTGCTCGCGGCGACACCTCAAGAATAGCCGGCGAAAATCGCCGGTTGAAATCAGGCCACGCCTTGTGATACCTTGCGAGACGTCCTGAGGGGTATCCGACGAGCCTGAGTCCAGAGAACAGGTATCTTACGAGCCCATTGCCGGAAACGATCCGGCGATGGGCTCGTTTTTTTTCGAGTGCGTGCAATGTCGCCGTCCGAGCTGAAGTGTTTGCCGTACCGCCAAGCGCGTCCCAAGGTGCGCGACAGCGATTTGCTGTTATTCCGTCGGCGCGGATTGATCTCGATCGCCGGCCGTGGCGACCATTCGCACGCCGCCAAGGCTGCCTGGTGGGGCGACGATTTGTTCTGCCTGGAAGTCCGCGAATGGCATGGCGGCCGGGCCGTAACCCTTTCCAGCCAGGTCCGCCGCTTTCCCGGACGCATCGACGTCTACGAGTCAAACCCGGACAACCGTTGGCCCGAGTACGACCGCGACAAGGCTACGCGCGTCATGCGCCGGCTGGCCGGTTGCGGCTATGGATATTGGGGAGTCGCCACGGCCTCGCTGCTGCACTTGCCGCTGGTG
>JBGQHN010000119.1:0-12089 GCA_041497975.1 Planctomycetia bacterium | reverse complement strand
GTCCTGTACCAGTGCTTGGCGAATATTCTTGATGCCCCGCGCAGCCTGTCCGTCCTTGCTCGACAGCACTTTCCAGGAACGATCGCCAAATTCGACGCGCCTTGGTCTGGCGGGTTCGGCGTCGGCAGGTTGATCCTGGAACGTGGACTCCTCTTGCGGCCCCGACTCGCCCAGCCAAAGCACGGTGACCCGCGGCGCCTCGGAAATCAAGACGGCGCTGGTCGTGCCCCAGTGATCGTGCGCGCGATGTTGGCCGCGATACTGATACCAGGCCGCAAATGCAGCCGCGCACAGTCCCACGCCAAGCATCGTCACGATGACCAGTTTGCCCCGATTCCACATGATGTCAGGTCGCTTTCCAAGGTGGTGATCCCGCGAGTGGCGGCCACTAGCCACGTCTCTTCCGAGTAGTATACTGAGTGACAACAAGTCTCGGACAGCAAAAAACGATTTTCCTCATGCCCAACGAGTTTGATCCTTACCGCGAAGCCCTGGTCATCGAGGCGATCACCGTCTGGCCCGAGGAATATGACGACTGGGAACCGACGGACCGTCGCCGGATCGAGGAACAATTGCACGCCGATCCGGCCAAGGCGGCCGCATTGGACTATGTCCGCATGCACACCGGCTTCCAGCGCCAAATCACGGTGACTCCTTCCGACATCGAGCGGCTGACATGAGAGCGGAGCATGCGCGCGTGACCGCCGTCAACGTTCAGCTTGGCCAGCGCAGTTACACGATTGAAATCGGCACCGGCAATCTTAGCGCGCTGGGCCAACGCGCGAGCGAGTGGTGCGCGCTCACGCACGCCGTGATCGTCACGGATCAAAACGTCGAAGAGCCACACGCGCAAAAGGCCGCCGAAAGTCTGGCCGCCGCCGGAGCCAGCGTCGACATTCTGGTGGTCGAGCCGGGAGAGCAAACCAAGTCGGTCGAAGCGGCCGCCGACCTGTGGAACAAGCTGGTCGAGCTGGGCGCCGATCGCAAGAGCCTGATCGTGGCCGTCGGCGGTGGAGTCGTCGGCGATCTGGCAGGCTTCGTCGCCGCCACTTTTGCCCGCGGGCTGCCCTTGGTGCAGGTCCCCACCACGCTGTTGGCACAGGTCGATAGCGCGGTCGGCGGCAAAGTGGGTATCAACCTGGCCGGTGCCAAGAACATGGTCGGGGCCTTCTGGCAGCCGGTCGGCGTGCTGGTCGATACCGCCGTGCTCGCGACGCTGCCCGATCGCGAATATCGGGCCGGCCTGGCCGAAGTCGTCAAGTACGGCGTGATCCTGGACGTCGATTTTTTCGCGTACCTAGAAAGTCACGTCGACGGGCTCGAGCGGCGCGACAATGCCGTGCTCGAACACGTCATCATGCGCAGTTGCCGGCTCAAGGCCGACGTTGTCGGCCAAGACGAACGCGAGGAAACCGGGCTGCGGTCGGTGCTCAACTACGGCCACACGTTTTGCCACGCGCTCGAAGCCGTGACCGGCTATGGCCGATATTTGCACGGCGAAGCCGTGTCCATCGGCATGCTGTGCGCCTCGCGATTGGCCGAGCGCCTGGGTCGCGTCGACGAAAAATTCACCCAGCGGCAACACGCCTTGCTCCAGGCATTGGGACTGCCGGTCGATTTTCCCGCCGTCGACCACGACGCCATCCTGGCTGCCATGTCGCGCGACAAAAAGGTCGAACACGGCCGGCTGCGCTTCGTGCTGCCGACGCGCATGGGGCACGTCGAACTCGTCGGCGACGTCGCAGAGGCACACGTGCGGGCCGTGTTGATCCCTTGAACCAACCAGCGCCGAACCCGCAAGGCTTACCGATTGAATCCTCCCCTGCCGCGTTCGAACGACGACAGCCTGGCCGACGCGGTGCGATTGTCGCTCATTTCGGGCGTGGGTCCGAGACTACGCAAGGCATTGCTGGCCGAATTCGGCACGGCCAGCGCGGTGTTGGCGGCCGCGCCCGCCGACTTGCGCCGCGTAAGCGGCGTGGGCAAGGAATTGACGCGGCGGATCGCCGTGGCCAACGAAGAGATCGACGTGCAGGCGGAATTGGACCTGTGCGCCGCTCACCAGATCGCGATCCTCACGGATTGCGACGCGAGCTATCCGCGGGCACTCCAGGAAATCGACGATCCGCCGGGCATCCTGTTTGTGCGCGGCGAGATTCTGCCCCAGGACGCACTGGCGATTGCCATCGTCGGTTCGCGCCATGCGACGCAGTATGGCCTGGCGCAGGCCGAGCGGCTGGCCGGCAGCCTGGCCCGCGCGGGCTTCACGATCATCAGCGGTCTGGCCCGAGGCATCGACGCGGCCGCGCACCGCGGGGCCTTGGCGGCGGGTGGACGGACGCTGGCGGTCTTGGGCAGCGGCCTGTTGAACATGTATCCTCCGGAACACGCCGGACTGGCCGACGAAGTAATCGCCCAGGGTGCGTTAGTCAGCGAAGCTCCCCCGCGCAGCCCGCCATTGAGCGGCGCGTTCCCGCAGCGCAATCGGATCATCAGCGGCATGTCGTTGGGCGTGCTGGTCGTGGAAGCCTCCACGCAGTCGGGCGCTCTCATTTCGGCGCGGCACGCGATGGAGCAAGGCCGCGAAGTGTTTGCCGTGCCGGGTCGCATCGACAACCGGGTGTCGCGCGGCTGCCACCGCCTGATTCGCGACGGAGCGAAGCTGGTGGAAACGGTCGACGACGTGCTGGAAGAGCTGGGACCGCTGGTGGCCCCCGCGCATGGGGCCGACGGCGAAGTGATCCATCATCCGGCGGAACTGTTGCTCAACGAGTTGGAACAAAAAGTGTTGGCCGCGATCCCGGGCGAACCGACCACGATCGACGCCGTAGTCGCAGCCAGCCAGCTGCCGACCGGGCAAGTTCTGTCCACGATCAGCGTGCTGGAAATGCGGCACGTGATCCGCAGAATCAGCGGCAATCTAATTGCCCGGCCGTGACTCAATATGAGGGTGTGCAATGAATGATGCGCTGTCATCTTCCGTCCTCAAGGCGGCATTTCGCTCAGTTGTGCTGCAAAACGATTTCGTCGACAAAATTCGCTGGTGGCTAATTTGCCCGCACGCTGCCGAGCGCTGGCTGCAATTCGAACTCGCTTACCGACTCAACTGTCTTTATGACGAGAAGTTCGTCGCAGCGTGTGAAACGGATAAGTGGGCCGATATCGCCGTCTTCAGTCCGCCAAGCGCGTTTCCATTGTGGAACTCCGAGAACAAACCGGTCGCCAAGCTCGAACTAAAGATGCTCGGCAATTGGTGGATCTCCAACCACGAGATTAACGGCATTAAGAGCGACATTCAAAAAGTCGAAGGCTACGACCAGCCAAGTGCTGCGATCGTCTTTACTACAGTCTTTAGGGCACCTGCTGACAACGTCCAACACAAGGCTCTTATGGATCAAGTCGCAGCATGTAAAACAGCGCGCTTCGAAGATGTTCAGCGGCGCCTCGATTCGCTAAACCTGCTCCACATTGACCAAGTCGCGGTTCCTGCCGAGGCAGCCAAAGGTCTCGACTTTTTGGCTTTTCATATGCTAGCCTACCCAAACACGCCGGCCAAACCACTCTTTGACGACCTGGGGGCACCTGAATGAACGCATCGAGCAAGAAAGCGATGGACTGATCCACTAGTTTTGTCGAGTGGTCCTAGCATCGTGCCAACAGGTGAACTAACACGCTTCCTGCGCCGGCAACACGCTAGTGCCGGGTGCCACTGCTGGCTTGTCCAGCAGTGTTCTCTTTGAACCGTATTGCGGACTGATCAAGCCATCCGGGCGGCCATCGATCACCGGCAAGTTGTTATTCAGGGAAGGGACGCGGTCCCAGCGAGCACTCCAGCACCGCCAGTCAATGGGGCCTTGCATCATATGTAGCCCTTTACGGACACTGCTGGACAAGCCTGGCTCGCCCAGCAGTGCTCTCCTTGCGTCAGGTCGCGGATTGATCGAGCCATTCCGGCGGCAGGCCATCAATCGTAGGCAGGTCTTTGTTCGCCCGTCCCTGCGGGTCAACGTACCAACAAGCGCTCGACCACGGCCAATCCACGGCGCGTTTGACCAGCCCGCGGCGGACTGGATTAAGGTGCACGTAGTCGATCGCCGCCAACGTTGTGTCGGGCTCGGTCAGGTTTCGATCGTATCCCGGACCTTCCTGCCAAAACCGAAACGTCGTAACGCCCGGCCTTTGGCGAATCGTGAGTCGCTTCAAAAGTGAGGAATTCGTCGCGAGTAGCAGTCGTTTGATTCGAAATGAAAATGGCCGCTTGATCGCAAGGAGTAATTCTGCGACTCCTGATGCTTTAGGTCGCGGATATACGATCAAATGCACATGCTCTGGCATCAGCACGAACGCGCCCAATCTGTATTTGTGCACTTTGACCGCTCGCTCAATGGCCGCCAAAAGCATCCTACGCCAAAGGTCGTTGGTCAGTAGCGGCTGACGCTGGTAGCAAGAGAAGGTCAGCTCGTGGACGTGTCCCGGCTCGTCAAAGTGCTTGATCCTCTTGTGATGCGGCGGCTGTGGGTGGGTCATGCTGAAATGGTATCGCAGGCGGACACTGCTGGACAAGCCAGCAGTGGCACCCGGCGGCACGTGATCCGCAGAATCAGCGGCAATCTGATCGCCAGGCCGTGAAGAAGGCTGTCGTGCGCCGCTTGAGGGTGCCACGGCTGGCTCGTCCAGCAGTGCTTCGCCCTGTGCAGTGTGCAACTGGGACAAGCCAGCAGTGGCACCCGAAATTAGCCAGACCGTGAGCGTTATGAGCGCCGCCACAGCGGCACGCCGTATTGCAATATGAGTCCGACAAGAATCAGCCCGCCGCCGACGAGCGTCCAGGGTGCCGGCGCCTCGCCCCAGGCCAGCAGCACCCACACCGGCAGGAGAATCGGCTCCGAGAGTCCGATGACCGTGGCTTCCTGCGAAGTGATCGAGCGCAGGCCGCGGGCAAAGAAGACATAGGGCAGCGCCATTTGAAACAGCCCGAATCCCGCCAGGACGGGCACCTGCACGAGACT
This sequence comes from Planctomycetia bacterium, assembly GCA_041497975.1. Classification (GTDB taxonomy): domain Bacteria; phylum Planctomycetota; class Planctomycetia; order Pirellulales; family PALSA-1355; genus PALSA-1355. The sequence goes on along the minus strand of JBGQHN010000119.1, from coordinate 7,080 downwards.
GGGCCAGACGTCCAGATAGATCACGTACGGCAGAATGGCGGCCGCGGTTGCCAGGTGCGCGACGGCCACGATCCAGACCGTATCCAAACCGCGCAGCGCTCGCAGCGCGAGCACGACGCCGGCATAAGAGAAGCCGGAAACCAATCCGCACAGGACGCCCGCGCGGGCCTGGCCTTGCATCTCGAACCACAGAATAATCGCCAGGCCCAGCCCGCCCACCACGAGCGGAATGCGTTGCCCTTGTGGAACCGGCTGGCGCATCACGAGCACTCCGACCAGGAAGACCCACCAGGGCGCGGTGCTTTGCAGCCAGATGGCGTTGGCCGCGGTCGTCTGCGTCATCGCCGATAGATACATCACGTTCATCACGGCAAACGCCAGGCAAAGCGGTATCAACCTGGCGTCCCACTTCGGCCGGCGCACCGCGGGCAAGAGCAAGAGTCCCGCGAACAAAGCCCTCCAGAAAGCCAACAGTACGCCCCGCGTCTCGCTCGGCCAGACGTGGAAGATCGTGGCTTTCGCAAACAGCCCGCTGGAGCTCCACATGACCGCGGCCAGCACGACCCAGGCACGTCCGTGCCCGGCCGTTTGCTGCGCGGACGGCGCGTAGGACTCATCTGACGACCCGAGCGCGCCCGCGTGGCGCTCCATGCTTTCTCGTGGGTGCGTTTCGTCGCTGGAGGTCACGTGGCTGCTTGGGGATGATTGGCTACGACGAACAATCGCTGTCGCCACGATGTCGAACCGAGCGCGACCAGGACCCGTGGCCCGCGAGCGATCCGGTTATGAAAAAAGCATGATCCCGATCATCACCACCAGCACGAAACCTACGAAGCTGGCCGCCATGACGGCCAATTGAAACCAGAACTTGGCCCGCCGGCGATCGATGAGCTCCTGTTGGAAGAGGTATTCGATGCTCTTTTCTCGCCGCAAGCGAAACTCGACGCCGCAGTGCGGGCACTGCGCCCGCTGGCCGATCATGTCGAGGGGCGTTTCGAGCTCGTGTCCGTTCGGACACGGAATGTGCAGCATGGGTTCGTCGCTGACCGCCGAGCCCAGCTGGGTAGCGGCGATTTCGGCCAGGTCCAGACTCGCCGTGGGCTCTTCGCTCGCTGGCGCTTCGCCGTCGGCCGGTTCGGCAAATTGATCCACCAGGGACAAAGGCTCCAATTCAATCTGTGGCCCCTCGGCAGGCGAAATCACCTCCGCGGCGGGCGACTGACCGGCCCCTTGGATCGTGGGAATGATGAAGGCCATGCCGCATTGGGGACATTGGCACTCCATCCCCATGTGGGCTTCCTCGCCTTGCAGCAGGTGTCCCTGAGGGCACAGGAATTGGAAAGTCATGGCCGAAATCCCGACAGCTGGTACTGTTCTATTCAATTTCCTAGCTTGTTACGTCAGAGCCGTCAACGCGAGCCGGCGCGGCAGCTCGAGCTTGCCAGTCCCGACAGGAACGAATTAGCAGGCCGTTGAAAAATGGGACTGGCTCCGAGCCACATCGCCCGAAAAAGCGTGAAAAACCATGTTCGCGAGGTGCCTGTCCCAGTTTTTCAACAGGCCGTTTGACCGTGTGACCACTGGACTCATGAGCGATGGCCGATTGCTTGGCGATAGCAATCGTCGAACAGCAACTCCCATTCGCGCTGTTGGATATTCATGCACCAAGGGACCAGCGAAGGCTCATCGTCGAGCGCCCGTCGACACAGATCGACAAATCGCTTCGCGTCCCAATCGTTGCCGTGCAGCAGAAAATCGGCCGGCGGCGGCAATTCGCACCCGGAGGCCAATTGCTTGGCCGCGCTAGCAAGCGGAGCGTAAATCGCATGCTCGCCGACGCGCCGAAACCAGTACTTCGCGTTGTCGAAATCGCCCTCGCGACGGTGCATGATGGCGTGCCAAAAGCTGCCCCAAGGGTTGTCGATGTTTTGACTGATGCGGTGCGACTCGTCGAGAAAATCGCAACGCAGCCAAAGGCCCGCGGCGCAGGCCAGCGCCATTTCGGAATCGCGCACAGCGTGGGGCGCCGCGATCGTCTCCGGTGCAAGCGCGGCCAATTGCGCGCGGCGCGTTGCATCGGGCACGCCCAGTCCCAGTTCGTTGCACTTTGCGTTTTCCAACAATGCCGCGACCGATGGACCGTAAGCACGGGGTTCGAACTGCATCATGGACGACCCTGGGTTTGGGCGCCGTGCCGCAGTGCGCAATGCTGGCAAGAATTGCGCGCCGGGCGGCAGCCGCATTGCATTGTACACGTGCTGGGGGGCCTGCTAAAATGCGGCGTCCAGGATGGTTTTTGAAATTCACTTTCTTTCGCGCTCCCGATTTCTAGAGCACCTATTTTGATGAGCAGTCAACCCGACAGCGCGGATCCCGCGCCGGCCGATTCACCCGTCCACGCGAACCACGACGAAGCCCTGTCGGCGGAAACGGCAGGACCGGGCACGGCAGAGTCGGAACCCGCGAGCAACCCAGGTTCGGACTTGTCGCGCAAGGTCGCACCGATTCGCATCGGCACGCAGCGCTATGGAGTCAAAGCGCCCCAGGCGACACCGAAACCAATCCTGCCGTCGCCGCCGCCCGAGTTATTGGCCAAGGCGGCGGCCGTTTCGGCGCCGGCCAAGCCCGACACGGACGCAACGGCCGCGCCCGCCCACGAAACGCCGCTTGACAGCAGCCCGGAACCGGCGCCCGCACCGCCGCTGCACGACGCGCCGCCGAAAGGAAAAAACCGCGGCGACAAGAAATCGCGGACGCCCAAGCTCATCTCTGAACCGCAGTTCAAATCGAAATACCCGCCGCCCAATACGCGCGGCCAACTGTCGCCCGACTTGGAACTGGAGTACATGGAAGCGCTGGGCGGACAGCCGTTGGAAGAAATCATTTCCGGCGAGGGGACGGACGTCATCGCGGAGCTCGAGCCCGAATCGCGCCACAAGGGCAACGTGATATCAATCCACCGCGACAATGTGTTTGTGGAAATCGGCGGACGTCAGCAGGGGCTGCTACCCTTGAAGAATTTCGCGAATCCGCCGGAGATTGGCGCGACGCTCGACGTGATGGTCAGTCGCTTCAACGCGGCCGAGGGGCTGTATGAGCTGACGCTGCCCGGAGGCGCGGTCGACGTCGGCGATTGGTCGGAAGTCGCCGAAGGTCTGGTGGTTGAAGCCCGCGTGACGGGCCACAACAAGGGCGGGTTGGAATGCGAAGTCAATCGACTACGCGGATTCATCCCGGCCAGCCAGATCTCGATGTATCGGGTGGAAGACCTGGCCCAGTTCGTCGGTCAAAAATTCCCCTGCGTGATCACCGAGGCCAATCCCGAGAAACGCAACCTCGTGCTCAGCCGCCGCGCCGTGCTGGAGCGCGAGAAAGCCGAGGCCAAGGAAAACCTGATGCGCGAGCTCGAAGTGGGTCAGACGCGCGAGGGCACGGTCCGCAGCCTGCAAAACTTCGGCGCGTTTGTCGATCTGGGTGGAGTCGACGGCTTGATTCACATCAGCCAGTTGAGCTGGGACCGCATCAAGCACGCCGAGGAAATCTTGCAGCTAGGGCAAAAAGTCAAGGTCAAGATTCAAAAGATCGACCCGCAAACCGGCAAGATCGGCCTGGCTTTCCGCGACCTTTCGGAAAATCCTTGGGCCAACGCAGCCCGCGATTTTCCCTCGCGCAGTCGCGTGAAAGGAACCGTGTCGCGGTTGATGGAGTTCGGCGCATTCGTGCGGCTGGGGCCGGGCGTGGAAGGATTGATTCACATTTCCGAGTTGTCGCACAAACGCGTGTTCCGCGTTTCGGACATGCTCAGCGAGGGCCAGGAAGTGGAAGTCATGGTTCTGTCGGTCGACCCCGAGCAACAGCGGATCAGCCTGTCGCTCAAGGCGCTGGAGGCCCGGCCAACGGTCGAAAAAGAAAAGGGCGTCGACGAACCGGAAGAAGTCGCCGCGCCCGAGCCGCCCAAACAACGCACGGTTCCGCTCAAAGGCGGCATCGGCGGACCGCCGAGCGGAGATAAGTTCGGGCTGAAGTGGTGACGCTGCGTCCAGCGGAGCAGCTACGCGCCGTCTCGTGGATGCGTCAGCGACGAACCGCTGCACGCCAGATCGGAATCGATTCGCGCACCGTCACGCTCCCCGTCCAAAAGCGCTCGTGCCGTGATCCTGCACTGCGGCAACGCTCGTTGCAAGTGATCGATTGCCTCGCGCGTGACTCGTCCCGGGGTGACGTCGAGCACGAGTTCTCTCAAGCTCGATAGCCGTTCCAAGTGTCGCAATCCGGCATTGGTGATCCGATCGGCATCAAAGATACGCAGCACTTTCAGCTTCGTGAGCTTGCCGAGACGTTCCATTCCCTTGTCGGTCATGTCGATCGCGCGCTCCAGTTCGAGCCGTCGCAGATGCGTCAGGCCCGCGAGGCACTCCAGGTCGGCGTCGGTCGCATACGACAGCTCGACGGCCGTGACAGTGCAAAATTGATCGACCCACCGCCAGTCGCGCAGCCACCCGAACCCACGCGGCGTCGCTCTAAAATCAAGCGAGCCTTGCGAGTCGACTTCATAGTCGTAACGAGTCGAAGCGCTTGGGTTGGATTTTTGCAGCGCCGCCACGGCGTCGCGCTGCTGGCGGCCGCTATGGACCCGAGCCAAGGCCATGCACGCCAAAGTCACCAGAATGAAGAGCGCCCGCAGGCTGAATTGACGGAAGGGACGAAGTCTCGTGCCGCTGGGGGTTGCTCGAACGGTGTGCGACATACCGATCTATTTTAGTTGGTCTCGCGTTTGCGCGCAGTTGTCGATCCTCAGATCGGCCCGACGGCCCACTGCCGATAGCAGCCACTTTCACCGGCCGCGAGCTGATCTTGACGCGTAGAATGCAATTGTGGTCCGATGCCGACGGAATTGTCGGAAAATCCCGGATTTATGGCATTTCTTGCACGCCGCGCGCGGGCCGTAGGTGACGGATCCATGTGACCGCCGGACCTCTTACGGCATCGAAACTTACGCAGGTCGCAGGGAGCGCGGGCGCGACGCGTGCCATGCTTGTTTCGGGGGACTGGTTCTTGGAAGTCACCGAACAAACCGACGAGCAGTTGGCCGCCGAAGCTGCCCGCGAGGGCTCTGACGGGCCGGCATTCGTTGCGCTGGTGGAGCGATTCCGCCAGCGGGTGTGGCGTATTTGTTTTCGCCTGTTGGGCAACGAGCAAGATGCCAACGACGCGGCTCAAGAAGTCTTTGTTCGATTGTTCCTCAATCGAGCTCGCTTCGCGGGCCGCTCCAAATATGCCACCTGGGTGCATGCCATCGCGGTGCGAACGTGCCTGACCATACGCCGCGGGCGCGGACGCCGGCAACGGCATGAAGATACGGCCAGTGAAGAACAATGGGAACAGCAGCAACCGACTGCAAAGCCCGCGACGAGCGGCTTGTCGCTGGATTTGATGCGGATGCTGGAAATCCTGGACGAAGAGGATCGCGCGATGCTGATCCTCAAGTACGCCGAAGGCTACGACTACGAGGAGCTGGCCGCGATTTTCGAGCTTTCGGTCAGCGCTTGCAAAATGCGGCTCTCGCGAGCCCGCGAGAAACTACAGCAACGATTTCCCGATCAACTATCGTGACCCGGATGGATCGAAACCCATGACGAATTTATTGGAACAACTTGCCGATCTGGAAGTTCCGCCACCACCGGCACACTTCGACAAGCAACTGCACGAGCGAGTGAACCGGTCTCTGATCACCTGGCAACTGGTGGACCTGGCCGTCAATGGGCTGCCGTGGGCCTTATTGCACCTGACCCGGGCCGTGGTTGGATTTGTGTCGTTTACGCTGACCGGCCGTTACGACCGGAAGCCAAAAAATCACCGCCGCTAGCTTTCGGATGTGACCGATCGCCCGCGGCGCGGTTCTAACTATCAGGACCTGGAAGTTGAAATCGGCTCCTGCAAAAGAAACGTGACGCGAACGGCTTGGTGCCGAGCGCAAGAATCACTTCTCCCATTTAAGGAACAGTAACCATGAACTTGCTCGCCTACGCTGAAGAAACCGCGACCGTCGCGGAACGAACGACCGAAACGGTAACGGCCACGTTTAACAACTCCTGGGACGCCGTCCGCAACAGCTTCGGCGACGCCTGGCAACAGACCATCGGCATCGCGCCGAAAATCGTGGCGATGGTCGTCGTGCTGGTGATCGGCTACGTCATCGCCAAATTCGTAGCCAAGGCGATCACGAGCTTGTCGGAAAAAGTCGGATTGCAGAACGCGGCCGATCAGAGTGGTCTGGCCGATTCGATGCACCGCATGGGCCTGCAGCGCAACGTGCCGGCAATCATCGGCACCATCGTGTTCTGGCTGTTGATGTGCGTGTTCTTGATGGCCGGGTTCAACATTCTCGGCTTGCCGGCGGTTAGCGACGGTATGCAAGTCGTCGTCAACTATATTCCGAACTTGCTGGTCGCCACGGTGTTGATCGTCGTCGGTTTGCTGCTGGCCACGTTCCTGCGGGGCGTGGTTGCCACCAGCGCCGACCGCGTGGGGCTGTCGTATGCCGAATACCTGGCTAACGGCTGCTACTACGTGTTCGCCATGCTGACCTTCATCGCCGCCTTCAATCGCCTGGGCCTCGAGTTCGCACTGCTTGAGAACTTGATCCTGATCGCCTTCGGCGCCGTGGCGGTGGGCTTCGGCCTGTCGTTCGGTCTCGGCGGCCGCGACGTGATGGCGGGCATTCTGGCCGGCTACTACGTTCGCCAACGCCTGCACACCGGCGACCACGTCACGGTGGGCAACCTGGAAGGCACCGTTCGCGAAGTCGGACCCGTGGCCACGATCCTCGAAACCGAAGAGGACGGCCTGTTGAATCGCCGTAGCGTGCCCAATACCAAGATGCTCAACGAAGCAGTCCGGTAAGGCACCGCTACGCATAGGCCAAACGGCCAAAGCCCGGGGAGAACACTCCCCGGGCTTTCTCTTTGCGTGCGTCAGGCATGACGCGCAGCGTCGTGACTGACGCTGCGAACCGGTAAGCGAAAGTGAGCCGGGATGCGACTGGCCGGATGAAAGTTCCGGTGGAGGCCTTGATGACAG
>JBGQHN010000118.1:0-12111 GCA_041497975.1 Planctomycetia bacterium | reverse complement strand
TGCGCGATCGCGCCAGCCGGCAAGTGGCCGCCGAAACGGAGGGTCATTCGCCGCCGCGCGCGAGCGCCCCTCGATTGGACGTCGAACCGGGTCGCCTCACACAACGCACGCGCCTCAGCCGCATCACGTTTTTCATGGCCCTGGGCGGAGCCGTGGCCGGTGCATTCCTGGGCGGAACGGGGCTGGCCGGCATCTATCCCGAGGCAAGCGCGCCGGCCGTCGCGTTGGGCGTCGTTTCCTCGGCGGTGTTGGGGGCGTTTGCCGGCTTCATGGCCAGCAGCTTCCTTTCGGTCATGCACCAGGCCTGGCGCGAGGCGCTCGCGCATTGCGATTCGGTCGCCGGCAGCGGCGCTGGCCGCCGGCCGCTGTGAAACGTCGGCCGTGCACCTTTCGCTGGGAATGAGCATGGAACAGCCGATGGACGAGACGTTGCCGCGATGGGACCTGACGAACATATTCCCCTCGCTTGACGGTGAAGACTATCGCGCGGCGTTTGCGCAACTGCGAGCGATGCTCGACGAATTGGAATCGTTTTTCGACGCGCATCGCATTGGCCGCGACCAGCCGGGCGCTCCAGAAGATCTGCCGCTGACGGCAATGCTCGAAGAGGCCCTCGATCGAGCGAACCGCTGGCTGCGACATTTCGGCACGCTGCACTCTTTCGTCCAAGCCCTGGTCAGCACCAACAGTTACGATGCGGCGGCGGCCCGCGAGCTGTCGCGCCTGGAAATGCTCTCCGCCCGCTGGCAGAAGCTGTATGTTCGGCTGCAGGCTTGGATCGGCGGCATGGAGCCACGGTTGCCGCAGATGCTTGCCGATTCGGCCCGCCTGGGCTCGCACGCCTTCTTTCTTCGCGATGCGGCGCATCGCAGCCGATTTCTGATGAGCGAGGAACTGGAGAACCTGGCCGCCGACCTGGTGCTCGACTCGGGCGTGGCGTTTGGCAAATTGCAGGGCAACGTCACGAGCCAGCTCAAGGTTCCACTGGTCCGCGACGGCCAGACCGAGATGCTGCCGATCACGGTCGTGCGCAACAAGTGCTTTGATCCCGATGGCGCCGTGCGCGAGCGCGCGTACCGGGCGGAAATCCAGGGCTGGGAATCGATGCGCACCACGGTCGCGGCGTGTCTCAATGGCGTGAAGGGGACGGCGCTGACTTTGGCTCGCCGTCGCGGCCGTGAAAGCGTTTTGGCCGCGGCGCTGGATGATAATCATATTGACCCGCAGACTCTGGAAGCCATGTTGGACTCGATCCGCCAGGCGCTGCCGATGTTTCGCCGGTATCTGGGCGCCAAGGCGCTGCGGCTGGGCGTGGGGCGGTTGCGGTGGTGGGACATTTTTGCGCCGCTGGCGGGGGCGCACCGGCAGTTTACCTGGACGGATGCTCGCGATTTCATCGTGGATCGATTTGCCACGTTCAGTGCGGAGCTGGGCCAGTACGCCGCGCGCGCGTTCGAGCGGCGCTGGATCGACGCGCTTCCGCGCGACGGCAAGCGGGGCGGGGCGTTCTGCATGGAAGTGCTGGGCGTCGAAGAAAGTCGAATCCTGGCCAACTTCGACGGCAGTTTCGAGCAAACCAGCACCCTGGCACACGAACTGGGACATGGCTACCACAACCATTGCCAAAGGGGGCTCGATCCGCTCGTGCGCGGAGCCCCCATGACGTTGGCCGAAACGGCCAGCATCTTCTGTGAGACGCTGATCGCCGAGTCCACCATCGAAACCGCCGCGGCTGACGAGCGGTTGGCGGTGCTGGAAACGCAACTGTGCGGAGCTACGCAGGTCTGCCTGGACATCACCTCACGATTCCAATTCGAGACCGCGGTGCTTAAGCGGCGCGAGGAATGCGAATTGAGCGCCGACGAACTTTGTGAAATGATGCGGCAAGCCCAGGCCGATACTTACGCCGACGCCGTCGAGCCGCGGACTTATCACCCATACATGTGGTTGTGGAAGCCGCACTATTATTCGCACGACCAGAACTTCTACAATTTTCCGTACGCGTTTGGCCATTTGTTCGCTCTGGGGCTGTTTGCGATCTACCGCCGCGAAGGGTGCAGTTTTGTGCCCCGCTATCAGGAATTGCTGCGCGCCACGGGCCGGGAGTACGCCGCGCCGCTGGCGGCCCGCTTCGGAATCGACATCACGAAACGGGAATTCTGGCGCGGCAGTTTGCGCATCATCGAGCGGCAGGTCGAAAGGTTCGAGACGCCGTGACCGCGGCCGGATTTCAATGCCCAGTCAATAGTTGGAAATCGAACACGATCTGCACCGGTTCGTTGCTGGGCGTGGGCGTGATTGGTTTTCGCGCGAGGCGATGCGCGGTGCCGATCAACCGATCGACGTCGAGCCCCAGGTAGCTCGCCTCCGACGTGCGGGCGCGCACACTCTCGAGCAACTCGGCGGCCCGAGAAGCATGGCGGGCAACGCCGCCGGGACGTCCTTCGCGCGCCTTGACGCCCGCGGCAGCGAGCTTGATCAGCGCTTTGATGAAATCGGCCGTCGGTCCGCGGCGTCCGCAGGCGTGCCACAACCCTTCCCACAGTTCGTGCGCTTCCCAGTAGTAGCCGTGATTGAACAGATCGCAACCGGCCAGGTAGTCGCGCGACTGCCGCCAGCGGTCTGGCGCGATCGGCGGCGGCTGGTGCAGGGCGCGGCCAAAGCTGTGGCCGGCCGGATCGCGCGTGGGATGCGGAAATCGCCCCGTGACGTACGAGTAGGGAGGCAGCGGCTCATCGGGCACCAGCCGCGGCGGTGGAGGTAGATCGCCGTTCATTTCAGTCCACCAGGGGGTCAAGCATGCGAGCCGTGCGGGGCTTCTTCGACGATCACCGCCGTGCCGTAGGCCAGCACTTCGGTCACGCCCGACATGACTTCATTGGCATCATATCGCGCGCACACGATGGCGTTGGCGCCCATTTCGCTGGCGTGCTGGACCATCAAGTCAAAGGCCTCGGCCCGCGTCCGTTCGCACAAGCTGGTCAAGAGGGTAATGTTTCCGCCGAACAGCGTTTGCAAGCCGGCGCCGATGTTTCCGATGACCGACCTGGAGCGAACGGTTATCCCGCGGACAACACCCAGGTTGCGAACGATGCGGTGTCCCGGCAGTTCCAGTGCCGTGGTGACCATCGGGTTGGTGACGAGTCTGGTCTGGGGATGCCTGGGGAGACTCGAACCGGAGCTATAGGCTTCCATCGCGGATCCTTTCTACGTGAGGTAATGGCCTGAGGGCAGTGGGGGTGGCCGGCGGCGAGACTCATTTTGCGCTTGCGGATCGCCCCAATTGAAGACCAAACTTGTCCATTGCCGCCAATGGCTCGCCCGCTTGGAGGATCGTGCTTTGGAGACGCTGCCGCCGAATCATGCAAAACAGGGTGGCTCGGGGTTCTTTAGCTGGTGGCACGGGACGCCGCTGTACCTGCGCATCCTGGGAGGCGTCGCGCTGGGAGTGATCGTCGGGGTTGTTTTCGGCGAGCGCGCGGCCCCATTGGAAATACCCAGCAAGCTGGTGCTGCGCGTGCTCGGCGCGTTGGCGCCGCCCCTGATCCTGCTGGCTATCGTACAGGCCATCATGCGCGCGCAAATCGCCGGGCGGCAGACGTTGCGGCTGATCGGACTGCTGATCAGCAACACGTTGGTGGCAATCACGATCGGACTCGTCGTGGCCAACGTGATCCAGCCGGGCCGCTGGTCGCAAATCGTGCCTCGCGCCCAACCGCCAAAGGTCGAACAAGCCAGCGATCCACTGACCCAGTTTCTGGAAAGCGTGCCCAAGAGCCTGCTCGGGCCGTTCTCGGATGACGGCAAGGTCTTGAGCGTGATCTTCCTGGCCGTGGCGCTGGGGATTGCGCTGCGCGGCATGCGGCATCACCAGGTCAACACCGTCGAGGATATGGTCCACGTCGCGCTGTCCAGCTTGATTACCGTGTTGTATTGGATTATCGACGTCGTTCCGCTGGCGGTATTTGGCATCGTGGCCAGCATCGTGGGCGTCAAGGGTTTTAGCGATTTCGTGGCCTTGGGCGGTTTCGTCCTGGCCGTGCTGGTCGCGTTGTCGTTGCAGACGGTTTACTATCTGCTCCGCGTGCGAGTGGGCTCTTGGGTCCGTCCGCTTGCACTGTTGCGCGGCACGCGCGACGCTCTCGTCATGGCGTTCTCCACCGGCAGCTCGACGGCTACCATGCCCGTCACCTACGCCTGCTTGCGCGAAAAAGTGAATTTGCGCGAGCAGTCAGCCAGCTTGGGTGCGCTGGTCGGGTCGAATTTCAACAACGACGGCACCGCGCTCTATGAAGCGATGTCAGCGTTGTTCGTCGCGCAACTGCTCGGTCAGCACTTGTCCCTCACCCAGCAGTTCATGGTCGTGCTGACGTCGGTCGTGGCCTCGGTGGGGGCGGCGGGCATTCCGGAAGCGGGCCTGGTCACGATGACCATGGTGTTCAAGGCCGTCGGACTGCCCACCGAATACATTGCCATCCTGCTGACGGTCGATTGGTTTCTCGACCGGTGCCGCACGGCCATCAATGTCATGGGCGACGTGGCCGTGAGTTGCCTGTTGGACGGCAAAGAGCGCGCGCACCTCACGCAAGCGAGCCCAACCGTCCCCGAGCCGATCGAGGCGGCCTCGTAGCCCGATCGCGGCAAGCTGGGCCGAGTTGAACGAGATCAACGCGCATCGCTGCGTCGGAAATCGCATCGCCCCGACAAATTCCCAGGCTGGCCGAACGTTTATGCGCCATCGGCCCGATAATTCAAAGTACCGGCATTTGTTCTTGTGCGGAGATATCCCATGCTCGGACCCGATCGCCCTTCGTTCGTTCGGCCATCGTCCGCGCCGACCGCTCCGGCCTGTTTGTCAATTTCGCAGCAGCAACTGGCCGTGCGACAATTTATCGCGCGCGTAGGCGGAATCGAGAATGCGCGTCGCGCGCTGGAACTGCTTGCCATTCTGAGCCGCGCTGCCTGAACCATCGCGCAAAGGGCTGTTGCGGCTAATCGAACAGCGAACCCTGCGTTTTGTCCGGCGCGGCCCGCTCGATGCATTCAGGCGCGTCGAATCCCGGGCGGTTGACCATGCGGCTCACCGGATACGCGGTCATCTTGTCCGCCGGATACGTGGCCAAGAGCGGCTGCACGATCTTCGGATCCTGCACGTCGGGATCGAGCCACTGTTGGAAATCTTGAACGTCGATAATGACCGGCATGCGGTCGTGCAGCGGACGCACCAGCTCGTTGGCGTCCGTCGTAATGATCGTGCACGACTCAATCGCCAGGTGCCCGCGCCGCCAGTGCTCCCACAATCCGGCAAAGGCAAAGGGGCGCTCAGTCTTGAGCCGAACGTAATACGGCTGCTTCGAACCGTCTTGCCGTTTCCATTCGTAAAACCCATCGGCCGGCACCAGGCAACGGCGGCGGCGCAGCGCTTCGCGAAAGGCCGGCTTGGTAGCCACGCTCTCGGCGCGGGCGTTGATCATTTGATTGCCGATCGATGGATCGTCGGCCCAGGGCGGCACCAGTCCCCACTGCAACCAGGCCAAGGCGCGGCCGTTTTGCTCGGCATCGAAGCGGACCGCGGCAACCCGTTGCGAGGGGGCAATGTTGAAACGCGCCGGCTGGCCGAGCGCCCCGTCGTCCGCGCCCAGCGCAAGATCAAACAGCTTGACCACGTCCTTCATCGGGGTTCGTAACGTGAATCGCCCGCACATAGAGCACTCGCGTCCAAGCCGTTCCGCTGGTGCTCATTGTAGTAGCGCGGGCACGGAGTCGGTAGAATCGAACGTGATGGTGCACTTCCGCGGCCGCGGCGCGGTGTCAAAACCCCAGCACGACCAGCCATGCCTTGCCTGGCGAGAATCGACATTTATCCGGTCAAATCGTGCGATCCTCAGTGCGTGGAGCGGGCCGTGCTGCTTCCCAGCGGAGCCTTGGAGCATGATCGCCGCTTTGCCCTGGTGGACCGCGCCGGAGAGTTCATCAACGCCAAGCGCACGCCGGCCGTGCACTTGTTGCGGACCGCATTCGACCCGACGACAAACCGGCTCACGCTGCGGATCGAAAACTCGCACGAAACGGCCGTCTTCGATGTCGCAGCCGAGCGACGCGAAGTTGGCGCCTGGCTGGCTGATTTTTTCGGCATGCCGGTCGAAGTCGTCGAAGACCGCCTGAGGGGTTTTCCGGACGACCCCCAGTCGCCCGGCCCTACCGTCATTGGCGCCGCGACGCTGGCTGAAGTCGCCAGTTGGTTTCCCGGGCTCACTACGGCCGAGGCGCGGGCTCGTTTTCGAGCCAATCTCGAGATCGACGGCGTCGAGGCCTTTTGGGAGGACCGTTTTGTGGCCGAGGACGGTCGCGTCGTGCGCTTTCAGATCGGCGACGCCCAACTGTTGGGCACGAACCCGTGCCAGCGCTGCACGGTGCCCACGCGCAATCCACGCACTGGCGAATCCACGCGAGAGTTTTCCAAAATCTTTGCGCGCCGCCGGGAATCGGCGCTGCCGTCGTGGGCCCCGGCGGGCCGGTTCGACCATTTCTACCGCCTGGCCGTCAATACGCGTCCCGCCGTCGCCGAGCGGCAAGTGCTGCGCGTCGGCGACGAAGTGCGAATATTGGGCGTGATTTGAAGGGCGAACGATCCGTTATGTACCGAGGCGAGGATGGATATCAAACCTGTTGTGCTCCAGGGGCGCGTGGCCCGGCTCGAACCGCTGGAAACGAGGCACGCGGAGTCCCTGGCTGCCGTCGCCACGCCGGATTTGTTCATCTATCACTTTCCGCCGCCCAACTATTCTGCCGCTGGATTTGGGATGTTGATTCAATTTCTTTGCGCGCAGAGCGGTTTTTGTCCCTTTGCCATTATCTCGCGCGAGCATGACCGCGCGGTTGGCGTGACCTCCTATCTCGACATTCGGCCCCAAGACCAGGGTGTCGAGGTCGGTTTCACTTGGCTGGCAAAGCCGTATCAGGGAAGCTTGCTGAACCCCGAATGCAAGTACCTGTTGTTCCGCCATGCGTTCGACGACCAGCAGGCGGTGCGCGTGCAATTGAAGACCGACTTGCGAAATCTGCAAAGCCAACGCGCGATTGAAAAGTTGGGGGCCGTGCGCGAAGGGGTCTTGCGCAAGCACATGGTCCGGCCCGACGGCTATATCCGCGACTCGGTCATGTACAGCGTCATTGCCGAAGAATGGCCGGCGGTGCGCAATCGGTTGGAAGAGCGCTTGGGGTACGTGCCGTGAATCGGCAGCAGCGCGCCTGCCGGCGAGCGAATCACTGTGGGGGGCGCTTGGCCACGGTCCCCTCTGCCCCGGGGTGATAGACGCGCTTGGCGGCGGCTACAACGTCGTCCCAGTAGAAGTAATTGTCCTTCATCTGTCGTTTCGACAGCAGCTCAGCCTGGTCGAAGAAGTGTGGACTGTTGCGGTTTCCGCTGGTGCCGTAAGGCAGCAGCGACTTGCTCTTGACCTTGTCACCGAACTCGACGATGGCCATGTAGCTGCTGCCCACGACCGCGTAGTGGTTCTTCACCGTCTTGATCGGCGGCAGAAAAATGGAGGGCGTAAAGTACATCGTGAACACCACTCCCGGCGGACCCGGCATGCCGGCGCTGGGCAGGCTAGGCAGCTTGTCGCTGAAGGGGATGCGATAGAAGTCCGACACATCGGCGTGCCGCTGCAAGCGATTGGCCTGGCCGTAGGGCACTTTCCAATCGCCAAACGTGCCCTTGAGTTTTTGCGCCGCGGTCGCCAGGGCCTTGAGCTGCTCGGCCGTTTTGGAGACGTATTGTGGCTTCAGCGTTTCGGCGGGATAGCCGAAGCCGTACAGCTCCTCATACCAGGCTATGCACAGCGTGGCCTGGGTCGACTCGACCGATCCTTTGCAATCACAGTCGAGCAAGTGCTCGAGATACGGCGTCACCTGCGAGGCAAGTTGGGGATTCGTATCGCGCAACTGCGCCAACTCGCGTCGATAGCGCGGCAGTTCGCTAAGCGCCCAATAAATCGTGGTGTCAAACGCCAACTCCTCGAGCCGCCCCAGCGTTACGTCGTGCGCCTCGCGCAGCAGCAGCCGCGAGATCTTCGCCCTCCGCTTGTCGTCGTAACGATCCTCGACCATATAGTTGGGGTAGTCGCCGATCGCGGGCCCGGCGTCGTCGGTGGTCGTATAGGGCGTCGAATTGCAGTTCTGCACGTAGCCCGAGTGAGGATTTGCAAGCTGTGGCAGTTCATCGATCGCGTGGATGCCCTGCCATTCGGTGCGGGGATCGCTGCCGTCGACCGGTTTTGTCCAGTCGAACGCGGGATCGCGCCGCGGGATGATTCCGTTGTAGAGATAGTAGATGTCGCCGTTGGAATTCGCATAGACGGTGTTGAACAACGGCAGCTCCAACATGCCCATGGCGTCGCGAAACTCGGCCAGGTTCTTGGAGCGGATCATGAGCCGGCTTTGTCGGGACAGCACGGCGTCGTAGAGCTTGGCGACGTTCGCGGAGACATACTGCGTGTCGTTGAGTTTTTGCAGGATCGGCCCGTGATGCGTTTTGCGGAACGTGCATTCGATGCTCTCGAAACGATTGACCTGCTTGACCTTGATCGTGTCTTTCCATTCCACGGCTTTGCGGTAGCCGGACGCATAGCGGTAGTTGAGCGGCTCGTTAGGATCGTCGAACGTCTCGCGCCACGAGCTGCCGACGTTTGGCTCATTGGTGGTAAAGCCCCAGCCGCAGTGCTCGTTGTGCCCCAGCACCGGCATCGGGGTGCCGAAAAACGAGGCTCCGGTGAAGTTCCAGCCATCGCCGCTGCGGAGGTGTGCCTCGTAGAACTGGCCGAAGCCGTAATAAGGCTGGTGGGGATTGATAAAGAGCATCGTCTTGCCGGACCGCGTCTTGCTGCCGGCGATCGCCCAGGCATTGCTTCCGCTTGCTGCCCGAGTTTCGACGTCGAGCTTTCGCTCCTCATAACTTGTCGGAATCTTGTCGGCCGGAACGTGCATGTGACCGCCCACCAATTCCAACGTGGCGGCGCGAGCGAAAGCCAGCAAGTACCAAGGTTCGATGCGGGTGAGCAATCGCGGTTTGGTCGTTGGATGCGTGTCGAGATAGTAGTTGATTCCGGCGACAAACGCGGCGCCCGCCTCGCGCGGTTGCGATTCGAGCTTTTCGTAGTCCTCCTTCGAGCGCCGTGGGATTTCGAAGGCGCGATTGCGCATGTCCTTCGCCAGAAACTGCCTGCCGTACAGTTCGCAATAGCGGCCCAGGCCCATCACGTAGGAATCTTCGATCTGCCAGAAGTAGTCTTCGGCCTGGCAGTAGCCGAAGCCGAACAGCACGGCCTTGTCGTTGACTCCGTCGATGTGCGGCATGCCGAAACTATCGCGATAGATCGTCACGCCCTTGGCCAATTCGCGAGGGTCCAGGCTGGCGGGCGCCCCGCCCTCGGCGAACACCGGGCCGGCCCAGCGCAGCGCGAGTCCTGCCAAGAGCGCCAGCGACAAGCCGAATCGCCAAAGTTGACTACGAGACATGCGTGGATCCCTTTATCAGTCGCCCCCTGACTGCCGCCTCCCTGCAAAGCCGATCGCGTCGTCGCCTCACAAAAATAGCTTGCCAGCCGCCATTTCACAAGCGATCCGCCGATCCAGTAGTGATGCCGTTTGAACTATTTTAAGGAAATTGAGATGAACCTAACTGACCGTGATATTCTGATCGGCCTAACAGAGGCCATCGGGGCCTTGGCAGAGCGTCTGGCCGGCCAAGAGTTAGAAATCAAGTTGATAGACTCGGCGGGAGATTTTATTTGGGTCCGTCCCGACGTAGGAGAAGTTAGGTGGGCAGCTGCTGTGGTGCCGCAAGCCCGACCCGACGCTCGTGCGAAATCGCCTCCCACGCCGACAGCATTTCGGACCGTGCGTTGTGAAAGTCAGCAAGCGTCTGGGCAATCGTCTCTGCGCTAGCCACTCCGTGGCGTTGATGCTAAAGCCCTGAGGTCGCACTGCGCTTATCGGAAAACCGATCGAGACATTGGCGACAGATACTTCGTGCCACTTGCGCATGTGCTCCCCGACTACTTGGAGCATGCGCGCCATCCGGTCTGCCTTGTTCCGCGCGTCGTTGTGTTTGCTGACCGACTGTTGATATGCCTCGATTGACATGGTACACCCCCCATCATGGAATCTGATGTATCGGCCCACAGTGGTAGCGATTGTACTCCTGGATTATTTGGCAAGTAAATCATCAAAGTTCCACAGCCAGCCCGTCACACCCGCAGCCATCGCCGGGGTGATTCGCATCTTGCCTGGCCGCCAGCAAAAATTGTAGTAGGCCATGTGCAGGTTGATGGCTGCTTCCAGGTTCTCGAATCTCTTGCTGAACCCAAGCGCTAGGCGCGTAAACCGCTTCATGAACGTGCGAATTGTGAGGTTGTTTCGCTCGACATGACTGGTGCAGATGAAACCGATTTCCTGATCCGTCAGCCCGTAGACTCCGCGCCGCTTCGTCCCGACCATTTCGCTCGGCGTGTAGATCATGCTGGCGTTTCGGTAATCCTTGACGATCGTTCCAAACTTCGCATAAGGCCCGAAGGCCATGTCAACCGCCTCGGTATAGGCCGCAAAGCCGCACCCTTGGCGTCATGCCATGATTGTAGTAATATTTAGCCTACTGTCAACAGCCGGATTGACACAGTGGAATAATTTTCCTACAGTCAATGCATGGCCCGACCATTCAAGGAACCTGGCGAGCGCAAAGACGTTGATCTGCGGATTCCAGTCACCGCAGAACAAAAGGAACTGGTCGCTCAGGCGGCCAAGAAGGCAGGGGCTGACATGGCCGCTTGGGTTAGGCCATTGATCCTGGCAGAGGCAGCGCGCGTTCTGGCGAAACCTCCGGCCGTCAGAGGGGCAAGGACGCCCAAAAGCGCGCGGCGTGATGCGTCATAACTTCGGTATGACTCGGGGAAGGCAGGATCGGTTCGCGCAAGCTGAAAAGTTGACAGGCGACTTGGGGCGGCTTAAGATCGCGCGCTGTGGCAATGTCTTTCGGCTCAACAACCCTTCTCTATGCCAAAGTTAAGATTCGATCCTAGCAAAAGCCACGAATTCACGGATGCTAGGGAAGTCCCGACATACTACGTCGCAGAGGCTGCGCATTACCTGCGTATGCCAGCGGCCACCCTACGCACCTGGGTGCTCGGTCGGCACTATCCGACCGGCAAGGGGCAAAAGAAGTTTCATCCGCTGATTGACATCGCGGACCGCAAGGGGAAGCTTCTTTCATTCATCAATCTGGCTGAGGTCCATGTACTCAGTGCTTGCCGCCGCATCCACGGCATTCCATTTGAAAGGGTGCGGCCGGCATTGGATTTCATTGCAAAGGAGTTTGGCTCAAAGCATCCGTTGCTAGAAAAGGAATTTGAAACAGACGGTGTTAGTCTGTTTATTCAGCACTTGGGCCATCTCATCGACGTATCGGCACAGGGCCAGCTTGTAATGCGCCGATTTGTGGAACAGCACCTGAAGCGGCTGGCTCGCAGAAACGACAGCGTATTTCGCCTTTTCCCCTTCACCAGGGATGTCCTGGATGATAGTCCGATGAGCGTTTTCATCGACCCGCGAGTATCATTCGGTCGCCCGGTCCTGGCCAATATTCGGATTCCGACGGAGGCCATAGCCGGACGATTCAGAGCGGGCGAGACCATTGAACATTTGGCCGCCGACTATGACTGCGAAACGCTCGACATCCAGGAAGCAATTCGATGCGAGGGGCGACCACCCAAAGCGGCAGCTTGACCAGGAAGTATTCTTCGTCGATCGGTGCCTGGGTGCGTATGATTTCCCCGGTAGACTGCGGGAAGCTGGTCTGACGGTCGAAATCCACAAGGACCAGTCCTTTAATTCCGATGCCGACGATCCCGAATGGCTGCCCATAATCGGACAAAGGGGATGGTTAACAATCACGAGCGATAGGGCGATTCGGAGTCGCCAAATTGAAATCGTCGCGCCTCTGCGATCTGGCGCACCTTCATTCGTTCTGACCGCCGGCAGCGCGACAGCAATCCAGAACGCGGAGGCGTTTCTTAAGGCACTGAACGATGTACGGGGGTGCGTCGCTTCGCTCGA
>JBGQHN010000117.1:0-12147 GCA_041497975.1 Planctomycetia bacterium | reverse complement strand
CGGCGAATAGGGCTCGGTCCGCAGCCGCCTGAGTCCCCGCGCGGCCGGTGATTCGGCGGCGGCGTCGGCAGCCCAGGCCGACGCACACGCTGCACAAGCCACTAGCAACACTACCGGCAGCACGAGGCTTAGCCCAACGAGCAAACAGAGCTCACGATGACCCAGACGCATGGCGATTCGTCCTCCATTCACGCGGTGCCGCGCGATCACAATTGAGCCGCCGACGCCAACGCGGCGAAGCTTCAATATTCTGCTCGCGCGGAACGGACATGTCCAGCCGCCTCGCTATCCTGGCTCGTCGATTTCTTGTCGGATGCAGCAAGGCGCGGGTCTACGAGGAAAGGACGGCGGGACCGCCCGGAATCCCCTTCAAAACACGCGATTCAAACCGTTGAGCGCCGCCACGCGGTAGGCCTCGGCCATCGTCGGATAGTTGAAAGTCGTGTTGGTGAAGTAGCGCAGAGTATTCTGCGGCGGCGGCTGCAGCATGATGGCCTGGCCGATGTGGATGATCTCGGCCGCGCTCTGGCCAAAACAGTGAATTCCCAACAGGGCCAGGCTCTCGCGATGAAACAACAGCTTGAGCATGCCCACCGTTTGCCCGGTGATCTGCGCGCGGGCCAGGTGCTTGAACATGGCTTTGCCGACTTCATAGGGCACCTTTTCATCGGTCAACTGCCGTTCGGTCTTGCCGATCGAGGAGATCTCGGGGCTGGTGTAAATGCCCGTGGGAATATCCTGCACCAGTCGATGGTTCGGGTCGCCGCAAAAGTGTCCGGCGGCGAAGCGCCCCTGATCGTAGGAGGCGCTGGCCAGCGACGGATAGCCGACGACGTCGCCCACGGCGTAGATGTGGCCCTGGCCCGTTTGATAGTGTTCGTTGACTTCGATTTGGCCGCGGTGGTTGGGCTTGACGCCGATATTTTCCAGGCCCAGGTTCTCGGTGTTTCCGCTGCGGCCGTTGGCCCACAGCAGAATGTCGGAGCGGATTTTCTTGCCGCTCTTCAAGTGCAGCACGACGCCGCAGTCGGTGCCCTCGACGCGCTCGTACTCTTCCTTGTGCAAGATGCGCACTCCGTTCTCCGACAGGTGATAGCTCAATGCGTCGATAATCTCGTCGTCCAAGAACGCCAACAGCTTGTCCCGAGTGTTGACCAGTTGCACGCGGGCCTGCATGTTGCGCCACATCGACGCGTACTCGCAGCCGACCACGCCGGCCCCGTACACGGCGATACTGGCCGGCGTGCGATCGAGCGAGAGCAGCGTGTCGCTGTCGAAGATGCGCGGATGCTTGAAATCGACGTCGGCCGGACGAAAAGGCCGCGATCCGGTAGCGATCACGAACGCATCGGCCGTAATTCGCTTCAGCGCGCTGCCCGAACTCTCGACTTCGATCGTGTGCGCGTCGACGAACCGCGCGCTGCCGGCAATGAGCGCCACGTCGTTGCGATCGTAAAAGCCCTCGCGCAGATCGACCTGTTTGGCGATCACGGCATTGGCCGTGGCCAACAGTTCGGGAAAGGAGAACTTGGGCTGCAACTCCATGCGCTTGTAGATCGGGCTCGAATTGCAGACGTTCATGTGATAGATGGCCTGCCGCAGGGCCTTGCTGGGGATGGTGGCCCAATGGGTGCAACCGCCGCCTACTTGCGTGAATCGCTCGACGGCCGCCACGCTCTTGCCTGCCTTGGCGGCGCGCATCGCGGCGCCCTCGCCGCCGGGGCCGGTGCCGATGACCACGAAATCGAAATGCAGCGTATCAACCATTGCAGGCAAGTCTCCCCAAAAGGCCTGGCGGCCGCTTGTGTAGCTCGAACGACTCCTTACCCGCCTGGCCCATTCAAACCCGTGTCAGCCAAATCCTACCTCGCGCCCCGGCTCATGGTGCCGGCTTGCTGTCGGGGATCAGCTCCAGGCACACCAGGCGGTCGGCCCCGCGCAGGTACAACAACCCGTGCGAAAGGATCGGCGCGGCCCAAGCCGGATATTTCACAAGCCGCGTGGGGCGCAAGCCGAACGGGTTCGGCCCGCTGGTCTTTTCCGTCAACACGACCTGGGCCACGGGGTCATATTTTTTGGGGTTGGCGCGCAGCAATCGCAAGACGCCGTCCTCGCCCAGGCAAACAAAGTGCCCGTCCACGTACAACAGCGACGTTCGCGTCAGGTCGCTCTGCCTCCAGGCCACGCGACCGGTGGCCAATTCGACGCATCGCAATTCGGCGTTCTCGGTGTGCCGGCCGCTGGAGGCGTACAAATAACCCTCGTGGTGGATGGGAGTGTTCCAGTGCGTTTGCATTACCTTGTCGCGCCGCCGCTCGAGGTCGGACCACACCACCTTGGCTTCGCCCGGCCGCACGCGCAGAAGCGCCGCGCCTGGACCGTACGTTTCGGAAATAAACACCAGATCGTCGACCACCACCGGGTTGCTGGCGTTGACGCTTTCCAGCGTCGGCGCCCGCCAAGGAAATCGGAAATCGAGTTTGCCGCTGGCCGGCTCAAAGCCGACCAGCCCGCCCCGGGCAAACACAAAGCACCACCGCCGGCCTTGGATCGTGGCCAACGTCGGGCTGGCATAGCTGGCCAGCTCGTCGGTGATTTGATATTTCACCGCGCCGGAGTTTTTGTCGAACGCCACGATGCCCGACCCGTTGCCGACCACCTGGTCGAGCCGGCCGGGCGGGATGCGCTTGCTTTCCGGGGGACTGCCGCCGACTTGCACGATCAGCAACTCGCCCTCGACGACGGGCGTGCTGCCCACACCGAAGAAATTCTGAATCACGCCGAAATCAGCCGCGGTGTCGACCTTCCAAACCGGCTTGCCGTCCGCGACGTTCAGGCAATGCAACATGCCCTCGGCGCCGAATATGTAAACATGTTCGCCATCCACGACCGGCGAACACCGCGGTCCGTTGTCGTAACCGTACAGGTCTTCGAAATCGCTGGGGTATTCGAACTTCCACAACGGCTTGGCCGTCGTGCTCTCGAGCGCCCGCAGCCGGGCCCGATCCCCAACGCGGTCGAACTGAAACAGCCGGCCCGAACTAATCGTGGGCATGCAGTAGCCCGCGCCCAACGCAAGTTGCCACGTCAGCGGCGGACCCTCGGCGGGCCAGGTCGTGAGAATGCCCCGTTCGCTCGACTTGCTGTCGCCGGTGGGTCCAAGAAAGCGTGGCCAATCGCTGCCGCGCTCGCGCGCGGCGGGCTTCTGCGGCGGCTCCTCGGCACCAGCGGCCGAGAGCAGCACGGCCAGGCACACCAGGCCTCCACTAACTCGAAGCGCAAGCGAGGGAATGCGTCCAAACCGCACCAGTGCACTGCGTCGCTGACGCTTCGCTGTGGCGCTGGTACCTCTCATGAATGATTCTCTGCGACCCATCACGGCTTTCACCTGCATCGATCGCTGCCAGACGGCTCCTGCCATCGCAATGCATCGACTACTATACTGAATTGTGCCGTGGTTCGTCAGGCTTACATGCCGCGCCGTCGGGGTCATGCGATGCTGGTCGTCAATACACACCTGCGCATTCCGCTGTCGGAGTTTCAGTGGACGTACGTCCGCAGCTCCGGTCCCGGAGGGCAGAACGTAAACAAAGTCAGCAGCAAGGCCGTCTTGCGGTGGGACGTCAAGCACAGCCCAGCGCTGCCGGCGGACGTGCGCGAGCGGTTCCTGGTTCGCTATCGATCGCGGCTGACGACCGCCGGCGAGCTGGTCCTGGCGAGCCAGCGCTATCGAGACCAGGGGCGCAATACGGCTGACGCGGTGGAAAAACTGCGCGCGATGCTGGCGGCGGTCGCCGCGCCGCCCAAGAAGCGCAAAGCGACCAAACCCTCGCGGGCCGCGGTCGCCAGGCGTATCAAATCGAAGCAGGCGCGCTCGCGCACAAAAAAGATGCGACGAACGGTAGACGACGATTGACGCCCTCGCGCCGTCGTCCGAGCCACTTAGAGGCGGTCCGGCCCTTACCACATCAGCCCGGCCTACACGCGATACTTCGCCAACAGAGCGTCGGCCAGGTGAACGGTTTCCTCGTCGTCGTTGACCCACAGATCGTCCAAGTGGCGGTGAATGCGCCGCTCGGCCGTCGCCAGATAGTACCGCCCGGTCTGCAACTCCAGCTTTCGCGCCGCGTCGAACGGGCCCTGGCCCAACATCTTGTCGAGCCGGCGGAGCACGCAGGCGCAGACGTACAGCTCGTTGGCGCTATCGGCGATGCGGGCGAGTTGAAACTGACGGTCCAATACGCTTTCTCGATAGTGACGCAGCACGGCCTCGACTTCCGACCCGAACGCGCCGATCACTTTGCCCAATCGCAGGGCGTCGCTTTCCAATTCGGCGTGGTGCACGTCAACGGCCGGCGAGCTGAAGAAGGCCTCGATCTTGCGACCGGCGAAATCTTTGAGCTTGCCCAGGTTTCTTAGCGGGCTCTTGGCCGCATCGACCACGCTCTTGAGCTCCAAGCCGACGTCGCGCATGCCGACCAGGGCCGTGAATACGCGCAGCACGTCGTTGGCTCCTTCGCCAATCATGTTGATCCGCGCGTCGCGCATCATCCGCTCGTAAGGCTCGTCGCTGAAATAGGCCTTGCCGCCGAAAATCTGGATTGTGTCGTTGATGATTCGCCACAGGGCGTCGGTGGAAAAGACCTTGAGCATGGCCGTCTCAAGCATGAAGTCGCCCTCGCCCGAATCGATCAGCGCGGCCGTTTCGTAGGTGGCCGATTCCATCGCGTACGCGTTGGCCTGCATGTAGGCGAGCTTGTCCTTGACCAGCTCGAAATTTGCCAGCGGCTGACCGAACTGCACGCGGTTGAGCGCGTGGGTCGCGGCCCGCGCGACGCAGAACTTTGCCGCGCCGGCGCAACTGGCGCCGAACGTGGTGCGGCCGAAGTCGAGCACCGTCAAGGCCACGCGCAGTCCCTTGCCCAATTGGCCCAGGACGTTTTCCTTGGGCACGAACATGTTCTTGAAGGCCAACCGCGAGGTTGCCGTGCCACGCACGCCGCACTTGGCCATTCGTTTCTCAACCACTTCGAAGCCGTTCATGTCCGGACTGACCAGGAACGCAGTGATCTTGGTCTCCTTGCTCCCCGGCACGGGAGTGCGGGCCATGACGGTCAAGCCCTGCGCGATGCCGCCGTTGGTAATCCACCGTTTCTGGCCGTTCAGGAGATAGCCTTTGCCATCGCTCGTGGGCGTGGCCGTCGTCTGCACGTTGGCCGCGTCGCTGCCCGCCTCGGGCTCGGTCAACGCAAAGGCACTGATCCACTCGCCGGTGGCCATCTTGGGCAGCGATTCGGCTTGCTGCCCTCTGGTGCCAAAAAGCACCAGGGCCCTGGGCCCGATCGAATGGTGGGCGTTGACGAACAGCGCCGTGCTGCCGCAATGACCGCCGATGACTTCGATCATGCGACAATAGGAAGCCTGGCTGAAGCCGCCGCCGCCAAACTCTTTTGGCAAGCACGCGCCGAGCACGCCGATGCGACCGAGGCCGTCGATGACCTGCTGCGGAATCTCCGCGTCGCGGTCGATCTCCGCCGCGTCAATTTCCTCGCGGCAGAACCGGGCCAATTCGGCCACCATCGCATCGGTGCGAGGATCGGCATCGAGATCGGGGTAGGGAAGCAGCTTGTTTCCCAGGTATTCGCCGAAGAACAATCCCTTGGCAAAGCCGACTTCAGCCAGCGAGTCCCCCAGGACTTCCTCGGCCTGGGCCATCTGCTGCTCGTGATCCATTTTCATGTCATTCGCCTCGCGTGTTTTCCGCTCTGCTTCGAGACGGACCATGAACTGGGTTTGCTGGCTGCGAGAATTATAGACCCGAGCCCGTGGCCATGCACCGGCACAGCCGCGGAAGCGGCAACCTGGCGGCAAACCTGACGGGGCCGATCGGTCCCCGGTCGTTGCAGCTTTCGCGCGAATGCTTGCAGGCCGTGGGTACTGTACCACATGAGCGACTTTTCCGGCTAGGAAGGATTTCCGGCAATACGGTCGGTAATACTCGCGGCGCAGGTAAAGAGTCTCGAAAGCCAGGAATGTGCCGTGTCCGATGATTATTCCAGACCGCGTGCTCACAGCGCGTCCCCTTTCCGTCAGGCTGCCCGCGTCCCGCCGCCCCATCCTATTCAGGAAATACCTTCGTGAAATCGCTCTTTTGCTGCGCGCTTGCGCTGGTGGCCTTCGCCGCCACGGCCCTCGGACGAGACTATCGCGACCGCTGCGCTGA
Organism: Planctomycetia bacterium; assembly: GCA_041497975.1. Classification (GTDB taxonomy): domain Bacteria; phylum Planctomycetota; class Planctomycetia; order Pirellulales; family PALSA-1355; genus PALSA-1355. Next base: position 5,924 of record JBGQHN010000117.1, on the reverse strand, counting down.
CTGTGGATGCCAGGCCGTGTGCTGCAAGGTATGCCGAGCTGTCGAGACGACGAAGAAGGTTCCCAAGGTCATCTACGATTGCGAGTGCGAAGACTTCTGCGTGCCCGGCCCGAGCGCGCGGTCGATCGAGTGCGACGAGTGTGGCCATAAGAAGCACGTCTATACGCCAACCTGTGCCGAGGTGCGGACGCGCAAGAAACTGGTCAAGCGCGAAAAAGTTGAGGAGGTCAAGTCGACCGAATGGGTCGTCGAAAACTTGTGCAGGTCGTGCGCAGACAAGTGCGACGCCCCCGCCGCCGACCCCGTGGGACCGAAGAGCACGCAAGCCGGCGCAGCCACGACCAAAGCGTCGAGAGTCGGTGCCGTGGCGAGCCTGAAGAACAATTTAGGATGGGTCTTGCAGGCATCGTTCAGCCAGCCGTAGCCGCTTGATCGAACCACGGCGCCGGCGTGTTTGCCGCACGGTTCTCCCGCGAAAGAGCACTCCACCGAGTGACCGTTTGATCATCCAGCCGGCGTGGCAAATTTCTATTCTTGGGCCGCACTTCCACTCGGCGACAAGTGCTTCTTCCGAGCCGAACTGCGCGGACCACCCAGCGACCCCGCGGCTTCTGATGTCGATTCTCCCGTGCGTGGCCAGCGCCCAAACAGTAGTCCGCACTGGGATCGGCTACTATAATGAGGTTGACATCCTTGGTGCCCCCATCAGGTCACGTGCGAGTTCTTTGCTATGGCCAAGCGTCATGACATCGATCGTATTTTGCGAGAGTGGCCGTACGAGCCGGGCGAAATCAGCGCCCGCATTGTGCGCGCCGCCGATGGCCGAGAAGTGGTGCAAATGCGAGTCGAAATGGGACTTCTACAGTTGGAGACTCAAGGCCGCCCCGACGGACAGCGACCGGGTGGATCGAAGACCTACTTCGACTACCTGAAGCGCCTGGCCGCCAAATCGAGCGACGCCTTCGAGCTCAGTTCCGAGCAGTGCGCCGAAGCCGATCGCGAGTTCATGCAGTTCTATCATCGGCGGGTGTGCTGGCTGGCGCTGCGCGAATTTCGTCGCGCCGCCAACGATGCCGACCACACGCTGGCCTTCATGGATTTCGTGCGCGAGCGTTCGCCCGAGGAAGAATGGACGCTATCGCACGAACAATATCGGCCGTTCGTGCTGTTCCATCGCACTCAGGCCGTGGCGCTGGCCACGCTGGAAGAACTGGGACCCGAACAGGCCCTGCAAGAGCTCAACCGTGGATTGCAGCGATTTCGCGACCTGTTTGCCGAATACGAAGCGGAAGAGCAATTCGACGACGATGAACTGGTGCAGCGGCTGATCGAGCTGCGCGACACGTTGCGGGAACAGTACGACCTCAAGCCGAGCTTGTCGGAACAGCTGGCCGACGCGGTGGCCACCGAACAATACGAGCTGGCCGCCAAGCTGCGCGACGAGCTATCGCGCCGCACCGGCAAGCGCGCCTAAAAACAGCACCATTGGTTGGTGGCCTTCAGGGTTTGACCGAGCCGATTCCCTCAATCGGTCGGCAGCTCTCGCTACTGCAACCGAGCGCTCCTGGACAATCGCACTCCGCTGGCCCGTCTTGTGCGTTTGCTCTTCGGCAAAAGCCCACTGTGGCGATGGTCGATCGTCGGTCGCGCCGCGTTCCACGACGATGTTGCGCAACATGGTGAAGTTGCTCGCAAAGCGTGGTTTGTAACTTCTTTTGTAAATTTGTACACTAGTTGACGGTGTACAAGTTTGCGGCCAGTTTTCACAAAACATGACGGGCCATCATATTCGGCGCGCGCGAATATTTTTTCGCTCGATTGGCACGGCCGCTGCTTTAGGAGGCGATGCGATTCGATCCGGAAGATCCCCATCTGACAGCATCTCTTCTAACGACAAAGGAGTGTTCCCCATGTTAGTGCTCACTCGCAAGACCAAGCAGCAAATTCAAATCGGTCCCCACATTACGATCACCATTCTGCAGATCAAGGGACAGGCAGTGCGAGTGGGCATCGAGGCGCCGCGCGACGTTTGCGTGCTCCGCACCGAACTGGCCGAGCGGCTGAGTGGTGAGAGCCACGATCCGACCGTGATGGCGGCCCTGGAAAAAAACGCCCGCGAGTCGGAAATATCTTCGGGCGTCGCCAACGAAGAGAATAGTGGCCGAACTACGGTATCGGCCAATGGGTCCTTGCGATGCCGGGCTCCTCGCGACGATTCGGCAACCATGAATTCGCCTTACCAGTCGACGGGCCCGGCATCGTTTTTGCGCCCGCGGCGGCGTCGGCTGTCGCTCCGCTGAAGGTACTGCCGGCAAACAAATGGGGGCACGTCGAGACCGGGACCGAGCGGTCTCGACGTCGCGCTTTTGGGGTGCCCTCGGATGTCCCGCGGTTGGCCCCCAGAGCGGCATGAAATGCCGCAATTCTCGGCTAACAGCACGTCGCGACGTCCTGCCTGGCCCAGTTCGGGCGGATAAATGTCCGCGGCGGTCTCCGCCTCGCCCGGCCCTCCGACGCGAAAAATGCTAAATTCGAGAAAGCCGCGGTTCGTGCCGCATACGGCGGCCGCGCCCCGAGCCCGCACCGAGTTTGGCATCGCCCTCATGTCCCACGCCACCGCCGATCCGCTGGCTACCGCGCTGGAGCAACATCGTGTCGGCAACTTGCCGCTGGCCGAACAGATCTACCGGCAGGTTATTGCGCAAGATCCGCGCCAGGCACACGCCTGGCATTTGTTGGGGGCGTTGTGCTTGCAATCGGGCCGAGGCGCGGAAGCGGTCGAGCTGATTGGCCGAGCCATCGCGATCGATCCGACCAATCCCGAATTCTACAACCACTTGGGCGCGGCCTACGGAGCACTGGGTGAGCACGATTCGGCCGTAACCAGCCTGCGCCGCGCGGTCCAGTTGGCGCCCCAATCTGCGACGGCTCATTACAACCTGGGCACGGCACTGCGCAATCAAGGTAAGCTGGAAGACGCCGCGGCGAGTTTTCGCCACGCGGTCGCCGCCAACCCCGACTCGGCGGAAACGCACTTCAACCTCGCCAACACCTTGCGCGAACTGAACCGCCTGGAGGAGGCCGAAGCCAGCTATCGCGAAGCCTTGCGCGTGCGACCGAATTACGTCAAGGCGATGATCAACCTGGGCAATGTGCTTCGCGACCGCGAGCGCCTGGCCGAGTCCGTCGACGTGCTGCGCGCCGCGGTGAACGCCGACCCGCAATACGCCAACGCACATTTGAATTTGGGCACGGTGTTGCGCGACGTGGGGCAATACGAAACCGCGCTCGAGCACCTGCGCCGGGCCATCGCGCTGGAGCCGACCAGCGCCGAGGCCCATAACAATCTCGGCACCGTGCTGCAATCGCTGACCGATTTTGGCGCGGCGGAAGAATGTTATGAGGAAGCGCTCCGGCTCAATCCAGAGCTGGCCGACGCGCACTTTTCTCGGGCCACCCATCGGCTGCGTCAGGGTGATCTGGCGGGCGGCTTTGCCGAGTACGAATGGCGCTGGAAGTGCAAAAGCTACTCGACGCGACGGTTTGTCGAGCCGCGCTGGGATGGCTCGTCGCTCGACGGGCGGACTATTTTGCTGCATGCCGAACAGGGACTGGGCGACACGCTGCAGTTCGTGCGCTATGCGGCGAACGTCAAGAGCCGCGGAGGCACGGTCATTGTCGAATGCCAGCCGCCCCTGATCAATATTCTTCAAAGCTGCGCAGGCATCGATCGCCTGGTTGCCGCCGGTTCGCCTCTGCCAAGATTTGACGTACAATGCCCGCTGCTGAGCCTGCCGAGCGTTTTGGAATTACCGTTGGACAAACTTTGGCAGGGGGCGTACTTGTCGGCCGACCGGGAATTGACCGACGCGTGGAAAAAACGGCTGGCCGCGCGGACCGGCTTCCGCGTCGGCATCTGTTGGCAAGGCAATCGCAAGCATCTCTTCGATCGCCAGCGATCGTTTCCGCTCGACAGTTTTGCGCCAATCGCGCACACCGCGGGGGTGCGGCTCATCAGCTTGCAAAAAGGCATCGCCGCCGAGTGGATCGCCGCCAGCTCGTTTGAAGTCCTGGACCTCGCCGCCGAGTTGGACGAAACGGCTGGCGCGTTCGTCGACACCGCCGCTGTGATCGCGAACCTTGATCTTGTGATCACTTCGGACACCTCGGTGGCACATTTGGCGGGCGCCTTGGGTGCGCCGGTGTGGGTCGCGCTGTCGGCCCATGGCGATTGGCGCTGGTTCACCGACCGTCCGGACAGCGCGTGGTACCCTACGATGCGCTTGTTCCGGCAGACGCACCTGGACCAGTGGGGCGACGTTTTCGCGTCGATGGCCGAAGAGCTTCGCGGGGTCGTGGCCGCTCGGACGTAGGGGTTTTCGGACGTTCTGAATGCTCGCGCGGCGCGAGCATGGCACCGTTCGCGACTATCGCACCCGACACATCAGGCCGGCGGCTCCTCTTCCCATACCGTGCGGTAAGCTCCCTGGCCTTCGCAGAAGCTTACCAGCCGCGCGTAGAACGAGTCAGACGAAAGCGTGGCACTGTCGCCGACGATAATCAGCTTGCGGCGCGCGCGCGTCATGGCGACGTTCATTCTGCGATGGTCGGCCAGAAAACCGATCTCTCCTTGGTCGTTCGATCGCACGAGCGATATCAGAATCGCTTCTTTCTCCCGGCCCTGAAAGCCGTCGACGGTGTCGATTTCCGGGGCGTCCTGGCCCAGCAGCTCGCGGAGGGTTCGGGCCTGCGCGGCATAGGGCGTAATCACGCCGATCGTGGCGGCCGAAACGCCGCTTTCCACTAGCGCGCGCACTTTGGCACAAATCAACTCGGCTTCTCGACGATTGAGTCGGCTTTCGCCGTCGGGCTCAAGCTCTTCGTCGTAGCCGGCGCCGGCCGTGTCGATAAACTCGAGGGCCGATTGCGTCATCGGCACGGCGGCCACGCCCGGCAGTTCGGCCAGCACGTGTTGTTCAGCCTCGGCGCCGGCCACGAGGCCCGATTGATAAAACTCGCTGGAGGAAAACTCCATGATCGAGCGGTGCATTCGATATTGCACGTCGAGCCGCACCAGCGCCTTTTCGCCAAACGTTTCGGCCAAACGCTCAAACAGGCTGACGCCAAAACCCTGTTGCCTGGCATCGTCACTGAGCACCGTGGGTGGCAATTGACAATGATCGCCGGCCAACACCACCTTCGTCGCCCGCAGCAGCGGAATCCACGCGCCCGGCTCGGTGCTCTGGCAGGCCTCGTCGATGACGGCCAGGTCGAATTGCCGCGCGCCCAATAGGCCTTCGTCCAAGCCGGTCGTCGTGGCACAAAGAATGTCCGCGGTATCCAAGATGTGCTCCACGGCCTGCGCTTCCAAACGACGAGCGTCGGCCAGCAGCAGCCTGGCTTCGGATCGCATATCGCGGCGCGCGCCTGGCTCGGGCTTGGCGCGGGTGGTTCGCGCCGCCCGACGAAAAAGGGCCAAGGCGTCCTTGACCAGCTTTCGCGCCAGCCGCACGTCCTCGTGCCGCTCGACGAGCAGGTCGAGCGTGTGAGACCGCAACTCGGGCATGACTCGGGCCGGATGCCCCAGCCGCACGACGCGCTGGCCGTGAGCTAGCAGCCGCTCAAACAGGTTGTCGACCGCCATGTTGCTCGGCCCGCAGGCCAGCACTTTCTGGCCACGGCCAACAGCGCGGCGAATGAGCTCGATCACGGTCGTGGTTTTGCCGGTTCCGGGCGGGCCGTGGATCAGGGCCACGTCGCGCGCACCGAGCGCGAAGTCAACCGCATCGCGCTGTGCCGGGTTGAGTCCCGCGTCGAGCGGCGTCTCTTCCACTGGCTCGTCGAATTGCGGCTCGACCTGGTTGAGCAAGACTTCGCGCAACTGGGCCAGGCGATCGCCGCGGGCGTGCGCCGCGCGATCCAGG
>JBGQHN010000116.1:0-12180 GCA_041497975.1 Planctomycetia bacterium | reverse complement strand
TCGGGCACCGCAAGATCATGGTCCGTGCGCCCGACCGTCCGCGGGCGACCCGAATCGCGGCCCAACCCTATCCCGGCATTCCCACCGACCTGCAAGCGCAATTCATGGCCTTGCTCTCGCTCGCCACGGGGCAAAGCCTGATCAGCGACGGCGTGTTTCCCGATCGCTTCATGCAAGTGGCGGAGCTGAACCGATTAGGCGCGCGCATCCAGCGGAATGCTTCGACGGCGATCGTGCACGGCGTGCGGAGCTTGTCGGGGGCCACGGTAATGGCTTGCGACTTGCGGGCAAGCGCCGCCCTGGTCTTGGCGGGCCTGGCCGCCGAGCGCGAAACGATCGTGCGGCGAATCTACCATCTCGATCGCGGCTATGAGCGATTGGAAGCGAAACTTCGCCAACTGGGGGCGCAGATCCTTCGCGAGCCGGACGCGCACGTCGCTTCGCTCCGTGAGGCAACACCTGGCGCGGGCGCTGCGCGAGAGGAAATCGCGTCGACCGCTCGCGCGGCGCCTCATTGCAGACCGCGATAGACTTTCTGATACAAGACGTTTTTCTTCGAAGTCACCGGACCCGGATTGGTATCGTCGCGCAAGATGGCCGCCATCATCTCGTATTTGGCGTCCAGGTCGTCGGCGTAGTGCACGATCAGCGCTTCCGGCGTCATTGGCGGTTTGGGCGAGCCCCATTCGGGCAGCCGCTGGTGCGCCACGATAATGTGTTCCAAGCGCAACAGCAGATCGCGATCGATCGCGCGACCGGCGGCCGCTTCGCGGACGAGGTCGCGACCCTGGAGGATGTGCCCGATCAGATTGCCCTCCGCCGTATACTGGGCTCCCTGCGGTTGCTCTTCGATCTCCCGCAGTTTTCCAATGTCGTGCACGATGGCGCCGGCAATGACCAGCGACTTGTTGAGCCGCGGCTTCATCTGCGGATAGTACTCGTCGTACTTGTCGGCCAGATGGACGCACGTTCGCGTTACGCTCAACACATGTTCCAGCCACCCGCCGACGAACGCGTGGTGATTGTGGGTGGCGGCAGGCAGAGTGAGCAGTTGTGCGCGATTTTGTTCGAGCAGGTGCAAGACCAGCTCGCGTAGCGCGGCGTCATCGACGCGCTCGCGGGCGATCGAAGTCAACTCCTCGAACATCGCCTGGCAATCGAACCGCGTTTGCGGCAAACACATGGCCGTCGTAAAGCCGTCGCTTTTGTCGGCCGAGCAGACTTCGCGAATTTTTCGCAGTTCGAGCTGCGGGCCGTAGTTCGTGTCGCGATAAACGGCCCGCACTTTGTAGAACGTGCCCGGCTGCCAGGCCTCGCGGCAATCGGCACCCCAAGGCGAGTCGTGCCAGATGGGAAAGGTGACTTCGCGGGCGTGATCGCGAAAGCCCACTTTGTAGTAAGGCTTTCCGTCGCGCGTGGTCAGTTCCTCCTTGGCCGTCATGAGCACGAACAGGTCGGCTTCCTGGCCGTGAATCATTTCCGACAGGCTGCAGATCGACATCGGCGCGGCTCGTGGCATGATTGAGTGAGGGGAATTTGTGCAGGCAATGCACCGCCAATTTATCTTAGCGGGCTGCACGCCCCAAACAACCAGTACCAGCCGGCTTATTGGTCGTAGCCCCGCGGGTGCTTAGAGTGCCACTGCCAGGCCGTGCGGACAATCGATTCGATGTCCGTGTATCGCGGCCGCCAGCCGAGCACGCGCTCGGCCAAGCGCGAGTCCGCGACGAGTTGGGGCGGATCGCCTGCGCGTCGGGGACCGATCTGGGCCGGGATCGCGTGTCCCGTGACGCGGCGGCAAGCATCGACCACTTCTCGCACGCTATGCCCTCGGCCGGTACCCAAATTAAGGCACAGCCCCTTGCCGGCCTCGAGTTTTTCCAGCGCCAAGACATGGGCCACGCCCAGATCGTCAACGTGGATGTAGTCGCGGATGCACGTGCCGTCGGGCGTGGGGTAGTCGTCGCCAAAGATCGTGACGTGCGGCCGTTTGCCCAGCGCCACGTCGAGCACGATCGGAATCAAATGCGTTTCCGGGTCGTGGTCTTCGCCGAGATCACCGTCGGCACTTGCGCCCGCGGCGTTGAAATAGCGTAACGCGGCGTAGCCCAGTCCATAGGCCGCCGCGTAATCGGCAAGCGCGCGTTCGACGACCAGCTTGGCGAAACCGTAGGGATTGATCGGCCGCTGAGGTTCCTCTTCGGTGATCGGGATGTTTTCCGGGGTGCCGTAGGTCGCCGTCGTGCTGGAGAATACGATGCGCTTGACGCCCGAGGCGCGCATGGCTTCCAGCAGGTTCAGACTGGCCACGACGTTATTTTGATAGTACTTGGCCGGGTCCAGGACGGATTCGCCCACCGCGGCAAACGCCGCGAAATGCATCACACCCTCGATCCGTTTGCCGCGCAACGTGTCGATCAGACGAGGCCGATCCATCAGCTCGCCTTCGATCAGCCGCCCCTCGGGCACGGCGGCTCGGTGGCCCAGCGAAAGATTGTCATAAACCCAGACGTCGTGCCCGGCGCGCTCCAGCAATCGCACGGCATGGCTGCCGATGTAACCGGCCCCGCCTGTGACCAGGATCTTCATGCCCAATCTCCCATGCCCGCGAGCGGAACCATGCCATTGTGGAGCTTTGTGCCGAATTTGCCGCCCATAGGGACCGAACTGTCGTCAATCGCGCGGCTTTGGCCCGTGGTACTCTATGAGAGCCTACAAGCGGTTTCAAAACCGTCTCGGAGAGGGGGACAGTCCCATTTTGCTCCGAGGACTGCGCAAAATTGGGACAGTCCCCGACGGTTTTGAAACCAGTTCTACGGCCTGAAGGCAAATCTGTGAAGCCCACGGCCGCTACCCGTCGAAGCGATCGTTGAGTGGCTTGGGCTAAGACGTGTTGTGTAGTCGTGTAGCGGGCCCCCTCACCCGCGAGCGACTATCGCTCGCTGCCCTCTCCGGCTCGACTGAGCTCGCCGAAGTCCGCCAGGGGAGAGGACCTTGCACCGCCACACAAGCGTGATACGTGCTCTAGCGAGCCGACCGGTGACATGCAAACTCGCAAGGATTTCCGATGGGCGGACCGCGCCGCAAACTCTTGAAACCGGCGGCCGTGGCGAGTGGCGCCGCAATGGGGCGTTGGATCGAGTCGTTCGTCGACTATTTGCGCAACGAGTGCCACCTCGCTGAAAACACGGTTTCCGCGTACCAGCGCGACCTGCGTCGTTTTTACTCATGGCTGGCCGGGCGGCGCATCGCACAGCTTACGATCCAGGAGTTGGCCGACTACGCCGGCTGGCTGCACCAGCACAAGCTGGCGCCGGCCAGCATCGCCCGGCACCTGGCTTCGCTGCGGATGTTCTTCCGCTATCTGCAGCTCGAAGGCGTGTTGCGGGAGAACCTGGCCGAATTGTTAGGCAGCCAGAAACTGTGGGAGCGGGTGCCGCACGTTCTCGCGCCGGCCGTGGTCGAGCGGTTGCTCGAAAGTCCGGCGCCGGGCGAGCCTTTGTGGCGGCGCGACCGGGCGCTCTTGGAGTTGCTCTATGCCACCGGATGCCGCGCGTCGGAGATCTCGCATTTGAAGATGCAGGACGTGCACTTGGACAAGAGCTATTGCCTGTGCAAGGGCAAGGGAGACAAGGAACGGCTGGTTCCCCTGGGGCGGCGGGCAGTTCAGGCCGTGCGCGACTACCTGGCCAAGGAACGCCCCGCGCTGGTCACCCATGATTCGCCGGCGCCAAAGTGGCTGCTCGTTTCTCGGCGGGGCCTGCGCTTGCGGCGCGAGCGGATTTGGGAATTGTTCAAGCGGTACGCTGCGATCGCGGGCATTGCCAAGGACATGAGTCCCCACACGCTCCGGCACTGCTTTGCGACTCACATGCTGGCAGGCGGAGCCGACTTGCGCCAGGTGCAAGAAATGTTGGGCCATGCCAGCATCGCCACCACGCAAATCTATACCCACGTCGATCCGGCCAGGCTCAAAGCGGTGCACAAGCAATTCCACCCGCGAGCTTGAAAAGCTCGCGGCAGGTGCGCGCGGCGCGCGGAATCGGATCAGTTTTCGGCCCACGCGCTGGTGGGATATTTCTCCTTCAATAGCGCGCGCGCTTGCGCGGCGCGATCACCCTTGTCGGCATCGGCCCACAGCGTGGCCAGGTTCGCCAAAGCCTCGGCGTGCAGTTCTCCAAACCGCGAATACAAAAGATCGACGTGCAGGAAGGCCAATAGGGCTTCCTTCTTCTTGCCGGCCGCCCTGTAGCAGTTGCCCAAGACCGTGTACGCCCGGGCGTGAAGCTCCAAGTTTTCGGCGTCGGCTTCGGCGATGATTTGTTCCACCAATTGGACGGCCTGGTCGGTCTTTCCGGCGCCGGCCAAGGCCGAAGCCTTGCCCAGCCGGGCCGCCAGCTTTTGGCGATCGGCCTCCTTGCCCGTACCCTCGATTGCTAAAACTTCGTCGAATCTGCCGTTGGCCCGATCGAATTGTTTCTGACCCACCAGCGCCCGGCCGACGAGCACTCCGGCCCGCATTTTGTAATCGGGCCAGGGAGCTTCCGCCAGCTTGTTATAGAAGGTTTCCGCGTCCGAATGCTTGTTAAGCGCCGCCAGCAGGTCGCCGAGCAATTCGCAGACTTCGAAGTAGTGGAAGCTCGTGCGATGCGCTTTTTCGAACGCGAACAGTTTCTTGCCAGCCTCGGTCTTGGAGCCGCTGCCCGCCAAGGCCAGCCGAGCCGCGGCCATGGCTTTGAAAAACTCGATGTCGGCGGCAATCTCGGAGCGGTCCACTTTGGCCGCGTCGATCTTCGACAGCAGCGCCACGGCATCTTCATAGCGGCCGGCGCGGACGGCGATGCGGGCCTGCGCCAGGTCGTTTGGCTCCGCGTCAAACATCACCGAATCGACTTCGTTGACCGCGAATGTCTTTTTGTTGGAAAGGAGCTCCAGAACAAGCTCGACAGGCGTGATGCCGGTCAGTCTCCCGCTGGACTGAGATCCCTGGAGTAGTTTTACCTTGTCGGCCGCGAGCGCCGTCGCGCAGGCCGCCGCGCACACGACAACCAACACTAAAGATCGCGATAGAATGTTCATGACGCGTTTCCAGGCTGTCGCTCTACGTTCCCGGCGCGGCGACGTCGCGCTCTTTGAACTCTACCAGGCCCGCTTCCTTGTCGCCCAGACTTTTTTGTATTTGCTTGAGCATCTGGTCGTAACGGGCCGATGTTTCTTCGCCGCCCAGGTTGGGTCGAAGCTTGAAGGTCATCCACAAGTCTTGCTTGGCCGCTTCCAGGATCTTTTTCCGTTTGGCTTCATCTTCCTGCGTCAGCGCGTATTTGTAGCGGGCTTCGGCCATGCTGAGGCGCGCCTGGTGGAAAGTCTCTTCGAACTCCGGTCTGTTCACGGTCATCTGCGAAATCTTCGCCCACCCCCAAACAACGTTCTTGCCGTCCCTGCCCGGCGAGCTGCCGGTGATTGCTTCGGCATAGCCCTTGGGATCCGTGGCGCCCCGAGCTTGATGCAACTGCGCGGCTTGGACCTGGGCGTTGAGCCGCACCGACTTTTCCTTCAAGATCGCGACCAGCGTTTTGAGGGCCGCGTCGAAGTTCCCCGCGCGGCCCTGACAATCGGCCAGCCGCAGCCGAACGCCGACCAGGCTGTCGGGCTGGTCTTTGTATTTGGGATCCTTCTGGGCGGCTTCCAACATCCGCTCGTAGGCCGTCGCGGCTTTTTGAAAGTACTCCTTGGCCTTCAGCGACAGCGGCCCACCGCCTTCATCAAAGCCGCTCCCCAGGCCGTAGTAGGTCTCTCCGACCCAGTTGAGCGAGGCATAGCTGCCGCCGCCTTCACGCTTCGTGATGCGGTCCAGAAATACCTCGAATGCCTTGGAGACCGACTCCAGTTCCTTTGTCTTCCCGCTATTGCGAAGCTCTCGCAGATGTTGTTCGAGCTCGCGACCAAGGCTGATGTAGATCGCCGTCAAGTTGGCCGACGCCGCGGCATCGCCGCTCTTTTGCACCAGCTTTTCCACGGCATCCATGGCCTCTTCGGCCTTTTTGAGCTGCTGCGGATGAACGCCAATGTAGGCCCGCAGCGCCAATTTGTAGGTTTCGGTAGCGAACGCGTCGCGCGCCGCGGCTGGGTTGCCGGCCTTGACCAGGGTCAGGGGACCGAGCTTGGGATTTTCCAACCAGGCGATCGCCTGTTGGGGCTGGTCGGTCTCCACGCATATCTGGGCCAAGGCCAGCACCCCGGCTGCCAGGGTCGAATCGACCGGTCCGGCCTTGTCCATGCGCGCGACGCCCTGGCTGAGGATTTCCTGGGCGTGTTGTTTGAGCTGGTTCGCGTCCTCGTCGCTGGGCCGCTCCCCGGCCGGCGCTTGCAACGATCGCAAGTAGGCCGACCAAAGCGCCTGTCCGGCGCGCAGTTCCGCCTGGCCCCGGCGTGGAGATGTGGTCGAAATCTTATCCAGGTAGTCCAGCGCTTTGTCGAAGTGGCGTTCAGCGACGGCGAAGTTCAACATGGTCAGCGCGGCTTCGTCGGACTCTTCCTTGTCCGGCCAGCGCTTGAAAATCATTTCCGCGATGTGTTGAATCTGGGCTCGTTCAAAGTCCTTGTCGGCTGCCTTGGAATCGCTATACAGCCGCACCCATGCCGCCAGCGCGATTCGCGCCCCCTGCCGGCCGGGAAGGCTGTCGCCGTAGCGGCGCGCGAGGAACTCGCCCAGCACCGCCGCGTCGTGGAATTGTCCGGCGTCCCAGGCCAGGAAACACAGGTAATACCGCACCGAGTTCAGGTCCTCGATCGGCGTTTTCTGGTCGCTTTTATTCAGGGCCAGCCGCAGCGATTCGAGCGCCGCGGCCGTGCTTTCGCTCTTTTGTTTTTCGAGGGTTTCAATCGCGTCGCGGTCTTTTCCGCGCTGAGCGATCGCCAGGTTGGCGGCCACCTCCTGCATCCGTTCCAGCGCCTGCCGGCCTTGTTCATACGCTTCGGCGAAGGTAACGTCCCGGCCGCGCGCATCCTTCGGGTCTTTATTGCCGCCCAGCGCCACAAGCAACATTTTGGCCGATCGCTGGTACTCTCCCGGGTGTTGCGCCACGGGAACTACGAATTGGCGAGCAAATCCTGCTAGTTTCTTGCGATTGGGATCTTTGATCGGCAGGGCCTTGGATTGAGCCTGATAGGCCAGCGCCGTTCGATAGCGAATGGCCAGCCCATAGGCGTCGGCCTGGTTGGAGCCTAATTCCTTTTCCCACCGTTCGCCGTACTCGATGGCTTCCTGGTATTTCTTTTGACTGTCGTTGGTCAAACATTCCAGCGCACCGAGCGTGCTTCGGGTCTTGATGGCGCGGGTTTCCGCGGTGGCCGGCAGCTCGATCAGTTCCCGATAGCAACCCAGGGCCTGCTTGAATTGCCCCAGTTCCTGGTAACAACGCCCCTCCCACCATCGCGCCAATAGGCCGACAGACCGTGTCCGATAGGATTCGTACAGCGACGAATAGTTGTGGGCCGCGGCCTGCAAGTGCTTCTTCGCCGGGGCGCTTCCAGCCTCGAAGGTCTTGGCAAGCTCAAAGTCGATGCTCGCGCTCAGCAGACGCGCTTGCGCCAGGTCGCCCGCGAGCCGCCGTTTTCGGTTTTGCAGGTCTTGCTCGGTCGGCGCTACTAGTTTGGGCATCTTTTGCAAGTCGGCCTGAAACTTGCGGTCGGCCGCCGTCAATTGTTGCCGGGCTTGTTCGAAATACTCTCTCGCTCGGGCTCGCGTTGCCTCCTGGTTGTCAGGGTCCAGTGACGATTGGACCACGAACTGGCCGCGCTCGATCAGAATGTTGGCGATATGGGTCGCGGCTCGGCCGGCCAACTCGTGGTCCGGAAAGCTGCCGCGGAACGTCTCAAAAAGCTCCGCAGCCCGCGAAAGCTGCGTGCCGCGCACGGTCAAATCGCTCTCGCCGCCGGCTTGCTCGAGCAACGTCTCTGCCTGTTCGTAGGGAACCCGCTGCTTGACGATTCCAGGCAACTGCTCGTGAACCTGGAGCAGCGCCAAGTAATCGATCGCCTCGTCGTAGTACTTACGCTCTCGCAGCGCTTGGACAAATTGGTCGACAGGTTCGGCGCAAAACCCGTCGGCGGCGAGACACGCCGATACGAGAGCCAAGGCCGATAGCAAACGTCGCGAGGTCGACTTGGGTTTCATCCCGTCCTCAGGAGGCGCAATCAACGCTGATTCGAGACTTCCTGCTCTTGCGATCGAAAATGAGCTTCTTCTCGGTACAAGCGGTTTCAAAACCGTCGGGGACTGTCCCAATTTTGCGCAGTCCTCGGAGCAGGGCACCGTGGTCACGCATGAGCGTGATCCAGGGTCGGGACTGTCCCCTCTCCGAGACGGTTTTGAAACCAGTTCTAGTGTGTCGCGTTCGCAGACGACGTTGGCCACGCGCGGCGATCGCCTTGTCGACGGTGGAATGCAATACCCACTCGCCAGTGCGCCTCGGCCATTCAGGTTGCGGGTTCCGGACCGCCTCCTGCCTTTGTCGCTCCTAATAGCAAATTATAACCTGGCGCAATCGAGCACAACCCGTGTCCGGAATTGCCATTTTTGGGGTGCGACTGTGGATTGGCCCGGCAGAAGCGACCGTCTGGGGCCCGACGGATTGCATGGCAGGCACCCGCCGCGCTGAGGCTGGCTAGCGTAGCTTTTGGGCTTGTTCCAGCAGTCGCAAAAGGCCTTGAAAATCGGCCTGCTGGGCGGTGCTCGGTTCGACGTGATCGGCAAGATCTCGAATCCGATCGAGCGGGCGCGACGTCGGAGCAAAATAGCTCCCGCGCAATACTTCGGCCGCCTTTGCGGCGATCACCCCGTGTTGGAACCAGCCCGGCGCTTGAGAAAATGACGCGGCGATGCGTCCGCGGTGGATCGTCTGTGCCGCGCGGCGCGGCTGGGCACTTTGAGGATCGAGCCACGTCAGCTCAGCCGTCGCAACCTTATCGGTTTCGCCCGGCTTGATCCACAGCTCGTACATCGCGGTGGCTGTTTGATCCGCGTGCAGGTCGATTTCCAGCGAATTGGCGGCTTCCGCCGTCAGCGTCGTCGTAGCATGTCCCAGCAGCCGATAGCTCGTGACCACTTGCGGATTGAACGTCAGCTTCAGCGACGCGCCTCGGGCTACCAAAGAGGATTGCCCGGTGAGCTTATCGAGGATTGCCGCGCGTATTTCGGACGCGGACGTAGCGGCGATGACTTCACCCCGGGCCCGGCGTGCCAGGTCGGTAAGCTGCGAGTTTTGAGGCGACAGCGAAATGATCTGCCAGGCGATGTTGTCTGTGTCCAATTGCAAGAGCGAGTCGACTACGCTGGCCACAACAGAGTCGTCATAGTCTCCGCGTCCGGCGGTGATGACGACAACAAGTTGTGCCTCGGTCACCTGTTCATCTCGCGCTGTCTCGCACGCCGCCCGAATGGCAGTGGGCAGATCCGCAATGCCGCCGGGCTGCGGCAGGCCACCGCCCGAAACAATCGCCCGCAGGTCGCCATGGGTTGCATTTTCGGCCAGAACGGTCGCCCGCTCGGCAAAGCCGATCAACGTGAGTCGATCGGTGGGCCGCATGTCGTCGGCGATCTTCGCCAGCGCCCGCAGGATTGTTTCCCAACGGGCGCCGCCAAGCATTGCCGACGAGGTGTCCACGACCGCCACCATCCGCGTTGGCCGACGAGGGCCAGGTGCCTTCGCTGAAGCCTTGACGGCCAGTTGCATCAAATGCAAACCCGAGTCTTCGAAAGGGGAAGGACTGACCGCGACGTGCAGGGCGAGCCGATTCGCGGGCGCGGGCGGCAGGGCATAGTCCTGCGCTGCCAGAAAATCTTCCACGCGAATTTCGTCCGCCGGCGGCAGTTGTCCTTCTCGCGCGGCACCCACCGTCAGGTCGTAGCTGGCGGTGCGAAACGAAAACGGCATCCTGCTCGTGGCCAGTTCCCGAGCCGAAGGCGGTGCGAACGGGTGCTCGCCGTGCTTCAATTGAAATAACAGATCGTAGCCGCGAACCCGCGGCGGCGCGATGCCGCGCGGCGCCGGTGCTTCAAACACTTCGAGCGACGGCAGACGATCCAGATTTCCACCCGCGCCCAGGGCGGCCTGCGACTGGCGCCGGGCGTCGACGGCCTGCATCAGCGATCGGCCCGCGGCGACCACGTCTTGGAAAGTAATGGAGGGACGGGGGACTGCTGCGGCTTGGGCCGGCGCGGGTTCCTCCGACCGCTCGGGTGGGTGGGACCCAGCCGTGTCAGTTACCAGGACGGTTTGCTTCAACGCGGGTTGTGCGGCTACGTCAGCGTTTCTGGCGGCGGTCGCGCCTGTTCGAGGCGAGGCAGGCAGGGCGGCAGTCGCCGTGGCCGGCCTGGGCTGCTGGCTGACAAATCCCAGATACCCGGCCGTCGCGAGTCCCAATCCGAGAAATACCGAAGCGGCCAGGGCGAATTGCATCCATCCAGGTGGCGGCCGGCGACGCCGTGCGATGCGACGCAGTTGCGCGTCAAGATCGTCGGGCACCGCCACACTTCGCAAGACGGCGTCGAGCCGCGCGTCCGTGCTGGCCTGGTCCCGGACTGCTGGGCATTCGGTCAAGCGCCGGAGCAAGTCGGGAGGCAGCGGTACATTGCGCAATTGGCGGTCAATCCAATCGTCGAAATCGGGCATGAAGATAACGGGGGGGACTAGTTCAGTGGGAGTCAAATCAGCCGGCAGTCGCTTTCGCAACAAGCAGCCAATACTCGCGCAATCGTTCGCGGGCGCGGCTGACGCGCGAGAGAACCGTCCCCAAGGGCACTTCCAACAAATCGGCCGCTTCCTGGTGCGTCAGCTCAGCCACGACGACCAGCAGCAGCGACTCGCGCAGTTCCGGTGGCAGGCGGTTCAGTGCGTGTTGCATTTCATCGGTGAACTCATTGGCCATAGGATCGACGCCGTTGACCTCGACATCGACCGTAAAATCGCCGCCGGCTGGCCCCGGCAACGTGTGCCGTCGCCAACGGTCGACGACTCTGCGACGTAAAATCGAGGCCAGCCAAGCCCGTTGGCTCCGGCCCGATTCGTAACCCCGTCGGCTGGTCCAGGCCGAACGGTAGGTCTCTTGCACAATGTCTTCGGCTTCGTGCCGATCGCCCATCATCCGATAGGCCATGCGGTACAGTGCAGGGCCATGATCAGAGACAAGGCGGTTGAAAGTAGCCTGGGTCAGTGCCACTTTAGCCCCTCCCTCTCGAGAGCCTTGGTCTTCGAGAAAGCGCGGCGTGGGCTCCCTTAGAATTCGCCCCCAGCCGCTTGTTTTATTGCAGTCGAGAACCGACCGGATTTGTCGAAGATTGGCCTTAAACGCACGCCACGAACTAAGCGATATGAGTCCCTTCGCGTGCGTGCATCCTAGTGCATTGCTGCCAGTTTCCGCAAGCAAATTCTGAGGATTCTTTCGGTAGCAACACCTGTTTAGACAACCATTTAGCTACCGTCCGGTCAGTCGGTGAACGGCTCACTTGAAAAGCGGCCGTTTTTCGTCGGGTAGATCGACGCCAAGATGGCCCAAATGATCGTGACCAGCCGGCGTAACTTTCCGGCCCCGAGGAGTGCGAATCAATAATCCACGGCGGAGCAAATAGGGCTCCACCTCGTCGACCAGCGTGTCGACGGCCAGGTTCATCGTGTGGGCCACAGCCTCGACACCCACGGGGCCACCGTGAAATATTCGCACGATGGTCTCCAGATATTTGCGATCCTGACCGTCCAGCCCCAACGCGTCGATCGCTTGCATATCGAGCGCCGCGTGCGCAAGCGCGACCGTCACGTTGCCGTCCGCCTTACTCGTTGCATAGTCGCGCACCCAGCGCAGGCGATTATTGGCCAGGCGGGGGGTGCCGCGGCTGCGCGTGGCAATTTCGCGGGCCGCATTGGCGTCGATTTTCATCTGCAGCTTACGCGCGTTGCGCACGACGATTTCAGTCAATTCCTCCACGCTGTAAAAGTCCAAATGCTCCCGCATGTGGAAGCGATCGCGCAGCGGAGCCGAAAGCAATCCGGCGCGGGTCGTGGCGCCAATGAGCGTGAAAGGCCGTAGCGTCATGTTGATCGTGCGCGCGTTGACTCCGTCGCCCAACAGGATGTCGATGCGAAAGTCCTCCATTGCCGGGTAAAGGAACTCTTCCACCGCCTT
>JBGQHN010000115.1:0-12191 GCA_041497975.1 Planctomycetia bacterium | reverse complement strand
CCTTGATTAAACTCGGTAAGACTGAAATCTTGCCCGAATGGCTCGACGATGGTCCGAGCGGCAAGCACTGGGACGAGGCCATGGCGGCGCTGGCGCGGCATCGCGAGTCGCTGGAGCTGATGCGAGAAGGAGCCAAGCGCCCGCACTTCGGCTGGTTGTTGGGCGACCCGTCGGACCACGCGGCCGCCGCGGCCGGTCATCAAGAGTGGATGTTCACGCAACAATCGGCCGACGACAATGAAGACCTGATCTCGGCGTTGCTGCAAGGACCGCAAGAGATTCGGCGCGTCTCGCGGTTTTTGGCTGCCGACGCGCGGCGGGCCGCGATTGCCGGCCAGGGCGCCACGGTCCTGGAGGACGTAACAGCGATCCTTTCGCTGTCCGAGCAGCAATTCGCGCCGGCTGCCACGCTGGTCGAACAGTTGATCGGAATCGCGATCTTCGGACAGGCGACCGAGGCCGTCGGGCGAACGCTGGCCGACTATCCGGCCGCCCTCACCGACGAGCAATTGCAGCATTTGGCTCATCGGATTGCTGCCTATCGTGGCGGCACCCTATCGCTGGATTTCACCTCGGAACGAATGATCTTTGATGATCTTTTGCAACGCGCGTACACCGACGATGGGAACGGCGATGGCCGCATCACTCGCGATGGGCTTCGTCTACTGGCCGACAGCGGCGGAGGCGGTTCGGCACTTTTCAGCTCCAGCGTGGCTCGCGACCCGAAAGCCGCCTGGGCGGTACTGGTCGCCAGTCCGGGCGTGGCAGCCCTCGTAGGCAGTCGCCGTGAAAATCGCGAGCTGTACCACACGTTGATGGACGAAATGATCGCGGCCCATCAGGGGCCCCCTTGGCAATGGGACCGCAAGGCATTCGACGCCTACGAGGCCCGCATGTGCGAAATGGCGACTAAGACTTCCGAGCATCTCAAGTATTGGCTCGTCGCGAACATGCTGCCGGCGCTGGCTGCGAGAAACAGCGCCGGCGAGCGCTCCGTTCAAGTCCGCGATGCCGCCGAGGTCGCGATCGCGCTCGAGATTTGGCGGCGTCGGCATGGCGAGTGGCCGCGTGAGCTGGCCGAGCTCGTGCCGGACTTGCTGCCCGCGGTGCCGGTCGATCGAACTGACGGGAAGCCCCTGCGGTACGTCGTCCGCGACGGGCAAGCGCTCGTGTACAGCATTGGCGCCGATCGCGACGACGACGGCGGCCGCGCATCGGGTATACCCGATCAGTCGATCCCGACCTGGTTCGGCCCGGAGACACCGGCAGACGCAATGCACCAGCCGAGCGACTCCGATGGCGACTGGATTCTCTGGCCGCCGCGTAAGGAACCGCCCCAGGACGACGAGCCGACCAGGCCGCCCGAAACACCCGGCGATTAGCGCAACCGACCCGAGGCGCGTGCTCACCTTATGCGCCGCAGATCAAGCCCAGAGCGCGGCACGTGAAGCCGTGCCCGTGCAGTAATCTCCGCAAAACCTGGGGGTTATCGCTCAAGCCGCTGATGGTGGCGCCGTCTCTGGCGTGCCGAATTTAGCGGTCGTGCCGGAGCGACCGCCGCGCCTTGGGCCGTATGCTAGATTTTCAAGAGCACATCGCATTTCCGGTTTTCTCTGACACGTTTTGATTCCCCGTGGCTCCCATAGCAAGGCCAATTCTGCGCGCCTTTTGGAACGAGTGGATTCCGCCCGAGTTTCGGCAGGACCCCGAGCTGTTGCGCCAGGCCAACCGGGTGGCCGCGTTGCACCTGGCGATGCTGATCTGGGTGCCGGTCTTCGCCTTGTTGTATTACGCGCTGGGCGCGCCGATCTCGGGCAACATCGTGTTTTCCGGCGGCGTGCTGCTGTTTGCCAGTTTACTGTTGATGCGTCGCGGCAATTCTCCCGCGTTCTGCGGGAACTTTCTGGCCGGCGCGGCATGGTATGTCTACACCGCGTTGGCTTGCTTTACCGGCGGCGCCGGGGCTCCGGTGATGGTGTGGTATGCCTCGATACCGATCTTGGCCGTGCTGATGTGCGGAACACGCGCGGGGTTCTATTGGACGGCGACCAGCGCGTTGAGCATTACGGGCTTTGCCCTCGCGCAAGAATTCGGCATCGTCTTTTTGAACGAGGTGTCGCCGGGCGGAATGAGGCTGCTCGACTACACCGGCCTGGTAGGCCTGTTAGCATGCGTATACGTCCTGGTAAAAGTCCTGAAGCAGATCGAATACAACGCGCAGCAATCTCTCCACGAGACGAACCGTACCCTCGAGCTACAAGCCGCGATCGACGGGCTCACCGGAATTGCCAATCGGCGCACATTCGACGCGGTGCTCGAACAGGAATGGAAGCGCCACGTGCGGGCTCAACTTCCGCTTTCGGTGCTGTTGATCGACGCCGATTTATTCAAGCAATACAACGACGAGTCGGGACACCTGGCAGGCGACGACTGCCTGCGGTGCATCGCCCGCACGATCCAGGAGAGCATGCGGCGTTCCGGAGATTTCGTGGCCCGCTACGGCGGCGAGGAATTTGCCGTGATCTTGCCCAACACCGACGTGCAACCGTCGATCCGGATCGCCGAGACCATCCGCGCGCGAGTCGAGGCCTTGCAGATTCGTCACCCGCGCTCCAGCGTCCGTCCGCATGTGACGATCAGCGTCGGCGCGACGACCACCGTGCCGAGTCGGGACGGTTGGTGTCTCGATTTTTTGCACGACGCCGACATGGCACTTTACCGTGCCAAGGGCAACGGGCGCAACGAGACCGTCCACATTTGCTCGGCCGACGCGATGGTGGCACGCACGGGCTGATCGGTCGGCCGCCTGCGTCTTGAGCAGCCTTACCGCCGGGTGTAATACAACAGCGGATCATCGATGATCCACGGCGTCGACCAGTTGCCGTTGTCGCCGCTGACGACGTTGAAGAAAAACGTGTCCAGTCGCTCGCAACGGAAGCTGTACGGGGTTTGCGACGAGAGATGGTCCTCGATCGAGAGGTCGTCGACGCCCGGGCGGGCAAAGTAATGCACTTGTCCGTCGGGCGAGAATGACATGCCCAGCGTCCACCATCCGGTCTCGGTGATCCGCGGTCCCACGAAATCGTGCCCGCTCGGGCCCGCGCGGAGGCTCAACGAAGCCGAGTCCTTGATGCTGTGGCCGTCGCCCTTGTGGAATTGAATGAACATGCCCGGCCAGTACGTTTCCTGTTGCATGGAGCTGCCGCCGAATCGCCCGCTCTTTTTCACGCGGTGTGTTTCGCAAGCTGCGCGAAAACCGAACGAAGGGCCGGTGCGCCGCTCCCACTCTTCCCAAGGCGGCAAATAGACCCGCACCACGACGTTGGGCGCCCAGGAGACCGGAATCGAATAACCCAAGCGCGAGGTGACATCCACGATCAAGTCGTCCTGCTGCATGGTGCGCCCGAAGACTCCGGGCACGCCCGTTTGCTTGGACGCCATCAAGAGCGAGCCCTCGCTTGCGGGAATGCCGCCTTCGGGCGTGGGCACCCGGCGGATGACGTCGGGGTGGCCGCGCATCACCCCCTCGTACCAGCGGCCGTTGGCCGATTTGCCCGCCGGCAGCCGCTGCTGCTTGTCGTTTTCATCGCTGCTCTTGGGCGAGTTGAAAATGTACGACCATTTAGGATCCTCAAAATCGTCGCCGACTTTGACGACCCGCTGACCCGTGCCCGGTACAATCGTCTGCGCCTGAAGCAATCCGGGCGCGCACGCCAAAGCGGTTAGAATGAAAGTCAAAGGTGCTCGCATGCGGGCAGGGCACCTGGCGGGGCACCGTTTTCCAAATCGGGACATTTGCCACAGTTTTGCAACCGCCGGCGGAAGCGGTGATTCGAACCGTGTTTGCGTCATGATCGCCGTCTCCGTCGAAACTTGACTGCTCGCTCCGCCGACGGCATCCGCCGTGAAACGACCAGTCGGCACAACTCTTTCTATCGGAGCGGCCCGAGTGGTTGGTGCATAGAATCGACGATTTGCCCAGTTCGCCAGTGCCGTGATCGATGGACGCTGATCGCAAACACTGTCCTGTTGAATAATCAAGGCGCAAGGTAGTTGTTTTGCGCGTACTTTGTGCGAAACTTCTGAATGATCTAGGTGCGATCCGGCGATTGGTGTCAGCCGGAGTTTGAGATCACAAAGTTTGGATGCCTATGAGTTCTGTCGCCGACTTGCTTGAGACGGCAATGCGTCTTCACCAGACGGGCGAGCTTGCCCAGGCCGAACAGCTTTACGCGCAGATATTGCAGTCTGAACCGCGGCACGCAGACGCCTTGTACCTGTTAGGTACCCTCGCCCACCAAACCAGGCGCCACGACCTTGCGATGGTATTTATTACTCAGGCGATCACGCTCGACGGCACGAAGCCCTTCTATCACAACAATCTCGGCGAAGTTCACCGGACTTTCGGTCGCTTGGCCGAAGCGCAGGCCTGCTATCGCCAGGCGTTGGCGTTGGATCCAGGGTTTTCGGCGGCACACTACAACTTGGGCCTGGTGCTGGGCGCCACGCAGCCTGCCGAAGCGCAACACCATTACGAACAAGCGATTCGGCTTCGGCCAGACTTCGGGGCAGCGCATAACAACCTGGGCAACCTGCTGCGGGCGCAAGACAAGTTGAACGAGGCTGTGGAAGCATACCGGTCGGCGCTGCGATGCCACGCTGACAATGCCGACGCGGTCGGCAATTTGGGTACGGCGCTGTTGGAGCTGGAGCGCTTTTCGGAGGCGATCGACCAGTTCGAGCAGGCGGTGCGGCTGAGACCTGACTCGGCCGACGCGCACTTCAATCTGGGCAACGCCCACAAGGCCGCGTGCAATTGGCCTTCGGCCGCCGAGTGCTACGCGCGGGCGTTGCGGTTGCGGCCGAATTTTGCCGAGGCCGCGTGCAATTTGGGAAACGCCTTGCGGATCCAGGGAGACGCCCCAGGCGCCAAAGCCGCGTACCTCGAGGTGCTCCGCTGCAAGCCCGAACACGTCGACGCGCTTGTCGGCTACGGCGCCGTGTTGCAGAGCGAAGGCAAGTCGGACGAAGCCATCGAATACTACGATCGGGCTTTGCGAGCAAAGCCCGACTCGGCGCTCGCGCACTTCTACAGGGGCAGTGTATTGATGTCCCGCCGCTTGCGCGAAGATGCGGTCGCGGCCTTTACGGAAGCCTTGCGGCTGCGGCCCAACTATCCGGAAGCATGTGCCAACCTGGCGATCGTCTACAACGATGCGGGCCAGCCCGACACCGCCCTCGAATACTGCCGCAGGGGACTCGATCTGGGATCGAATATCGGGTCGCTATATGGCAATATGGCGATCGCTTTGCACGCCCAAGGCCGCGGCCGAGAGGCCATCGATTGCTACCGCAAGTCGCTCGCGCTGCGGCCCGGCAATCCGGCCGAGCACAGCAATCTTCTGTACGCCCTGAATCTCATGCCCGAGTACGATCCGCCGGCGCTGCTGGCCGAACACTTGGAGTGGGCCAGGCGGCACGCGGAACCTCTCACCGCACAGGCGGCACGCCACGACAACGACCGCGCTCCCCAGCGGCGGTTGCGGGTCGGCTATGTCTCACCCCATTTTCACGAGCATGCCGTGAACTACTTCGTCGAGCCGATCCTGACATCGCACAATCACGATGAGTTCGAAATCTTCTGCTATTCCAGCGTCATGCTCCCGGACGCGGTCACCGAGCGGTTGAAAGCCGCCGCGGATCACTGGCATGACGTGAAGGTCAAAACCGACGCGCAGGTGGCCCAAATGGTGCGCGACGACCGCATCGACATCCTGGTGGACTTGAGCGGGCACATGGGATGGACTCGATTATTGGTCTTCGCGCGGAAGCCGGCGCCGGTGCAAGTGACCTACATCGGCTATCAAAACACGACCGGGATGTCGGCCATGGACTACCGGCTGACCGACGATCACGCCGATCCTCCGGGAGTTACCGATCCGTTCTACACCGAACAATTAGTGCGCTTGCCGCGGGCGTTTTTCTGTTACAAAGCCGGGGCAACTCCCCCCACGACGCCGCCGCCGGCGCTTGAGAATGGTTACGTGACCTTTGGCTCGTTCAATAACTTCGCCAAGGTGATGCCTGAGGTAATCGAGACGTGGTTGAAGATCCTTTCTCGAGTGCCGCGGTCGCGACTGATGGTTTTGGCCTATCGCGGCGGCTACTT
This sequence comes from Planctomycetia bacterium, assembly GCA_041497975.1. Lineage (GTDB taxonomy): Bacteria > Planctomycetota > Planctomycetia > Pirellulales > PALSA-1355 > PALSA-1355. The sequence continues at coordinate 6,022 of JBGQHN010000115.1, read as the reverse complement.
GGAACGGCACATTCACGAGTTGGCAGCCCAACGGGGTATCGACCCGGACCGGATCGAATTGTTCGACAAGCGCTGGCGGCAAGAATATTTGCAGCTTGTCGCCCAGGCCGACATCGGACTCGATCCCTTCCCGTTTAATGGACACACGACGACCTGCGACTCAATCTGGATGGGCGTGCCGGTGGTCATGCTGGAAGGCCAGACGTACGCCTCGCGTTTCGGCGGCAGTGTGCTGGCCAACGTCGGTCTTGCGCACCTGATCGCCAGGTCCGTCGAGGATTACATCGATCTGGCGGTCGACCTGGCCGGCGACATCGACCGTCTATCGCAATTGCGCGGCGAACTAAGACCGCGCATGGCCGCCAGCCCGCTTGCGGACTTCGCGGGTTTCACGCGCAATTTAGAGCAGGCCTATCGACGAATGTGGGTCGACTGGTGCGAGCGAGCAGATCGACTGCCGTAGGGGCTTCGCTCCGCGGCCGCCGTCGCTAGCGCCCCGCGCGTAACTGCGCCCGGCTAAAGGTGTTGTCGGGCAAGTTCACGTTGATCTGCAGATCGGTGTACGTGTACTCGGCCAAAAGCGGCGGCTCTTGATTCGGTCGACTGGGCCACAGAGAGAAGTCGACGCGCACCGGAACTCGCAGCTCGTCGTCGAGGAAAACATTTGCCACGTGAAACTCCAGTCCGTCTTCATGCTGCGCATGCACGATGCGAATGATGCTCACCGGTCGCTTGTTGATCTTGGCACCCGGAATTCGCTCGACTTTCGTGTTTTCGCCGCTGGGGTCGGCTTTCACGTGACGTTCGAGCACGTTGATCATCTGGCTCAGCACGCGATTGAATCCGCTCTCGGTGATCGGCACAAGGCTTTCTTCGCGGGCCGTATCGCCGTTCGGGTCGATGTTCACGATCACGTAATCGAAGTGTTTGCCCCCGTTGCGGACCATCATCCGGCCGTCGTTCTGCCCATCGATATACAACACTTTGCGGCCCGCGACATTCTTGGGACCCAGGAAGTGCAAGAAGATGCTCATCGGCTGCACGACCTGATCGCCCTGGCGAATCTCTTCGCGCGCGCACATGTCGATGTATTGATAATCCTGCAAAAAGCCGCCGATGCGCTCGCGTTTCACCAGGCGGCAGGTGAAATCGCGAACGGTGCCCTTCAAGTAGGCCTGTTCCTGTCGCGCGAACTGCAACACCCAGTGCAAGGGGTGTTCGCCCACTGTGGCCGTTGCGTGCAGCGCCGCGTGCCCAGGCGTGGCAGCGACCTGGTTGCTACTCGTCTTGCCTTGCGGCAGTGGTTGCTCGGCGATGAGCAGCCTGGGAACCGCGCTCAACAGGGCCAGCGCGCACAAAAACTGCCCAGACGCATAACGTCGCGATGGAGACATTGCCCGTTTCCTTTAGCCCTTGAGACTCGACCGCCTCATGATGGGAAGGGCCGTACTACAAGTATTGCGTACCCTGCAACAAAGGCAAATCCGACGAACCATTTGTTACGCCGAACGATACCCGAGCGATGTCTTGCATGTGCCCAATCGTCGCCAGCCGAAGAATCCTTGCCCCTTATCGGCTGCCGGGGCTCGACGGCGGTGTCTGCCGGCCGACCAGCAACTTGCCCAACCGCTCGTTCATCATTTCGGTCGTGCCGTCGGTGAAACAGGCGACTTTGCAGGCGGCCAGGTGCCGCATCAGCGGGTGGTCCGAGCGCAAACCGTCGGCGCCCATGGCTTGCACGCACGCGGCAAGATGGCCAAGGGTGCGCTGGCCGGCAAATTTCTTGGCCCGCGCGGCCGCCTGCTCGGCGTTGGCCCCCGCGTCAATCTGGCGAGCAGCCCGGTATGCCAAGAGACGCAGCGCGGCCAAATCTGTCTCGGCGTCGACCAGCGACCACCGCAACCCCTGAAAGTCAATCACCCGTTGGCCGAAGGCCTGGCGGTCCGAGGCGGCGCGCACGGCGTGGTCGAGGGCCGAATCCAGCATGCCCGCGCACATGGCCGCCACGTAAGAGCGGGCGCCGTTGATGCCGGCCAGCGACCGCCTGAAAGCAGTGCCGGGCGCGTCAACCAGGGCCTCGTCGGGCGCGAAATAGCCTTCCAGCCGGAAGCCGCCCGCGCCGATCGCGTGGGCCGCCTGCAAGGCATAGGCGTTTTCGCGGATGAACCCGGCCGCGTCGGCTTCGACGACCAACATGGCGATGCCGCCGGCGCCGGCGCGCAGGTCGGTCTGGGCCAAAGTCAAGATCGCGCCGGCCACGGCGGCATTGGTGATCCAGGCCTTTTGTCCGTCAAGGATCCAGCCGCCGTCGACCTTCCTGGCCGACGTGGTCAGCCCGGCCAGGTCGCTGCCGTGGCCCGGTTCCGTGTAAGCCGAGCAGCCGATCACGTCGCCGGCCAGCATTCGCGGCAGCAGCCGACCGGCAATCGCGGTCTTGGCCTGGCTGATCCGCAGCGTGGCGTTGTGATGGTTGACCAATGAGAACGCGAAAGCGAAATCGTGTTTCGCCAATTCCTCGGCCACGCGCAGCTTGGCGGAAAAACGCGCCTCGTGGCCTCCCAAGGCTTGGGGCAGCTCGATGGCGGCCAGCCCTTCGGCGCATGCCGCCCGCAAGGCCTCGATCGGGTACCGGCGCTGGTCCTCCCACTGGCGAGCGTTGGGGCCGACCACACGCTCGGCGAAGTCTTTGGCCCGCTCGACCAGCTTACGCTCTGCCACGGTGAGATAGGAATCGAACTCTTCGACGATTGAATCGGCCATCGTGTCAATCCTCCCGGGAGTCGGCCTACTTGCCGAGCTTTTGACGGATCAGTTGGACGTCTTCCAGCGGCCGGCCGTACAAGAGCGGTTCGTTCGCGTCGGCGGTGATGGACAGCTTGAAATACCCGCTGTGGTCCGAGAACGCGTCCAACAGCCACGGACCGGGCGACTCGCCGCGGCGATTCAGGATAACGCTCGCCGAATCGCCCGCGCGCAGATGGGCGTCGAGCATGGACTTTCCCTGGCCATCGCGCAAGGAAACGTAGGAACCGTCGCGCTGGCCCATGGCGGTGAACGTCAACTGGATTGGACCTCGCGCGAGGGGAACCAGATAGCCGCGCGTGAGCTTGGCCAGCATCCAAGCCGGTTCGGGCCAGTTGGGCGGCTTCGAGCTTCTTAGCACCTGGCACTGCGGCCGGGCGCCCAGCGGTTGAAACACGCCGATGTTGTCGCTGCCCAAGCGCACCGTGTAGAGCCCTGGCTCGCCGGCCGGCACCGAATATTTCTCGCGAGCCACCTCCCAGGTCGACTCACGAGTCCAGCGCTCGACTTTGGGTGAAGCGGCCGACATCGGCAGCCGCGGCACGCGGAAGACGCTTTGGCCCCGGGGCGAGACCAGTTCCAGCGAAGTCGCGGAAATGCCGCCTCCGCCCAGCGTCATGGCTTCGACGTCGAGCGCTACAGTCGCCTCGTCGTTCCAAATCAAGATCTTCGTTCCGCGGGCCTGGATGTCGTCCTCGTTGTCCCATCGCGAAACGCCGCAAAAGTAGTGTCCGGGTTCATCGGGCGGCGGCAGCGCGTCGATCTTGGCGTCCTTGAGCGCCGCGCTAAAACGGTGCCACTGCAGCATGAAATGACCGTCGCGAGCCGGTCCGGGGCCGAAACCATATCGATCCCAGCGATTGTCGGCCGCGGAATCGTAAAACACGTCGCGCCCCACGCGAGCCAGCGTGCCGGCATGACGTCGCAGATACTTGTCATCTTTCGTGATGCGGTAGGCGGTGGCGCTCAAAGCGAGCGACCAGATGCTTTCCGCCGCGACACCCACGGCATCAGCACTTTCGACAATGTACTTATTGAAGGCCGCATCGTCGGGAAACAGCTCGTGATAGCGCGACAGCCAGGTCGGCTCCCAGATGGGCCCGGGAGCCTGCTCCAGAAGCGGCATGCTGGTCAGTCCCCGCGCCATGCCGTGGATGGCCGCCAGAATTTCCGGCTTGGGCCGATACTCGTAGGCCGTGATGGCGTGCACCAGGGTGGTATTGATCTCGCGCCGGGCGTTGCCGGTCGGAAGCTTGACGTTGGCCAACCATAGCTCGTAGCCGTCCTTGGCCCAACGATTGGCATCGAACAACCAGGCAAACAGCAAACCAGACGGATCGGGCCAATGACCGGTCAGGTCCGCGTCGATATCGTTGGCATCCATTCCATAATCGCGACCGCCCCAGGGCACAAAGCCCTTGCAGTGCCAGAAAGCGCCGGGATTGTGGTATTTGACCGCCGGACCAGCGCGGTGTTGACCCTTGCCGTCGACGCGCCCGCGCAGGCGGTCGTAGCGAACCTGGCCGATGCTGGCGTAGTTGTCGGTCGCGATGCGGGCGCAATCGAGCAGCCTTGGGTCGCCGTGCAGGGCGAACAAACGCCACGCCGTGCTGACGTGCTGATAGTGGTTGTTGCTCCACACCCGATGCAGCGACGGACGGCCCCCGGGCACGCCGGCTGCCGCGGGGTTCATCAGTTCCTCATGGTGCGTGTTGCCGTAGATGGACCAGCCATAGTCGCCGTAGCGCTCGATCGAGCGAAAATATCCGAGCATTCCGTCGCGCACGGTTTTTTGCACATCCGCGAAACTGCCGTCCGAGGCCGCCACCGGACCTAATACGCCCGAGCTGGCGACGTCCGCCGGCTTGACCCGCGCGATCGGGCTGGCGGCAAACAGTTGTTCGAGTCCGATCAGGTAATCGTCGGCGCGTTGGACGTCGTCGCCGGCCGAGGGCAAGAATGCCAGGGCAAACTCGTTGTGGATCGCCACCCCCTCGAGATTTGCCGCGCGGGCATATTCAGCTTTGCACTCGGTTGTGTCGGTCTGCTGCTCCAAGGCACTGAAATACTCGCTGGGAAGTCGCGAGTCGAGCAGCCTGCCGGTCAGAAAACACTGAAACTTGTAGACGCCCTCGGACCGAGTGGCCGCCGCGTCTGCCTTGGCCAATTCTCCATGACGGGGCCAGGCGTAGTAGACCAATTCGTCGCGCCCGATTTTGACCTCCTTGGGACACTTCTGCCAAAAATCCTTGGTCAGCAGCGCGACGCGTCCACCGGCCAGGTTGGCACTAAACCAGCCGGCGCTGCGGCGGTGCTGGCCGAGGGTTTTCAGTGTGCCCCAAGGGTCGGTTCCCTGTTGCGCCAGGGTCACAAGAGCGCCGGGCGAAACTTGTGCCAACCAAATTGCGGCCGTCCGGGCGTCGAAGATTCCGCCCAACGACGCCGGCGCCCCCGAAGCGTCGGAAGCCGCCGACGAATAGCCTTGCGCTTCCGGCAGCGAGAATTTGAACGCCAGTTCTGAAATCGCGTGCCGCCGCATGTCGCCGGCAAAAACCGTGGCGTGGTCGAACTTGACGAGCGGAGAACCGGCAAACGCCGTAATGCGCGTCGTGAACCGGCAAAACGGCTCGACGCGCTTGTCCTCGGTCTGATACCAGCCGGAGGCTTTCACGGTTACCTGAGCCGGACCTTGCTGCTCGACGATGACTTCGCCGCCCGGGTCGTACACTGAGTGCCAGGCGATGCCCCGCTCGTCAACGAAGCCGGGGCCGCCGGCTCCCTGGATCACAACCTGGCCCTGCAGCTCCGCCAGCGCAATGCCCGCAAACGGCCGCGGAATCACCAGCTTGACGACGCCCGTGTCGATAGTGATTTGCCTGGCGTCATCGGTCACGCGCAGGGGCGACTCGGGCCGCTTGGCCCGCGGTTGCTCGTCAGCCGTCAGCACATATCGCGCCGGCTTGCCGCCAATGTATCGAAACGAGGCATACACGTGCAGCCACTTGGGCGAGCCGTCCGGCCAGTTGGCGAGCGATTCGATCTGGGACACGACCGGTTGGTCATTTTCGAGCAGGGCAAGCTGGTCGGTCGTTTTGATCCAACCCCGCGGCGCCGTGACGAAGGCATGCGTGGGCCAGCGAACGTCCCCCAGGAACTCCTGCGGATAAAGAAACAAGGGCACGCGGTCAGGCCCAGCGGCCGGCGCTTTGGCGGGCGCTTG
>JBGQHN010000114.1:0-12195 GCA_041497975.1 Planctomycetia bacterium | reverse complement strand
TGGGCAGCGGCGAAATGTGGCGCCTGCGAGCGTTAAACGAAGGTTATTTCGAACAATTCTACACCAAGCTGATTCGCTACGTTTCCCAGGGCCGGCTGCTCGTGGGATCCAGCCGCGGAATGCTGCTGGTCGATCGCGATCGCTATTTGCTGGGCAACACGGTGGTGGTGCGGGCCCAATTGACGAGTGTCCAGTTCGAGCCGCTAGACCTGCCCCACGTGTCGCTGAAGGTGGTTCGGCCGGATAGCATAATCGACGAACTGCAACTCGCTCCCGACCCGGCGCGCAAGGGCATGTACATCGGACAATTCACCGCGCTTGCCGAAGGAACCTACCGGCTGGAGATGGCCGTTCCCCAGAGCGATTCGGAACAACTGACGCGCCGCATCCAGGTCAGGGTGCCGGACCTGGAGCGCGAGAATCCCGAGCGCAACGACGCGCTGTTGTCGGAAATCGCCAAGCGCACCGGCGGCATCTACTATGTGGGCGCCGACTCCGTGCTGGGCGGGCGCGGCGTGCCGCCGTTGGTCAATCAATTGGCCGACCGCACCGAAGTCACGTACCTGGCCGGAGTGGCCGATCGCGATTTCGACCAGAACTGGACCCGGGGCTTGTTGCTGGTCATCTGCGGCGCTTTGTGCCTGGAATGGTTGATACGGAGGCTCTCGAAACTCGCTTGAGGTCACTGGCCGCCCGCGACGCGGGCTGACGCGTTTCGTTACGAATTGATATATGGCCACACAACTAAAATCATCGCCGACGCGCCTGGAAGGGCCGATCGAGTCGCTGCTGAAGGGATTACGGCGGCGAATTCGAGCGTACGTGTGGGCCGATGGCGTGGCCGTCGTCCTGGCGCTCGTGGGCGCCAGCTTCTGGATCAGCCTGGCCTTCGACTGGCTGTTTGAGCCGCCGATGGCGCTGCGCGTCGTGGAGTTGGTCGCGTTGGCCACGGGTTTGGGATACGTGCTCTATCGCTTCTTGCTGGCACGGCTCTTTGTCCGATTGCAGGACCACAATATGGCCGTGCTGCTCGAGCGGCGCTTCGGCCAGTTTCATGACAGCTTGTTGACGGCGGTGGAATTGGCCGAGCAGCCTGAACACGCGGCCGGTTTTAATGCCGACATGCTGGCCCACACGCGTCGAGAGGCGATTGCGAGGGCGGTGCAGGTCGACTTGGGCCAGGTATTTAATGCGGCTCCGCTGGCGCGCCGCGTCAGTCTGGCCGTGGCGCTGGTCGGCGCTGCGCTGGCGTTTTGCGCCGTTGCTCAGCAGGCGTTCGGCATTTGGGCCCGTCGCAGCCTGCTCTTGTCCGACGAATTGTGGCCGCGCGAAACTCAACTGTTGGTCGAAGGCATGGACCCCGGCGGGCGGGTCAAGATCGCGCGGGGCTCCGATTGGCTGCTGGTCGCCAAGGCCGACGCCGCCCTGGGCCGTGACATTCCCGAAATCGTCGAGGTCCGCTACAGTACGAGCGAAGGAGCGCGAGGTCGCGAGAACATGAGCCGGGACGGCAGGGTGGCGCCCGGACAGGCCGCGTTCCAGAATTACGCGTACACCTTCAAAAGCGTGCTGGCGCCCTTGGAGTTTTATGTCGCGGGCGGCGACGACCGGCAGGGTCCGTACCACTTGGACGTCGTGGACAGTCCGACGATCAGCCGCATGACGTTGCATTGCGTTTATCCGCCGTACATGCGCCGCGACGAGCGCGATATCCCCGTGGCCGGACTGGTTCAGTTGCCGCGCGGCACTCACATCATGATCCACGCCGAGACCAACAAACCGTTGGTGTCGGTGCAGATCGACGACGCGGCCGACGAAAACGCGCCGGTCACCCGCCGGCTCGACCTGTCCCAGGACAGCGGCGGTCCGCAGACCGCTTTTCAATTTCCCGTGCCCCAGCTCGACAGCGACAAGACGCTGTTATTTACACTGCACGACACGGACGGCATTCGCAGCCGCGAAGCGGTGCGCCTGTCGCTGGCCGCGGTTCCCGACGAACCGCCGCAAGTGGGCGTGCTGCTCAAGGGTATCGGCACGGCGGTCACGCCGCAGGCGCGGTTGCCGGCCGTGGGCGAAATCTCGGACGACTACGGCGTGGCGCGGGTCTGGTTCGACTTTCAGGTCGACGATGGACCGGCCCGGCAGCAACCGTTTGGCGCCTCGGCCGATGGCAAGGAAAAGCTTACCGTGTCCGACGCGTTGGAAATTCGCGAGCTAGAACTCGAGCCCAAGCAAAAGCTGCACTGGGCCGTGCAAGCGGCCGACCAGTGTGCCCTGGAGGGCGGACCGAACGTCGGATCGAGCCAGCGCTACGTACTGGACGTCGTTACTCCCGAACAGCTGCGCGCGATGCTCGAAGCCCGCGAACTGATGCTGCGGCGCCGTTTTGAAACGATCGTCGAAGAGCTGACCGACACGCGCAACATGCTCGCGAGCATCGAGACCGGTGGCGCGCCAAACGCCAAAGCGCCCGGGTCCCAGGGCGGGCGCGAGCCGGGCGACGAAGCGGAACGCTCCGAGGGCGGGGCAAGCGCGACCGGCTCCTCGGCGACGTTGCAAGTCGAGCGCGTGCTGCAAAACAGCCAGCGCAGCGCACACGAGACATTGCAAGTGGCCTTGGCCTTCGACGACATTCGCGACGAGATGATCAACAATCGCGTCGATACCGAAGAACTGAAGACGCGACTCAAGGAGGGCGTGGCCGACCCGCTCAAGCGCATCGTCGCCGAGCGGTTCGCCAGGCTGGAAGAAACGCTCAAACAACTGTCCGGCCGTTTGGCAGACACCACCGCGGCGCCCGGTGTCCAGGCGGCGGCACTGGCGGAAATGGACGGCATTCTCGTCGAGATGCGACAAGTGCTGGATAAGATGCTGGAACTGGAAACGTTCAACGAAGTGCTCGACATGCTGCGGCAGATCATCGACGCTCAAGAAAAAGTCAGCACGGAAACGAAACAGAAGCAGAAGCAAAAGCTGCGCGATTTGGTCGAGTAACTGCGGCGGGTCGATTCGACGCCGTGAGGGAGAATGTGCCATGCGAAACACGTGCATTTTGGCGACGCTTGCCTGCGGCTGGGTGGTGGTTGTCGGCGGTTGGGGCTCGGCCCGCGCGGCCGATGATGCCGCTGATCCCGCGGCCCCGGCCCCCAAGTCCGCCGCGGCGGACGGCGGCCTGGCCAGCGAGCAGCGGCAAGTAGCCGACCGGTTTCGCGAGTTGGAAAAGCTGCTGTTGCGGATGGCGGAATTGACGGCTCCCACGGATCCCCGCCGCGCCGCCCTGCTGCGCCAGGCCGTCGCCCAAAGCAAACAGCGCGACATCGGCCATCAGTTCGACGAACTGGTCGAGCTGTTGCGGCAGGAACGCCTGGCCGTGGTCGTCAAGAGCCAGGCCGAAGTGCAGCAAGACCTTGTCAAGCTGTTGGAATTGCTGTTGAGCGAGGACCGCACAAAGCGGATCGAATCCGAGAAACAGCGCGTGCGCGAGTATCTCAAGCGAGTCAGCAAGTTAATCAAGGAGCAGAAGTCGGTTCAAGGCGAAACGGCCCGTGGCGGCGACCAGCGCAAGCTCGCCGACAAACAAGGTGAGCTTGCGGACAAGACGGATGAGCTGGCCAGAGATCTTAAGCAAGACTCCGGACAGAAACCCCAGGATGCTTCGGACGAGGAGAAGTCGCCCGGCAAGGAGAAACAGGGCGAACCATCGGACGAAAACGACAAGCGCTCCGATCCCAAGAAGTCGGACAAAGGCCCCCCAAAAAACCAACCGGGCCAGGACGGCAAACAAGGCGACGCTGACAAGGATCCCAGCGACCAGGCACCCGACAAGAACTCGCCCGAGGATGACAAGGAGAATCGCGACAAGAAGCCAGCCGACAAGGACAAACGCGACAAAGACGCTGCGGATAAGGAGAAAGGCGCAAAAGAAAAGGACAGCCAGCCAAAAGACGGCGCACAGGGCTCAGGCGACACTCCGCAAAATCAGTCTCCCCCGCAGGGCGAACCGCAGGAAGGCGAAAGCGCCGGCAGCGAGCAATCGAAGTCGGACGACAATCCGGCGCAAAAGCGGTTGGAGCAGGCGAAACAGCGGATGAAAGAAGCCCAAAAGAAACTGGATGAGGCCAAACGCTCCGACGCGACCGACAAGCAGGCCGAGGCGCTCAAGGAACTGGAACAAGCCAAGGCGGACCTCGAAGAAATCCTGCGCCAATTGCGCGAGGAGGAAATGTCGCGCACCTTGGCCATGTTGGAAACCCGGTTCCGCAAGATGCTCGACCAGCAGGTCGAGGTCTACGAGGGAACCAAGCGAGTGGACAAGGTGCCCGAGTCCGAGCGGGATCGCGATGACGAGATCGAATCCGGCCGCTTGAGCCGCAAAGAGGCGCAGATCTCGGCGGAGGCCGAAAAGGCCTTGGTGGTGCTGCGTGAAGAAGGTTCGGCCGTGGCGTTTCCCGAGGCGGTCATGGCGATGCGCGACGACATGGAGCAAGTCGTGGCCCGTCTGGCGCAGGCCAAGGTGGGCGAGGTGACGCAGGGAATTGAAACCGACATCATTGCCGCGTTGGAAGAGATGATCGCCTCGCTGCAAAAGGCCCAAAAGGACATGGAAAGCAAGAGCAAGCAGGGCCAGCCGCCGCCGAGCGGCGAAGAGGACGAGCCGCCGCTGGTCGATACGCTGTCCGAGTTGAAAATGATCCGCGCATTGCAAATGCGCGTTAACCTGCGCACCGAGCGCTACGCCAAGATGACCAAGACCGAACAGACCGACACGCCTGATTTGCTCAAAGCGCTCAAGCAACTGGCTGCGCGGGAAGAGCGAATCCACAAGGTGACGCGCGACATCGTGGTGGGGAGGAACCGATGAGCGAGAAACGCGTAGCCGCTGTCGCCTGCCTGCTGGTCGCCGCGCTGGCCGCTGGTTCCGTGTGGGCCGCGGAAATCAAGCCGAACCAGGAATTTGCCAAGAAGGCGACGTGGAAAATTCCCGCGGCTGCCAGCGTGCGCGAGGCGGCGATGGAGTGGCTGGCGATGCGCGAGCTGCCCCAGACCGCGCGAATGCAATTGGAAACGCTGTGGTCCAGCGCGCTCGCCGGAGATAACGAAGCCCATCTGTTCGACGTGCTGTGCGCCACGTTCGCGGCGGCCGATCCGCAAGCGGCCGAGCTGGTCACCACCTGCTTGCAGCCGCGACGCCAGATCGCGCTACCGGAGGTCGGCTGGCTCACCGACGAGAAGACCCCGGCCATCGAGCGGCACAATCTGCGGCTGCTTTACGGTCGTTGGCTGGTGCAGGAATCGCTCCATGACGAGGCCGCGGTCCAGTTGGAAAACCTGCAGCCCGACGACGTTGCCGATCCCGCGGCGCTGTTGTTCTATCAAGCGGTCGTCCATCACAGCACGCTCGCGCCCGAGGCGGGCCTGGCGGCGATCGCGCGGTTGCTCGAAAACGAAGCCAAGATTCCCAAGCGATACGTGTCGTTGTCCCGCCTGATGCAGGCCGATCTGGAGGCGCTCAAGGAGGAATCGCTCGACCACATCGCCCGCAGGATGGACGACATCCGCCGCCGCTTGGACCTGGGACGCGCCGGACCTAAGGTGCGCGAGGTGGAAGACGGCGTGATTGCTTCGCTTGACAAATTAATCAAGGAAATGGAGGAGCAACAACAAGCCGCCGCGGCAGCCGCGGCCGCCGCGGGTCGCGGAAGCGCCCGGCCAAGCACTCCCCTGCCCGACAGCGTGCCCATGGAACTGAAAGGCCAGGGAGAAGTGACCAAAAAACCCCTCGGCAGCGAAAGCGGTTGGGGCAACTTGCCTCCCAAGGATCGCCAAGAGGCGCTGCAGCAGATTGGCAAGGATTTTCCAGCGCATTACCGCGACATGATCGAGCAATACTTTCGTAAGTTGGCCAACGAAGGCGGCGAAAACACCGAGAAATAGTCTGATTGAGTCCTAGAATCTAGAATATCGAGGGGGCCTGCGAACATCCCCCTGCATTGACGGCAGAAAGGGTCGATAAGCCTGTGTTGATCTGGAACTTGTTGCTCTCGGCGGCCCTGACGGCCGGGCCACCCGATTTCGAGGCGCAAACCGTTGACGGTCAAGCCGCCGTCGGCCGGGTCGTGCGGTTGGACGCCGGGGAGTTGGTGCTCGAAACAGCCGGCGGGCCTTCGAAGTTCGCGCTCTCGACGCTGGCCATGCTCTCGCGCAAAACGGCCCCTCCAGCCGCCCAAACCAAGGCAAGCGCGTGGATCGAGCTGGTGGATCAGTCGTCCCTGCCGGCCACGGCGTACACGGTCCAAGGCGGGACCGCGCGGGTCGCGCTCGTCTCCGGCCAGAATCTGGAGATCCCGACCAAAGCGATCCGCTGGGTGCGGTTTGCCGCGGAGCCTGACGGCGACGGCAAGTTGACCAAGCAATGGTCGGAAATCACCGAAAGCAAGGCGGCCGGCGACCTGTTGGTGGTGCGCAAAAGCGGCGCGCTCGATTACCTGGAAGGGGTTCAGGGCGATATTGACGCCGATACGTGCAACTTTCAATTGGACAACGAATCGATTCCCGTCAAGCGGCCAAAGGTCGAGGGAGTCGTGTACTTTCACGCCACGGCGCCCGAACTGTCCGAGCCGGTCGGCCGTCTCGTGGCGGCCGACGGAAGCCGCGTGGCGATGCGAACGGTCCAGCTCGTCGACGACAGGCTGAAAATCTCCACGCCCGCGGGCGTTTCGCTCGAGCTGGCCCTGAACGACGTCGCGAAATTCGATTTTTCGTCCGGGAAGATCGCCTTTTTGAGCGATCTCGAACCCGAGTCTGCGACGTCCGTGCCGTTTTTGGGCTTCGCCGAGGAACCGCAGGCCTTGCGCGATTATTATCGATTCGGGCGCGATCGGGACTTTGAACACAATCCGCTGCGATTGGACGGCAAGGTCTATCGCAAAGGGCTGTCGTTGTCCAGCCGCACCGCGCTGGTTTACAAACTGCCAGGCAAGTTCCGATTGTTCAGGACCGTCATCGGCATCGACGACAGTGTGCGCGAGACCGGTGACGTGCGATTGGAAATCAAAGGCGACGGCAAAACGCTGTGGCAAGGCGACGTACGCGGAAGCGATCCGGCCCGCGAACTGGAACTGAAGGTCGAGGGCATGAAGCGTTTGGAGATTCTGGTCGATTACGGAGCCGGTTTGGATATCGGCGACCGGCTCGACTTGTGCGATGCCCGGGTGACCAAATAGGCGCAAAATCCATGAACCGCGGCGCCAGGTCGTGCCGCGGGGAGGAACGATTGATGCGATGGTTGTGGACGTTGGGGCTGGTGCTGCTCGGAAGCGCGGCGGCCCATGCCCAAGTCGATCCCGACGTGCTGGCCGCCGAAGCCGCGCGCGTGGCCGTCGTCGAACGGGCGTCGAGCGCCACGGTGGCCATTTTTGCGGGTGGCGGCCAAGGCGGCGGCTCGGGCGTGGTGATCTCCCCCGACGGATATGCGCTGAGCAACTTTCACGTGACGCACGAGTGCGGCGCGGCCATGAAGTGTGGCCTGGCCGACGGCAAGCTGTACGACGCGGTGATCGTGGGACTCGACCCGACCGGCGACGTGGCCCTCGTAAAATTGCTGGGACGCGAGGATTTTCCGCATGCCGAAATGGGCGACAGCGACAAGGTGCAGGTCGGCGACTGGTGCTTCGCCATCGGTAACCCCTTTCTGCTGGCCACTGATTTTCGTCCGACGGTGAGTTACGGCGTGATTTCGGGCGTGCACCGCTACCAGTATCCGTCCGGCACGATTCTCGAATACGCCGATTGTCTGCAGGCCGACGCCGCGATCAATCCGGGCAATTCGGGCGGACCGATGTTCGACGCCGATGGGCGGTTGATCGGAATCAACGGGCGGGGCTCGTTCGAAAAACGCGGCCGAGTGAACGTCGGCGTGGGCTATGCGATTTCGATCAATCAGATCAAGAATTTCATGGGGCATTTGCACAGCGGCCGGCTCGTGGACCATGCCACGCTGGGCGCTCGGATGCGCAGCGATGAAGCGCGGCGCGTCATCGTCGACGACATTCTGGAAGAATCCGACGCGTTTCGGCGCGGTTTGCGCTATGGCGACGAAGTCGTTAGTTTTGGCGGCCGCTCGGTAAACACGGTCAACGCGTTCAAGAACGTTCTGGGCATTTATCCCAAGGGCTGGCGGGTGCCGCTGGTGTTCGATCATCGGGGCGAGCGCAGCGAGGTTTTGGTGCGCTTGCGCGGCGTGCATCGCGAGGCAGAACTGGCCGAGATGGTCGCGGGAACACCGAAAATCGATCCGGAAAAGTCCCCCAAGCCCATGCCCGATCCGCCGGGCCAACCGAAGCGGCGCGAGCCGCCGATTCCCAAGGCGCATCCGGGCTCCAGGCCCAAGCCCATGCCCGACATCGTCAAACAGCACTACGTCGAAAAACCGGGCTACGTCAATTACTATTTCAATCAGTTGAATCGCGATCGGATTTGGAAGGCCTTGGTCGCCCACGGCGACTACGCCGCGTGGCTGGGCACCTGGACCATCGCGGGCACCTCGGGCGTGGCCGAGGAAGCAAAGCTGGAACTGTCCGATCAACAAGCGTCCATCAAGCTCCCCGGCGGCGAGTTGAGAATCGAGCTGACCGGTTCGCTGGCCGAGCGCCTCGACCCGCCGGCCAGCGGCGGTTTGCTGGTTTCGTTGGCGATGTGGCGGCGGTTTCTCGTCGCCGGTCCGGAGAATTTTGGCGAGGTCTATTACCAGGGGCGGGCACCGCTCGAAGGCCGGGACAAATTGATGGACGTATTGGTAGCGAATCACGGTGACATCGAATGCCACTTCATGTTTGATCCGGCCGACGGACAGCTCGTAGCGATGGAGATGTTTCCCGAGGAAGACGCCGATCCCTGCGAGGTATATTTCAGCGAGCACAAGGAAGTCGAGGGCCGCATGCTACCGGGGCGGATTGAAGTTCGACATGGCGACGACTTCAACCAGGTGTTCCAGTGCAGGCAATTCACCTTCGGCCCCGCCGACAACAAGCAGGAGGACTGACGGTGCCACACCGGATACGGCACGTAATAAGCGGTGCGCCGGCGGCGCTGGCTCTGGGCGTGATATTGGCGTCGCTGGCGGTGATTCGTGCCCAGCCAATCGCGGCTGCCGACTCGTTCGCCCAAGTGATCACCGACAATCAGCCCAAAATGGTCAAGATCCACGGTGCCGGCGGCGTTCGGGGTCTCGAGCCCTATCAAAGCGGCTTTCTGATTTCCGACAAGGGGCATATCCTGACCGTGTGGAGTTACGTGCTCGACACCGATTACATCACGGCCACGCTCGACGACGGCCGTAAGTTCGAAGCCAAACTCGTGGGCGCCGACCCCCGGCTGGAATTGGCCGTGTTGGCGATCGACGGCGCCGACTTGCCGTACTTCGACCTGGCTGCCGCGGTCCCGGCCGATGGCGGCAGTCGCGTGCTGGCTTTCAGCAACCTGTTTGGCGTGGCCACCGGCGACGAGCCGGCCAGCGTGCAACACGGCATTATCGCCGTGAAAACACGGCTCGACGCGCGGCGCGGCACGTTCGAAACGCCCTATCACGGCAGCGTGTACGTCCTGGACGCCATGACCAATAACCCCGGCGCGGCCGGCGGAGCGCTCGTGAACCTCAACGGCGAGCTGCTGGCGATGTTGGGCAAGGAGCTGCGCAACGCACAGAACAATATCTGGCTCAACTACGCGATTCCCATCGATGCCTTGCGCGATTCGGTCGGGCGGATTCTGGAAGGTAAATCCCGCGGGGACGAAGACGAACCGGAATTGAAGCTCGATGACGCGGTCGATCTGGCCGACCTGGGAATGGTGATGGTACCCGACGTGCTCGAGCGCACGCCCCCCTATGTCGACCGCGTGCGGGCCGGCTCGCCGGCTGATCGGGCCGGCGTCAAGCCCGACGACCTTGTCGTGTTCGTGGGTGAGAATCTCGTGCATTCGTGCAAGCGCTTCCGCGAGGATTTAGCGCACATCGAGCGCGCCGCCGGATTGAAACTCGTCTTGATGCGCGGCCAGGATCTGATCGAGGTCGAGATTCCCGGCACGAGCCCCGACGAACCGAAAGAAAAATGAGCGGCGTCATGCGACAAGCTTGCATCCTGTGGACCGCGTTGATTTTTGGCTACGGCCTTCTGGCGAATTCGTCGCCGGCGGCCGACAGCTTGCAATCGCGTGAAGAGCGCGCCATGAAGGCGGCGCTGGCGCGCGTTGCGCCTTCGGTCGTGCGCATCGAAACCGTCGGAGGGCTGGAACGCGTCGGCCAACTGCTGGTCGGCACGGGCCCGACCACGGGGCTGGTGGCTTCGGCCGATGGGTTCATCATTTCCAGCGCGTTCAATTTTCTGCAAAAACCGGACTCGATTTTGGTTACGCTCGACGGCGGAGCGCGGCACGCGGCCAGGCTCGTGGCCACGGATCACAGCCGGATGCTGGTGCTGTTGAAGATCGACACCGAAGCCAGGCTGGTTGCACCCGAGTTCGTGCCTGAGCGAGAAATGCGCGTTGGCCAATGGGCCTTGGCCGTCGGCCGCACGTTCGAGCCAAGCCAGGCGAATCTCTCGGTGGGCATCGTCAGCGCGCTGGCGCGCATTTGGGGCAAGGCAATTCAGACCGACGCGAAGATTTCGCCGAACAACTACGGCGGACCGTTGGTGGATATTACCGGCCGCGTGCTCGGCGTGCTCGTGCCCATGTCGCCACAAGCCAGTGCCGAAGTGGCGGGGGTGGAATGGTATGACTCGGGAATTGGATTTGCCGTTCCGCTGGAAACGGTGATGCGCATGCTGCCCCGGCTCCGAGAAGGTCAGGATCTGCGCCCGGGCCTGCTGGGCATCACGCTGCAAGGGGCCGACTTGTTCGGCGCTAGCGCTGCGATCGCGGCCGCTCGAGCCTCGGGCCCGGCCTACAAGATAGGATTCCGCGCAGGCGACAAGATCGTCGAAGCCGGCGGCCACCCAATCACGCGACAAGCGGAGCTCAAGCACGAATTGGGTCCGCTTTACGCCGGCGAAAAGATTCGCATCGTGGCGGTCCGCGGCGATCAGCGGCTCGACCGCGAAGTCGAGCTCGTCGATAAGATCGAGCCCTATGAGCACCCGTTCCTCGGCATTCTGCCGCTGCGGCCGATCGACGGCGACAAATCGGCCGGACTCGTGGTGCGATACGCCTATCCCGACAGTCCCGCCGCCGCGGCCGGGATCAAACCGGGCGATCGGATTCAATCGTTTGCCGGTCAGGCGGTCGAGACGTTCGACAGCGTCGTGGAAACGCTGCAGGCCCTTGAGCCCGATGAGAAGGTTCGAATTGAAGTGCGCCGGGGCAGCGAGACGCTGCTCGTCGAGCCGCAATTGGGCAAGTTGCCGGAAACTTTGCCCGATGTCCTGCCGCCTGCGCATCCGCCGATTTCCGAGGTCAAGCCGGCCGCCGCCGGGGCCGACGACCCGCGGCCGCAAGTGGGAATCGTTACTCTCAAGATGCCCGAATTCGAGAACGAGTGCCTGGCCTATGTGCCCGAGAGTTACACGCCGCGGTTGGCGTATGGCGTGGTTGTTTGGCTGCATGCGCCCGGCGGCGTCAAGCAGGAAGAACTGCTCGAGCGTTGGAAGCCGCTGTGCGACGAACACGACTTGATTCTGTTGGCTCCCAAATCATCCGACCCCACCCGCTGGCAGCCTACCGAAGCCCGCTTCGTCCGTCGCGTGCTGGACAATGTCATGAAAAACTACGCGACCGACCCGGCACGGATCGTGGTGCACGGCCACGAAGGCGGCGGAGCGATGGCCTACCTGGTGGGCTTGTCGAACCTCGACGTCATACGCGCCGTGGCGGCGGTCGAAGCTCCCCTGCCCCGCGTCGCCCAGCTTCCCGAAACCAATCCAGTCGAGCGGCTGGCCTTCTACACCACGTTGTCCACGAAAAGCGAAATCGCCCCGGCGGTTGACGCCGGCATCAAGCGGCTGCGGGAGATGAAGTATCCCGTGACCGTGCACAACGTCGGCGATCAAGGGCGCTACCTTACGACCGAAGAGCTGGAACAGTTGGTTCGCTGGTTCGATTCGCTCGATCGCCTTTAATCGCGCCCCGCGGCCGCGAACCGGCTTGTGGCCACGTAATCGGTCCGGGCATAATCGACCGTATGCACCGTCCTACTGTCGCGCT
>JBGQHN010000113.1:0-12223 GCA_041497975.1 Planctomycetia bacterium | reverse complement strand
C
Organism: Planctomycetia bacterium; assembly: GCA_041497975.1. GTDB lineage: Bacteria > Planctomycetota > Planctomycetia > Pirellulales > PALSA-1355 > PALSA-1355. The sequence continues at coordinate 12,222 of JBGQHN010000113.1, read as the reverse complement.
AGCCTGGGCTACCAGACCCCTGCAGCGTTCGCCGCCGCGTGTGCTGCTTCCGCTCCGGCTACGCCTACGCTCCAGCAGCACACGCGAACACAAGAAGAGGAAGAAGACCAAGAGATCCTGTTACCCGTTCCCCAACCCGTACTCTCATAACTCCTGGTACAGAAATCGGGGGCAGCCCACCCGCACTCCAAGGCGGGGATCGGCCAGATCGTCGGCTTTGCGCTCCTGATTGGCGGCAGCATCGCCTCAAGATCAGCCCTCGCAGACCCTCGGCCATTTCTCTTGGCTGGTGGCCTTGCCCTGGTCCTCTCATCTCTCGTCCGATTCTGGCCGAGCTTCCGAGCGAGCGCGTCTCGGAAAATCGCTGACTAGAACGGCCCGCTATCCCGAGTATCAAGCGGCCGTGCGACGGTCGTGGGCCGCGACAGACGGGGTCGTTAAGAGCGCGTCGAGCAGATCGACGGTTCGCTGGGTGGCGCCGAGCTGGGCCGCCACGACCTGGCGCGCCCGCTGACCCAACCGATCGGCAAACTGCGGATCCTCGAGGCAACGTCGAAGGAACTCCGTCAGTTGCGCGCCGCCGCTCACGACCACCGCCGCGTCGGCGGCCAGCAGCGCCTCGACCACTTCGCGAAAGTTGCGGGTTTGGGGCCCGAAGGACACGGCCGCCCCGTATGCCGCAGGTTCGATCATGTTCTGGCCCTGCCGCTTGCCCATGCTGCCGCCGACGTAAGCGATTTTCGCCGTGCCCCACCAGGCCGCCAACTCGCCCACGCGATCGACCAACAACACGCGGCCCGGGTTTGCGTCCGCACCGCCGTTCAGTTGACTGCGCCTTTGCCAAGCGACACCGCTGGCAGATAGAAGTTGAGCGACTTCTTCGAAACGATCAGGGTGCCGAGGCACCAGCACGAGCCTCAGATCGGGATGCGCGGGGGCCAAAGCCTGAAAAGCCGCGAGCGCCAGGCGCTCCTCGGGATCCTGAGTGCTGCCGGCTAAAAAGACCGTGTCGCCTTCCTGAAAACCCGCCAGTTGTCGCAAGCTGACAGTCGCCGGGTTGCCGCGATCGTTCTGGGCTCCGTCGAACTTGAGCGATCCGCTGACAAACAGTTTTTCGGTCGGGGCGCCAAGCTCAAGAAATCGGTCGGCATAGAGCGGGTTTTGGGCGGCGATGAGATCAAGATGAGACAACAATCGACGCACGAGAGGACGCAGCCGACAGTATCCGCGAAAGCTGTGGTCGCTTAGCCGGCCATTGACGATCGCCACCTTGGCCCCGGCGCGACGCGCCTCGGCGATCAAATTGGGCCAGAGCTCGAGTTCCGCCAGCACCAATAGCTTGGGCCTGATGCGCTCGATGGCTCGCCGCACCGCCCAGGTGAAGTCCAAGGGGCAGTAGAACACCGTGTGCTCGGCGTATCGCGAACGGGCCAGCGTGTAGCCGGTCAAAGTCGTGCTGGAGATTGCGATGTCCCAATCCGGGTGCCGGCGACGGATTTCGGCCACGAGCGAAGCGATCAGGCTGACTTCGCCCAGGCTGACGGCATGGATCCAGACGCACGTCGCGCGGGAATCGCGCCGGGGAACCTGGCCCAAGAGTTTTTGGCCCCAGCCCTCGCGATATTTTCCCTTGCGAACGGCCGACAGCACCAGCCACGGCGAGGCGAGAACCAGTAGCGCGACATATAGCAGGTTCAGCAGGTAAGCCATCGCCCGGGACTCCATTCCCCGCCGGAATCGCTCAATCGACTCACGGAGTGCCACTGCCGGCTTGTCCAGAAGTGCAAAAATCACGGTTGGGCAAGCCAACCGTGGCACCCGCCAAGAGAATGCACGTACGGGGCATTCTGTGATCCTACTCAGTTCTGGGCGCCTTTGCGCATGCAGCAGTGCTTGAATTTCTTTCCGCTGCCGCAGGGGCAGGGATCGTTGCGGCCCACGCGCTGGCCGCGGTTACGAATCGGCTCTTGCTTTTTGTCCGACTGCGAGGCGTCAATCGCGGCCTGCTGCTGACCGGCGATTTCCGAGGCCGTCGGCGCGTCTTCGTGGATCGCCTCGCTCTCGACGAAGGTTGAGTCGGCGAAATCGTCGACTTGTTCCACGCGGAAAACCAGGTCGGTCACGCGCTCGGCCACCGAGCCCCACATCAGCTCGAAAGTGCGCATGCCCTCGCGCTTGTACTCGACCTTGGGATCGACCTGTGCATAACCGCGCAGCCCCACGCTGGCGCGCAAGTGGTCCATCGCCAACAGGTGGTCTTTCCACGCGGCATCCAGAATCTGCAGTACGAGCGATCGCTCCATGCGCCGCATTTCTGGCCGGTAGCGGTCTTCGACGGCCATTTCGAGCCGCCGTTCGAGTTGCTCTCGGTCGAGCCGGGCCAGCTTTTCGGCCGGCAGCTCACAGTGCAGGCTTTGCCGCAGCCATTCGGAAAGCGACGTCAGCGCTCCGTTGCCGCCGGTGACCACGCCGGCCGTTTGACTCGGCGCCGCGACGTTGTAGAGCTGGTCCACCTGTCGATGCACTTCATCGAGGGCCGCGTTGGCGCGCTGTTGCAAAGCCCGGCTGTGCTCGACCAGCAGCGTGCGAATTTCCTCGCGTTGCCGGCTCTTTAAGTCCGCCAGGTCCAACTCGATGCCAAAGCGTTCGCGGGCCCAGGCGGCCAGGGCGTCGCGATCCATTCGCTTTTGTCCGTTGCCGTCCTCGGTCGTGAAGTGGTACAAGCCGGCCAGCACCGGGTATTCGGTTTCGCGTTCGTCGTAGACTTGCGCCGCTTTGTCCCGCACCATTCGCTTGAAGGCTTCGGGCTCGAGCGCGCGCATTTCGGCCGGATTGAGCGCGATGCCGAATTTGTATTGCACCCAGCCACACGCGGTTTGTAAGCCAAAATCTTCCTGCAGAAAGCGCTCGCCTTCGCTCAAGTCAATATTCTCGACCGCCTCGCGAGCTTTTTCGATCACCGATTCGGCCAGGGAACCGCGCCCGATCTTCTTCAAATCGCGATCGCGGATATTCAGCTTCCAACGCGTGTTGAGCAGCTTGGCCAGAGCCTCCCAGCTCCATTCGTGCTCGTCTTCCTCCTCGGGCAGGTTCTCGTCGATGGCGTCGATCACCTGGCCCTCGGCCATCCGGGCCGCTTCGTCACGGGCAAAGCGCGCGGCGGTGGCGAAATCGAGACCGCGGAAATCGCGCGGCTCCAACTCGACCGCCAACTGGCCGCTGACCCAAGTGGCAAACGTGTCGGTGCCATAGTCCTTGGCCAAAAACTCGTCGAAGTGACGGTCGACCTGGTCGTTGATCATTTCCAGGATCAACTGCTTGCAATTGGCGCCGTCCAAGATCCGCTGGCGATAGCCGTAGACGCGCTTACGCTGCTCGTCCATGACCTCGTCATATTCCAACAGGTTCTTGCGAACCTCGAAGTTGCGCTCTTCGACCTTCTTTTGCGCGCCCTCGACGCGGCGGCTTACCATCCGGCTGGTAATCGCCTCGCCCTCCTGGATCCCCAAGCGGGTCCAAATGTTCTTCACCCATTCGCCGGCGAAGATCCGCATCAAGTCGTCTTCCAACGAAAGATAGAAGCGGCTGCTGCCCGGGTCGCCCTGGCGTCCGCAGCGTCCTCGCAACTGCAAGTCGATGCGGCGGGCTTCGTGCCGTTCGGTGCCGATGATGTGCAAGCCGCCCAGCGAGCGGACTTCCTCGCCTTCGGGCTTCATCTGCTCGCGCTCTTCGATCTGCTTGACCAACGCCGTCCATTCCTCCTGCGGCACGTCGAGGCGCGTGGCATATTTATCCTGCAACAGGGCCCAGGCCATGGTCTCCGCGTTGCCGCCCAGGATGATGTCGGTGCCGCGGCCCGCCATGTTCGTGGCAATGGTCACGGCGTTTTTGCGGCCGGCCTGGGCCACGATTTCGGCCTCGCGCTTGTGGTGCTTGGCATTGAGCACCTGGTGCTTGATGCCGCGCTTGTCGAGCATCGCCGAAAGCCGTTCGCTCTTTTCGATCGACACGGTGCCGACCAGCACCGGCCGTCCGCGGGTCTGCATGTCCACGATGTCGCCCACGGGAATCGTTTCGCGCTCTTTCTTGTCTTTCGGCTGGAATTCGACCGTCTTATCGTCCAGCTTGACCAGCGTGCCGACAACGTCGGTGTTCTTCAACTGCACGACGTCCCACCGATGCAGATGCTCGATCTCGTCGGCGATCGCGTTGAACTTTTCCCGTTCCGTCCGGTAGATGACGTCCGGATTGTTCGTCCGCTTGAGAGGCCGGTTGGTCGGCACGGTGATCACGTCGAGCTTGTAAATCTTCCAGAACTCAGAGGCCTCGGTCATGGCCGTGCCGGTCATGCCGCAGATTTTTTCGTACAGCTTGAAAAAGTTCTGCAGCGTGATCGTCGCCAGGGTCTGGTTCTCTTCCTTGACCTTGACGCCCTCCTTGGCCTCGCAGGCCTGGTGCAAGCCGTCGCTCCAGTTGCGGCCGGGCATCAATCGGCCCGTGAATTCGTCGACGATGATGATCTCCTGTTCCATCACGACATAATTGACGTCGCGCTTGTACAGGTGATGGGCCTTAAGCGAGTTGTCGATCAAGTGAGGCCATTCCATGTTGCCCGAGGTGTAAAAGCTTTCCACCCCGGCCAGTTTCTCGGCCGCGCGCACCCCGTCGTCGGTGAGGTGCACCGTGTGCTCCTTTTCTTTGACCTCGAAATGCACGTCCTTTTGCAATTGCCGCGCGATCTTGTCGGCCCGGCCATAACGGCTGACGTCGTCGTGGGCCGGTCCGGCGATGATCAACGGCGTGCGGGCCTCGTCGATCAGAATATTGTCGACTTCGTCGATGATCGCGTAGTACAGCTTGCCCTGGGCCTGCTGCATGTGTTTTGGATAGCGTTCGTCGTCGCGGGCCGCCGGACGCATGTTGTCGCGCAGGTAGTCAAAGCCGAACTCGTTGTTGGTGCCGTAGGTAATGTCGCAAGCGTAGGACTTCTGGCGCTCGCCCGAGTCCATGCCGCTTTGGATATTGCCGACGGTCATGCCCAAGCCCATGTACAGTGGGCCCATCCACTCCATGTCGCGGCGTGCCAGGTAATCATTGACCGTGACGACGTGGACACCCCGGCCGGCCAGGGCATTGAGGAAGGCCGGGAGCGTGGCCACCAGGGTTTTGCCTTCCCCGGTAACCATTTCGGCGATATTGCCGCCGTGCAGGATCATGCCGCCCATCATTTGCACGTCGTAATGCCGCATCCCCAAATGGCGGCGTCCGCTCTCGCGGCAGGCGGCAAAGGCCTCGATCAACAGATCGTCGAGCGTTTCTCCGGCGGCCAGCCGCTTGCGGAACACGGCCGTCAGACCCTTCAGCTGGGCGTCGCTCATGGCCTGGAATTTTGGCTCCCAGGCGTTGATTGCCTCGACCCTGGGCTGTAACTTCTTGATATATCTGGCATTGGACGAGCCGAACAGCGACGTGATCGCCCGTTCGAACCCCGTCCCCAGCGCGGTAAAGAAGCCGCCAATGATTTCCCAAATACGTTCCAGCAGTTCCATAGGCAACCTGGGACCCGTCCTAGCCGGTGTAATCCTAGCGCGTGCGAGGAAGGCGCTAGCGCTCGGATCGTGCAACGAGCGAATGTCGAAAAGGCGTAAGATTCACAAGCACCATAATTTATAACGATTATTACGGAGGGTCAATAACGGTTGTTCGCAGGCGGCTCGCAGCAGCCGCCAAGCGGATCGAACGGTTCGCCCCCCGCCGTCGGCGCCGCGGACCGCTCTTGATACCTCCGGTCATCCTAAAGCATTCCAGTCTCTCGGGATTGGTCCATACTCGCAGATCTGTATTGAGCAAAGCTGTCGACACCTCCGACCTGCGCGGGCAGATGATATTTCTCGGCACCGGCACTTCTATTGGCGTGCCGGTCATCGGTTGTGGCTGCGCAACCTGCACGAGCGCCGATCCTCGCAACAACCGCTTGCGCTGCGCATTGGTGTTGGGCTTGCCCGGCGGAAACCTGTTGATCGACACGCCGCCCGACCTGCGCACCCAACTTTTGCGCGAGAAGATCGGACTGGTCCACGCGGCGCTCTTTACCCACGACCACGCCGATCACGTTTTCGGACTCGATGACCTGCGGCTATTTCCCTACTATCTGGGCCATTCGATGCCGCTCTACTGCGAAGACCAGGTTGAGGCGCGGATCCGCAAGTCGTTCGATTACGCCTTCGTGGACGAGGCAAAAATGTACGGCGGCGGCGTGCCGCAAATCGCATTTACGCGCATCACGACCGAGCCGTTCGAAATCCTGGCCCAACGCGTGACTCCCATCCGGCTGGCACACGGCAAGTTCCGGGTGCTCGGTTTCCGCTTCGGCAACGTGGCCTATTGCACGGACACCAACGGCATCCCGCCGGAAAGCTGGCCATTGCTGGAAGGTCTGGACGTGCTGGTGCTCGACGCTTTGCGGCACAAGCCCCATCCGACGCATTTCAGCCTGGCCGAAGCGGTGGAGGTAGCCACCCGGCTAAGGCCCAAGCGAACCTTCTTCACGCACATGTCGCACGATCTGGAGCACGCGGCGACAAACGCCGCGCTGCCCGAGGGCATGGAATTGGCCTACGACCGGTTGCGCATCCCGCTCAGTTAAGCTGGCGCGCCTGGCGGGGCGGCCGCCTTGGAAGGAATCCGTGTGACGCGAAAGCGGGCCGGACTTACGTCTCGTTACCTTTTACCCACCGTGGCGGCGCGCGGCGTGTTGAGCATTCCCACGTAATCGGCGGCAATCGCCAGCACTTCGTTGAAGTAAAAGTCGCGCTTCACGACCGGGCGATCCGGGTCGTTCAATTCCTCGAGCTCTTTCTCCTCTTGTTTCTCGGCGGTCAATTCGGCCTTCTCCGCCATGAACTTCTCTTTGTTGAGAGAGATGCGCTTTTTCTCCTTCGCCTCGTTAAAGCGGGTGATCTCGCGCATCACTTTTTGGAAGTCCTTGGAATCCTTGCGGCGCTCGGCCGACAGGGTCTTCAATTCTTCAATAACGCGATTGTCGATCAAGTTGTACTTGTGATACGGCACGGGATCGACGTGGTCGAACTTCAGCGCGAAGTCGAGGCTCGACTCGCCGACGTCCAGTTGGTTCGTCAGGGACGGCAACTCGACGTCGGCCAGAACGCCGCGGCTTTGCGTGCTGTCACCGTCCGGCCGATAGAACTGCTGCATGGTGATTTTCAAGGCGCCCATCTGCGGCGCGTTCGGCAGGCCGCGGAAAATCTTCTGGCCCAAATCAAGCAGGCTTTGCACCGTGCCCTTGCCGTGCGTCGAGGCGTCGCCCACGATCAGGCCGCGCTTATAGTCTTGAATCGCGCCGGCAAAAATCTCGCTGGCGCTGGCGCTGAACTTGCTGGTCAGCACGACCAGCGGTCCGCTCCAGGCCAGTCCACGGTCGGTGTCCTCGTATTGGGTCTTTTGCCCGTCGAAGTCTTTCACTTGCACCACGGGACCGGTGTCGATGAATAACCCGGTCAAGTTGATCGACTCGGTGAGCGACCCGCCGCCGTTATGGCGCAAATCGATCACGACCGCGTCGACCTTTTGCGCATTGAATTGCTTCAGCAGCCGCGCCACGTCGCGGGTCGTGCTCTTGAAGTCGTCGCGGCCGCTCTTGGCGCCGCTCATGTCCATGTAAAAGCTGGGCAAATTGATGACGCCCACCTTGTACGGCGAGCCGTCCGGCTTCTTGCCGGCTTCGAGGATGACGCTGCGGGCTTCGCTGTCGGTCAGCTCGATTTGCTGCCGCACGATGTTATAGACTTTGGCCTCGGTCTCACCCTTGGGAACTACTTTCAAGCGGACCGTGGTCCCTTGATGGCCGCGGATTCGCTTGACGACGTCGTTGAGCTTCATCTCGGCGACGTCCTCGATCGGGCCGTCGGTGCCTTGGCCGACGCCGACGATCCGGTCGTCGGTCTTCAACCGGCCATCCTTGGCAGCCGCGCCGCCCGGAATGATCTTCTTGACCACCGTCTCGCCTTCCGGAGCTTCGAGCGCCGCGCCGATGCCTTCCAGGTTCAGCCGCATCTGGATTTCGAAATTCAAAAGCGTTTCGGCCGACATGTAGGTCGTATGCGGGTCATAGGCCGTGGTCATGGCGGTCAGATACATCTCCAGCAGCTCATCGTGGTCGGTCTGCTTCATGCGCTTGGCAAGCTGATGGTAGCGCTTGGAGATTTTTTCCTGCGCGGCCTTGCCCTCCAGCTTCTTGTCGCTGGCCAATTCCAACAATTCATACTTGACCCGTTTCCGCCAGCGATCGCGCATTTCCGCGTCGTTCTTGGCGTACGACACCTTGTCGGGGTCGGTCACCAGATCCTCTTCGACCGTAAAATCGTGATTCATCGTCAGCAATTCATCGACGAGCTTCACTCGGCTGTCGATGCGTTCCAGGAATTTTTGAAAGACCTGGTAAGCGAACGTCGTATCGCCGCGCAATGCCATGTCGTCCAACTGCTCGCGGTAGTCCATGAAGCTGTCGATGTCCGCCTGGCTGAAGAACACCTTGCGCGGATCAAGCATTTTCAGATAGTTGGTCATCCAGCGACTGCTGATCTCGTTGTCCAGAGGATGCCGCGTCAGGTGTTCGCTCGACATCAGCCTCGTTATATTCCGCGTGATCTGCCGATCCTCGCTTTTCGGGCCGATCGGCTCGCCCAAGGCCAGCCGGACGCTCACCAGCCCCACGCCGCAGGCAGCCATCGCTAGCAGTGCGCAAGAGATTCGAGGGCCAACCAAACGGCTCGACAAAGCTGTGAAACGGCTCATGCTCTCCCCTCTGGGAATTCTCTATAAAACCTAAGTGCCGCAAACGAAACGGGTTAAACGGATAGTATACGCGTTTGGCCGGCAATGCAAGATCAGCATTTTCCGATCACGCGGCATCGCCCGCGCGCCCTGCGCACCGAACTTATGCTCCTTAAGGCGATTGCGCTTTCCAGATTCGCTACGTCCACGAGCCACTCATGGGTCGCGCTGACGGCAGTTTACCTGCCAAATTCGGGGAGCAACTCGTGTTCCTTACGGAGTCTTAATGCTTGACAGTAACCGCGAAAAGATTCGAGAGTTGGTTCCTCAAGTGTATTGATCGGCCGAATCCGCGCCCATCTCAAACGTACTACCGGTGCAATCCGAACATCAGACTCCCCCGCTTCGAGCAATAACACGTGATGCCCGATCTAATATGGCCTCGGCCAACGGCGCCGACGCCCCCAGGTGCGCCGCAACGAGCCATTCTGCTTGTGGGTGACGCCTGGCGTAGCGATCGACTGTGTCTTTCAGGCGATCCGACAGAACTCCGTCGAATAACAAGTGCGGTTGCACGACGATGCGATTGGCACCGCAACTGGCCGCCGCGTCGAGGACGTCTTCGAGCGAGGGCTCGGCCATCGAAAGGAAACATGCCCAGGCGTTTGCGACCGGCGCCATTTCAGTTCGCAACTGGACGAATCGCAGCATCTCGGCGGTGGCCAGCGGATCGCGGCTGCCGCGCCCGACCATCACGCACGCGGTGTCTTCGGCAGCAACGTCCGCTCTGGGGCGCAGCGCCTCGACGTAACGCAATTTCGAAAGCGCAAGCAGGTCTGGGTGGCAGCCAAGGTGCTCGGCCTGCGCGAAGGCAATTTGAGGGTACTCGGCGGCGACAGCGGCAAGCGCGGCGGGGATGTCGCGTTTCGCGTGGCCCGCGGCAAACAACATGACCGGCACGGCCACGATCCGCCGCACGTTTCTGGCGGCCAGCGCCCGAAAACCATCAGCGATTGTCGGCCGGGCGAATTCCAGAAAACAACTCTCCAGAGGCGATTCTCCAGCCATTTGAGCGACGAGCCCGGCGGTTGCCAGCAACTCGTCAACGCCGGCCTGCTCCCGCGAGCCATGCCCGACCAGCAACAACCCGTGATCGCGCTGGAATGCTGAAGTGTATCCGTGGGCCGACATGCGATTTGGCCGTTAACGACGCGTTGCGCGGCGACGAGCCGCAAGAGGCCGAGTCTATCACGCAAGTGCATTGTATGCCCCGACCGACGCGCGAAACAATGCGACGCCGGTAGTGGTACCGCCAGGCGCGCGGTGCGTGTTATACTGGCGACACCCTCGAACTCCTACAAATCGCCACCGTCTTAGTCGCGACTTACGCCCGTGTACATCTACTTTACCATGACGGTTGGCAGCCGCGCGGGCGTCAGCTTTCTGCTCGACCCGACGGACGAGAATCGCATCGGCCGCGATCCGGAGTGCGCGATCACGTTGGGCGACCCGCTTTGCTCGCGCGTGCACGCCGTGGTGGTGCAAGACAACCATGCCTGGCGAATCCGCGACGCCGGCAGTCGCAACGGCACGTACGTCAACGATCAGAAGATCGACGACGCCGTGTTGGACGACGGCCACAAAGTGCGCGTCGGATCCACGGAATTCGAGTTTCACGTCACCGATCAGCCGCCCACGATCGACTCGCGATCCGACGGCAAGCTGACCGAAACCGTCATCCGCAACCAGTCGATCGGCTCGCGGCCATTGGGCAAGGAAGTGCTGGACGCGATGACCGACTCGCAGCGCGCGGCGGAGTTGCCCCTGCTCTATCAATTCAGCGTCACGCTGTTGGGCTGCGATTCGCCCGACGAAGTGGTGCGAGCTTCGCTCGAGCTGCTGTTGGAGTGGACGAGCGCGACAGTTACCGGATTCTTGTGGTTCAGTGACGAAGGCGACCTGATCCCCCGGCTGGTAATACCACCCGAGGCCACGCGTCACATGACGCTGAGCAAGACGCTGACCGAGATGGTCTGCCAGCAGAAGCAGGCCATTTGGGTGGCCAACGGGCGGGCTGGAAAGCCCACCGAGAGCTTGCTGCATTTTGCCGACGCCTTGTGCGTGCCGCTGGTGTTCGAGGACGCGGTCCTGGGCGCCATCCACGCGTACCTGGAGCACGGCCGCTTTCGCCAGTCGGATTTCGACTTCGCGATTTCGCTGGCCAACATCACGACCATCGCCCTGGTGCGCGCGCGGCGCGAACGAAACTTGAGCACCGACTATCAAAACCTGGTGGCCAAGCTGCCCGAAAGCGGCGAGATCATCGGACAAAGCCAGGCCATGCTGGACCTGAAGTCCAAGATCAACCGCATGGCCCGCGCCAGCGGCTGCGTGTTGATCACGGGCGAAAGCGGCACCGGCAAGGAACTGATCGCCCGCGCCGTGCACCAGGCCAGTCCGCGCGCCGATCGGCCGATGCTGTGCGTCAACTGTGCCGCGATCCCGGCCGACCTGATGGACAGCCAGCTCTTCGGCCACAAGGCCGGTTCCTTCACGGGAGCCGATCGCGACCACATTGGGTTTTTTCAACAGGCGGATCTGGGCACGTTGTTCCTCGACGAAGTCGGCGAGATGACGCTCGAAGGCCAGGCCAGGCTGCTGCGAATTCTGGAGGGCCATCCCTTTCTTCCGGTCGGGGCGCAGAAGGAAGTCTCGGTCGACGTGCGCGTGATCGCGGCCACGAACCAGGACCTGTCGGCGTACGTCCGCGAACGAAGATTTCGCCAGGATCTTTACTATCGCCTGGCCGTGTTCACGCTCAAGGCGCCGCCGCTGCGCGAGCGGGGCGAGGACATCGGCTTGTTGGTCGACTTCTTTCTCGATCACTTTCGCCGCCAACACGGCCGACCGGGGCTCAAACTTTCCAAGTCTGCCCGCGACATGCTGCTCTCCTGCGCCTGGCCGGGCAACGTGCGCCAACTGCGCAACGTGATCGACAGCGCCGTGGTGCTGGCCGAAGACTCGGAAATTAAGGCGTCCGACCTGGGAATGCAAGAGCCGGGCGGCGGCGAATTGGAATCGCTGAAGCTCAAGCATTGGGAAGAGCGACTGATCACCGAAGCGCTGCGCCGCGCCGGCGGCAACGTGCCGGAGGCGGCCGGGCTGTTGGGAATCGGTCGGGCCACGCTGTATTATAAGATCAAGCAGTATGGCATTACGCCGTGAGGCGCAGCGCATGCGACGGATCGGCGCGCAGCGGCGCACACCCTTCGCGGACGCGAAAGCGAAAAAAAATTCGTGCGCTCGTTGCCGGTCTTCGGCTTTGGCTTTCCTGGTCGAACAACGCATTCGCGCGATTTTGCCTCGGCCTGGTGGCCCGGCAGGAGCGCACTGGGACAGCACCGACTTATTCTCGCCGTTGGAGGCTGT
>JBGQHN010000112.1:0-12249 GCA_041497975.1 Planctomycetia bacterium | reverse complement strand
GGCAGCGCCCAGGTGCTGGATGCCTTGGACATCGCCTTCTACCAGGGCACCAAGCGCACGGCCTATTTCGACATCGAGGTATCGAACGACAACGTCCAGTGGACGCGCGTTCTCCAGGCTACCTCAAGCGGCAAGACCGACTCCAAGCAGCGTTTCGATTTCGCCGACGTTACGGGCCGCTATGTCCGCATCGTGGGCCGCGGTAACAGCGAATCACAATGGAATAGCTTGACGGAAGTGGACGTGCTGGGGCGCGCGGTGGCGCCGGTGGCGGTCGCCGCTGCTCAGACCGCCGTTGCACCCACCGTTGTGGTCCCCGCGCCGTCGGCCACGGCCACGATCAGCCCGGCACCGTCGCAATTGGCCATCGCGAGTGCCGCGAGGGTTTGGGAAACGGTCTGGAGCGCGCAGCAGAGTTGGACCGCGAGCGCTGTTTCGATCGCACGCCGCTAAGCCGCCAGCGGAGGCGTCAGCGAGTTTACGGCGCGGCGACCAACCGAATGGCATCCAGGCCGACGCCGGCCTCGCGCAGTGATACCCGGATGGTGTACACGCCAGCCGCCAGGTTCCAGCGGCCCGCGCTGATCCATGCGAACTGGCCCGTGGTGTTGGTCGACAACTGTGGACCAGCGCCGCCCGCCCGCGTCGCGCCGACGACCTCGGCCCACAGCGAATCGGAACTGGCGCTCAAACCGGCCGCGCGGACGTCGAGCTGATAAATGCCGGCGGTGGACACGGTGATGTCGTACTCGACGCGTGCCTCGCCGGGCGTGGTGAGACTCTTGCCGCCCGCGTTGGTGCCGTCCGAGGCGCGCAGAACTTGCAAGTATTGGCCCGTCGCGCCCGTGAAGGTGCCCGCGCCGGCAGTCTGGATAGGACCGACAAACCAACGGTAAGGATCGGCCGCCGGCCCGTCGATGCGACGCGTATAGCTCTCGGCTTCCGTCACGCCCGGAACCAAGGTGGGCGGCTGCGAAGGAGGCGGCTCGGGTGGCGGCGTGGCCGTGCCATCACCCACCAGGCGGACGGCGTCCACGGCCGCTCCGGCTTCGCGCATCGAGATGCGAATCGTGTGCTGTCCGGCCGCAAGGTTCCACGTGCTAGCCGCGATCCATGCGAATTGGCCGTTCCGGCTGGTGTTGAGTTGTCTCGGGCCGGCTCCGGCCGTGGAGGTTGCGCCAAGGATTTCCACCCACAGCGAATCCGATCCGGTGCCCAATCCCGCGGCGCGCACGTCCAACAGATAGTTGCCGGCCGTCGTCACGTTGACGTCGAACTCGATCGACGGATTGCTGGGCGCGGTGAGACTTTTGCCGCCGGCATTGGTCGCGTCCGAGGCTCGCAGTGCCTGCACATACTGACCCGTGGCGCCGGTGAAACTTCCGGCCCCTCCCGTTTCGCCGGTCACCTTGAACCATCGATAGGCAGTGCTCGATCCGGACGGAGCGCCATCGGTGCGGCGCGCGAAACTTTCGCCTTCAATCACGCCTGGCTGCGATGGGGGTGGCGTCGGCGGCGAGTCAATCTGCAAGCGGAACGTCGCCAGCGCCGTGGAATCGAACGCGGCGGTCAGCGTCACCTGGCCGTCGACGTCGGCCACGGAATTGCCGATCGCCGCATCGTTGCGAGACACGACGTAAGTCTCGCCGGGGGTCAGCCCACTCACCACGAACTGGGCCGACTGGCCAGCGGCGGCCGCCTGTGCCGTGAACTCCTTGAGCGATGGTCCGGTCGCTTCCCACGACAAGGGATCGACCGCGACTTGTCCACTAGGCATGGTCGTCTTCAGCCCAACCGTGGTGACCAGGCTATCGCCGCCCATGTTGGCGAAGTTGAGCGTCAGCTTCGAGCCCGTGGGTGTCACGACACTGGCCGGTCCGACCCCGGTCGTCTCAAACGCGGCTCCCTGCGCGTCGACAAAATCGATCGTGCTGAACTCGTCGAGCTTGACGTTGAGCCGCGGCTGACCGCTGACGATTGCCGATGAGGGATGATCGGGCGACCCCGTCACGCGCAGCGCGACGTCGTTGGGCACGGTGTTGTCGCGGAAAATGTTGTTTTCACCTTCGAGGAATCGAAGGGTCAGGATTCCATTGGCAATGAATTCGTTGTTCTCGACGATCGTGCCCACGCTGTCTTCGATGTACATGCCTTCGGTGCCATTCCCTTCCACGCGATTGTGGCGGAAGGTGTTTTGGCTCGGCCGCCCGTCGCCCGCCGCGGGCAGATCGGTGCCGGAGTAGGTATACATGCCGCGCTCGGTGTTGAACGAAAGCGTGTTATCTTCGATGACGCTGTCCGACGTGCCGACGCTCAAGCGAAATCCGCGGCGATTGAAGCGGCTGATGTTGTCGCGAACGATCGTGCGGTGGCTGTCGAACAGGCTGATGCCGCTATCGCCGTTGAACTCGGTCGTGTTGCCCTCGATCAGGCCATCGTCCGACAGGCGATGCAGCATGATGCCGTTTCCGGCGTTGTGCGACGATATGTTGTTGCGGATGATGACGTGATCGCAGCGTTGCGAAGCGATAATACCGTGCGTGCCGTTATCGTGGACGTAGTTGCCCTCAATCAGCAGGTTGTCGGAGTCATCGTGCGGATCGATGCCGTACTTCACGTTGTTGGCCACTTCGTTGCCGGTCCATTGGCCGCCGAAATGACCGAAGGTGTACATTCCGAAGTAGTTGTGGTGCAGAAAACTGTCGGTAACGTCGCCAAACACGTCGACCTGGCCCAGGATGCCGCTGGTCGTTCCGGCGACCTTCCAAACCAACCCGTAGGATTCCGCCTTATCGAAACCCAGGTACGCGATTTCGCTATCGACGACATCCATCCGCGACTGGAGCGGCGTGACGCCGTCGGCAGCCAACTTTGATCGTGCGCGGATATAAGCGCGGCCGAGCAGTTCATACTCGGTGTCGGGCCCGGCTGCGGCCGCGTCCCAGGAAGTGATCTTGGTCGAGCGAATGTCCAAATTGCCCCAGTCGGCCCGCAACTCCACGTAATTGGTAGTACTGTCAGCCACGTTATTGCTTCGCAATCGCAGTTGGTCGACGTCGCCGCCGACCTCGCTTCCGTGCAGTTGCAGCGTGGCGCCGTCCTGCAGGATCAGGTTGGCGTCGAGCTGCCACACTTGCAGCACCTGATCCACCAGCGCCAAGGGCGCCTTGGGCAGAAACGTATGCACGTCCGAGAGGGTCGCCGTGACCGGACCGGTCACATAGATCGTGTTGGTCGACGAGGCAAAGCGAAAGTTCTCCGCGGCGGCGGCCACCAGGGGCATCGCGGCGGGGACATGGATCAGCGGCGACACGACCGGATCGGCCGACGGACTGCCGGCGGACAGGCACAACCGCGGTTCCAGCAGCGTCAATTGCGAGATCGTTCGGCCCGGCCGGCGCGGGGCACTACTGCGCGGCGTCGACAACCAGGACCGTTGGATCGACCGCCATACTCGTGCGAACAACATCTTCATCTTTCTTTGTTCCAACTTCAGGTAAAGTAAGTTTCATGCCGCGCGGCGCTTCAGCAGCACTGGTGGAGCGCGCGCCAAATTCTTGAACCGGACCGCTCGCGCGGGACCGCAGCAAATCCACCATCAGCGGCGGGTGCGTCATTTTCTCAGCCTGAGCGCGCAGCTCGCTATGCGACCGCGTGAGCAGCACCACTTCTGAATGGGCCAACAGGTCCGCGGACGATGAGACCAGGCGGCTGGCCAGGTGCGGAATGTGATTCTCGATGTACTTGCGGTTGCCCCCCTTGAGACGCGCGGCGTCGACCGCGGGATCAAAAATCTTGAGATCGCATCCCTTGCCAATCAGAAACTCCGCAAGCTCGACCAACGGGCTTTCCCGCAGATCGTCGGTCAGTGGCTTGAACGCCAGCCCGTCCAGGCCGATACGGCGGTAACCGTTCAGTTGGATTTGATTGCGCAGTCTTTTCTTTTGCTCGTCGTTGCTGGCGGCGATGGAGGACAAGAGCGGCAGATGCACGCCCACTTGATATCCCAGCGACACGATGTGTTCGAGATCCTTTGGCAGGCACGATCCACCGAAGGGAAAGCCCGGCTTGAGATAGGCCGTGGAGATATTGAGCTTGCGATCTTCGCAAAAGTGCTTCATGAGCGACCCGCCGTCGATGGACAGCGCCGAACACAGCGCGCCCACCTCATTGGCAAATGCCACTTTCAACGCATGGAAGGTATTGCACGTTGCTTTGAGCAGCTCGGCCTCGCGATATAGGACCCAGCGGATGCGATGGGGATCGACCGCCAATAGCTCGGCCACCGCGGCCGCGTTGGCGTCGGGCCGGCCCTGGGCATTGCCCACGACGACCAGCGGCGGATCGAGATAGTCGGCCACGGCCGAACCTTCGCGAAGAAATTCGGGCACAATCAAAACGTCCCACGGCGCCGAGCACAGTCCGGCGGCGCCGGCCAGCTTGGGAATCACGAGCCGTTCCACGGTCCCGGGCGGCACGGTGCTGCGCAGGACGACCAGGTGCCGCTGCGACTTTTTGGCCAGCGCCAAACCTATTTGACGGGCCGTGTTTTCAACGCAGGTCATATCCAGCGTCCCGTCTGGTCGCCCCGGCGTGCCGACACAAATCAGGCTCACGTCCGTCTGGATCACCGCGGCGGTCGGATCGAGCGTGGCCGATACAAGTTTCTGGCGATGGGCCTCGGCCAGGATTGAATCGATGCCAGGCTCCACCACCGATGCGCGCCCGTCGTTGAGACCGCCGACCTTCGAATCCACTACGTCGACGCCGATGACGCGATGACCGTTGCGCGCTAGACAAGCAACGCTCACGCAACCTACATAACCAAGTCCAAATACGCTAATCCGCATGTGAGAGCTCGCAAGGTGCCGCAGGGAGAATCGCTAGAACGAAAACGACGATGCCTTACTCCGCTCCAAACAGTTCACGACGTTCCGGCGCGGCCGTGCCTTGATCGACGCGCCACACGGATGCCGCTCGACCGCGCCAGGCCAGCGGCAACTCGCGCCACAAGGGAATCAAATTCAAGTACATGGCGATGATCAACGCGAACGTCGCGCAGCTGATTCCCAACAAATAATAGGCCAGCGCCCGGCGCAGATTGCGATGCGTCGCTTGCCGCGAAGCGTCCAGAAACTGGCGTCCGCGATTGAACCACTGCTGTTTCACGGGATGAAACATCACCCACAGCTTCACCAGGCTGCCGACCCATTCCGACAGAAACTGAGCCGGAACATAGCATGCGGAAACGCGGCGGCCATGGCGGCAGGCCGCGGCAACGCGCAGCGAGCGGCTCACGATTACCCACAGCAGGTAGCCGGCCACCCATTCGAAACGGCCGGCCAAGGCGGCCAGCATCGCCGCGGTTGGACCTATCAGGCAGGTCCACATCGCGATCCGTTGATCGATCAGGCACAACCAGGGGAACATCCCCATGCGCCACGGACCTAGTCGGATCGCGCGCCAACTATTGCGCAGCATGTTGCCCGACCAGCGGTTGAGATTGGCGATGGCCCGACGGCCCGCCGTGACTTCGACGACTTCATAGGTCGTGGCCACCGCATCGGGCACGTACAGCATCCGCTGGCCCCGCTCGGCCAGATAAAACCACGAGCTTTTATCGTCGCCGGACAGCATCTCGAACTGGCCATACAGCCAATGGTCGAGCCGGTCGACCTCAATCTGGCGGCGGAAGTCGGGGTCGGTAGCCACGTCGCCGCGAAACGCCGAGAGCCGGCCGGTGAGACATAACAGCCTGCGAGAGAGAGCCAACGAGCACATCGAGAGATGTCGCTGGCCGAACCGCAAGGAAATCCACTCGGAGAACCAGGCCGGACCGTCGGTGTAGCCGTCCTCGTTGGTCGTGACGGCCGCGAAACCCTCGGGCAGCCGAAACAACGGCAGCACCTTGTGGAACAAGCCGGGACGCAACTGCGTGTCGCCGTCCATCAGCAGCACAACGCTGTCCGGCCCCAAGTCCCATTCGGCAAGTTCGCGAAGACCCTTGGCGATTGCCGGCCGTTTGCCGTCGGTGCCGTGCAAAAGCAGCAACTCGGGAACGAGCCCCCGGCGTTTGACCGCCAGGCTGGCGATGTGGGCCTTCTCGACCGCCGCGTCGTCGTCGGCTCCGCCGGTGACGACAACCACGCGCGGGCGGGTGGGCAGTCCTTCCAACGAAGCCAGCTCCGCAAACAGCGACTCGAATACGGTCCGCGTTATCCAAGGATCTTCATGGTAGGTGGTGGCCAAAACCACGACTTCGCGAACCGGTCCCCGTGCGCGTTGCGCGCGCAGCGCCCGACGCTGCAAGCGCGGATACATCCAGTAGCGATAGACGATGGCCCGCACGTAATGCAGCCCCGCCCAGCCCCAGCGCCATAATCCGATCAGGCCGAAGGCGATGAGAAACTCGCGTTGGCGCGCGATGGGCCGAGGAATGTGCAACAGGTAGTACGCCAGCAGCATCGCCGCCACGGCGAGCAGCGCCGCTACCAGGTATTGAACGCGGCGCGAAGCGCCGCGGCGAAAACGCGGTCGCGCAGGCCGGGGAAGCAGAGCAACGAGAGATGCCGGCGCGGAGCGCATGCGCGGCGAATCGGCAACAGTCTTCGCTGTCCAAGGAGCCATCGGGATCAGCAACCGTGATCAAGGCACCATCCCTGGTCGGAGTGCAGGCGGGTCCGTCGCCCGAGTTTCAAGTGTCGTTTAAATCGTTAACGGACCTCGAAAAACCTACCCGCGTCGCGGCGGCGCGGCGTTTGCCGCCGGACGCTTGCCAGTTGCTCTGTTCCACGAAAGCTTCCAACTCACTCTTTATTCTTGCGCATCGAGCGCTATCGGTTCGTGCCGCACCACGACTTCGGTCGCGGGTTGAGTCGCCGCGGGACTCCCCGTGCGAATTCCGACCACGGCCGAAAGGCCGGGCATGACGCGGGCGTCGCCCTGGGGCAACTCGACTTGTACAGCCACTTGAATCGGATTGTCAGCGAGCGGCGCCTGGGGGTTAATTGGCACGTGCATCGCGGCGGGTTCGGCGACCACGCCGAGGGCCGTGACCCTACCCACCAGCAGCGAGTTGGGATACGCCGTCAAGTGTACGTCGACCTCGGCGCCGACGTGAACGTCGGCCAGGCGCGATTCGTCCACCCAGGCTTCCAGCCAAAGCTGCTGATGCAACCACAGCGTGATGACCGGTTCGCCAACTTTCATCGAAGCGCCCACCTCGACGTTGCGCGCCACAACCCAGCCGTCTTCCGGCGCCCGCAGGCGGGCCGCTTCCAGCTCTACTTCGGCGGCCGCCTTTTGGGCCTTGGCCAAGTCAACTTGCCGCTCGAGCAGGATGATTTGTTGTTCGCTGATGCGAAGTGCAGCGATGCGTGACTTCACGACGTCGCGGCGGTGTCCGTTGGCCCGAATCTGGGCCTCGGTCTGCCGCACCAGCGCCTGGGCTTCTTCCAACTCCGCAGCCACCAGGTGGCGTTCGCTCTGGTGTCTGTCCTCGGCGTTGTGCATCAAGGCTTGGGCGTTGCTCAGTTCGGCCGCGACATTGTCGACCTCGTATTTCGAGACGACACCCCGCTGGCCGATCGCTTCGAGCCGCGCCTTCTGCTGTTGCCACCGGCGTACGATGCTTTCCTCGGCCACGACAAGATACGGAACTTTCACGGAATCGAGCCGGACCTGCTCTTTTTGCCAATGGTCGACGCTGCTTTGGTGCGCGGCGCGCGTCTCCGTGACGGTTTCCAATTCGGCCTGTGCCTGCTGCAACTCGAACTTCAGAATCTCCTTGTCGTGCTCCAGGCGGACTTGCTCGACGGTCAGTGTTTGTTGAGCGCACTTCAATTCCTCGCCCCACCGTGCGACCGCGGCCTGCAGATGTCCATCATCCATGGTCACCAGCAAGTCGCCCTTCCGCACGCGCTCGCGCGGACCCACATGGAACTCAGCAACGCGTCCTTCGATGCGCGGACCAAGACGACTGACGATGCCCTGCACCGTGGCCGTGTGTGAAATGACGTGGCCCATGCGATACGTCATCCAG
The DNA here is from genome assembly GCA_041497975.1 of Planctomycetia bacterium. Taxonomy (GTDB): domain Bacteria; phylum Planctomycetota; class Planctomycetia; order Pirellulales; family PALSA-1355; genus PALSA-1355. The sequence continues at coordinate 4,208 of JBGQHN010000112.1, read as the reverse complement.
CGCGTGACGACCGTGATCGCGGCCCCGCTAATCACCAGCGCGATCGTGCCGTACAGCCACCAGCGGCGCCCCGCGCGCGACTCGGGCAAAAGAACTGGCGCGGTTGCGCTGGAACTTTCTTCTCGCGCTCGAACGGCAGTGACCGGCAATGAATCGGCAATCACGTAACGTCCTTCAAACGACTGCGTGACTCGCATGGCGTGGAGCACCACGCATCCAGCCCGCACGATCGAATTAATAGCGCCATTTATTCACCAGCATCGGTCCTATCACGCCCATGGGGGCAAGTCAACAACCTGGCGCGGCGTGAGCGATCATCACGAAAAAAATGTCTCTAACAGTTGTTAAGAAAAGCCGGTTCGGCAACTTTTGACGCTGCCAGACATCAAACTGCGGCGGCCCCGCGACCAAGCGGCGAAAATTGTCGCCCAGCGCGATCGCTCTGCCCTCATAATTTGGTGCATCAGGGCGAAGCATGCCCCGTCGACGCGGGCGCAATTTGGCCGCGAACTGGCCCACAGCTGATCCCCCCTCGCAAGTCAATCTGACGCGCAGCGTCATGCGCGCGGGCCGTTGCCAGCTACGCCGCCTACAAAAAAGATACGGTGTTCAGGCCAACGCGCTAGGCTAGTTGGGAGAGCCGCCGTAGTCAAGAAAATTCGGCGGAGCCCGGAGAATCCGGGCGTTAACGATGACGCATGGCTCGCTCGACCGAGAGGCGACTTTGCGCCGCCTCAGACAGCGAGCAACGCCTGGCGAGTGGCGTCTGGGTGAGCGATAACCACGATGGGCCGCCGCGAGGCCGGGCAAAAGTTTGACCCAACCTTAGAAGCGCACTTCGGCACGGGCCGTCAGGCCGTCAAACGTGATCGTGTCGCTGCCCGGTTGGAAGTTGCCGCTTTGCACGGCGTCGATCCACCCGGGCGTCGTGATGCTGTTGAACCAGGCAGAGACCAGGTAGCCGCCCGAGATGCGCACGTGTTCGCGCGGGCTAAGCCAGGCGAGCCCGAGCTCGAAATCCAGGATGGGCACGATGCGGTCCTGTTTCAATGAAGTATTCACTTCCGTGCCGTTGAATTGGTTGGTTTGCAGGTAGGAGGAATTGAATTTTCCCACCAGGAAGCTGGCCGACGTCTTGCCGTAGGCACGCAATCCGCAACTGGGGAACAACATCCGTTCTCCCTCCAACCCCGCGCGCGGGCCGACGCCGGTGAAACTCGAAGTCGTACTCAGGCTGGTGCTGCCGTCGGGCGGAGCGAACGGATAATTCGCGGTGAAGTCTTGGGTCAGCCGCGCATAGCGGGCACCACCCGAGTATCCCCACCAGTATTGGCTGCAACATTCGGCAACGACCTGGTAATCGACGTCGATCAATTGAAAATCGACTTGGTAGTTGGCGGTCGCCTGTTGTGCCGTGAAACCCGCGTTGAACGTGAAAGGAAAGAGGGTCAACGGATTGATGACGCTCGGCGCCGTCGCGTCGACCGTGGTGTTGGTCGTGCTGTGATACCAGGTATACGTACCGATGACGCGCGATTCCGATCCCAAGCCGACGAAGCCACCTGCGCGAAATCCGGGGCTGAAACCAGGGTCGGCAACTCCCACCGGGCCCGTCGGCACGGAACCGGGGATGACGATTCCATTTTGGGGCACAGCGAACGGCACGTCGGCATTGCGGGCCTGCAAGTACAGAAACTCGCCGAACGCTCCCACGTGAAACGGCTGCCAAGGACAACTTACCGGAGCAGGACATGCCGAGTAGGGATCCATGGGCGGCAAGCACACGGTGCCGTTGGGCGAAACCGTGGGAGGACAAACCGGCGGACAAACGCCGCTCGGCGCATAGTAAGGATCGGGCTGGGGCACGAGTCCCTGCGCCACTCTCATCTGTGGCGGGGGAGGATTCTGACCCCGAACGATCGAGCCGGCTGTCAGGATCGGGTCGTCGGAAAACGGGTTCTCCTCGCCATCGCTGGCGGCAGTGCGACTCGCGACGGCCGCGAGCAAGGCAATTGCGAGGAATAGACGTGCGCTGACGCGGTGCATGACAGACTCTCCGAAGACGCCGGAGTTTTGAGAAGTGAAGAGGGCGGGACTCTACTGAAGAGCCGGCCGGCCGACAAGGTCATTCGCCAGTCGCGGGAGGATTTTTCGGCCGCTGGCCCTCATGCCCCCTCCCGCAGAACGGCTGGCGGCTGGGCTGGGCGATGCAAGCAACATGCCAGCAAGCTATCGCCGCCACGAGTTGACCGCGTTACTTGGCGGGCGGGCCGTCAGCTCGCCAGGCGGCAACGTCCGCACGTTTGTACAGCCGAAGACGCTCGAGCCCGACATCTTCGAGCAAATAGCCGGGCGATGGTTCATCGTGGGCCGCCAATTCGAGTCGATAGAGGGGCTTACCGTCGGCCCGCCCGAGCGAAATGTAATGCTGCCGGTAAAGATAGGCCTGCAGCGACCATTTTTTTTCCAAGGCCGATCCGATGTCGAGCGTAGTATGAGGTCCTACGATCTGACCGAGACGCTCGACGTCGCGGATCAACTCTTCGTCGCGGAAAGTCATGCCGACCCACAGCGGCGAAAGGAAAACAACCAACAACATGCTGCCCGCGGCGACCACCTGAACTCGCCTGGCTGATCGAACGAATCGGGCCGCGGCCATCCATCGTTCGCCCAGCGAGGCGACTGCGGGCAGACACCACAGCGCCAAAGCCATGGTATAGAACGGCCACGAGGGGGCCGCGTAAAAAGCGGATTGCTTGGGGCTGATCATGATCGGAAGCGACGCGCTGAGCGCCGTCAACAAGCAAAACGCCGCGGGCCGGAGCAGTCCATCGCTGGCAACGCTCGGCCGGTGACTACGCCTCCACGCGACCAGCGCCCCGGCTATCACAGCGCTGAGTAGCAAATCGATGCACAAGGCCCAGGCAAGGTGGAATCGCCCGAGACTCGAATCCGTCGTTTCCCGCGCGCCTTCCAGGCTGCTGACAACTTGCTTTTGCAGGTATGCCGAAATGAATTCGCGCGCATCGGGATTCGCTAATACCAGACCGATCGCGGCCGCCAAGAAAAGCAAGAGCGTGATCTGCACCAGCAGGCCTTTGCCAAAACGTATCCGGCCGATGGTCAACCACGCGATCGCCGGCGTCACTAGCGGAAAAAGGCCTACCGGTCCCTTGGTCCCCGTCGCGGCCGTAATGGCCAACGCCGCCACCGCCGTCCAGGCAATCCACCGTCGCGAGTCATCCATCGCCCGCAGCGACGCAAACACTGCCAGCGCCGTGAACATTCCCATCGTGTTTTCCAGATAGTTGTGGCGGTAAATCCAAAACCAACTGGGCATCACGGCCCACAGTGTTATCGACAACCAGGCGAATCCTTGCAGCCGAGGAACTTGTGCCAGGAGTTGCCGCCAAATGAAGACCAGCAGGCCGGCGGTCGGCAACACCGTAAGCACCGAGTACAGTCGCTCGACCCACCAACGGTCGCCGAAGAGGCGGAAGAACCACGATTCCAGCAGAAAGGCCACCGTCGGCGAGTCGTGATAAGGATTGAGCACGGTCTGGGTATAAAAAGGATGCCAGACGTCGCCGATACCGACGGCCATGTTGCGTGAGATTGTGGCGTAGATGAGCCCGTCCAACGACATCCCGCGCAACAACGTAACCGGGAAGAGCATCGCGAATCCCGTCGCGAGCACAACGATCCAAGCCGCTCGGTGCAGCCCACTATGGGCACCCGGCTCGCGATCCTGCGGGGCGGCCAGCGCGCCGGCCGGCGTCGCGTGAGCGCCCAGCGACGGATTTGGCTTGATGGACAAGACGCCGGCCCTTTTGACCCACAGGAAAGAGGGGCCATGCTAGCGATTTGCCGGCAATCGAGTCCAGACCGAATACCCCGTCGGGGGTGAACTATTCCAGCCCCAGGTCGGCCAGCAACGAGTCCAAAAGTTCATGATCCAGCCCCAACGCGTCGGCCATCCGGTCGGCTCGCACGAGTAGTTTGCGTGCCGTGGGAGTGTTGAAGTCATGCAGACGCTGGAACACCTCGGCCACGCGGTCGCTGTTCAGATCGACTTCATCCAGCCGCAGGCCCAGCCACCTGGGTATCCGGGCTTCCGAGCTGGTCGGAGCGGACGCGGTTAAGGCCGAGGCGATGCCAGCGTCGCCGCCATCGCTGCCACCTCCACCGCCGCCTTCCGGCGCCGCCGG
>JBGQHN010000111.1:0-12255 GCA_041497975.1 Planctomycetia bacterium | reverse complement strand
CACGAGTCGGGTTATTCGATCGGAACGCGAACCTGACGCACGTCCATCATCAGCGACCCGGCGGCCCTCGTGCAAGAGCTGGCGTCCGTCCGGCGGCTTGATTTTCGCGGCAAGTCGTGACAGATTGGTGACTCGCCAACCGTCCATACTTCCGCGCGATTGCGCGCTTAACCGTCAGCACCAACATCGGAGATGACGCGTGTCCCTGCAAGACGTCGGTCTACCCGCCCGACTGGTCAACCCTGACGCGAAAGCCAAGGTGGCGGCCAGCGTTTGTTTTTTGGAAGGACCGGCCTGGCATGCCAGCGGCGACCTTTACTTCAGCGACATTGCCGGCAATCGCATTCTGAAAATGTCGAGCGAGGGCTGGCTGTCGGTCTTTCGCGAAGACAGCGGACGGACCAACGGCAATACGTTCGACGCCGAGGGCCGGCTGATTAGCTGCGAGGGGGCCGAGTTCGGCACCGGCGGACGGCGGCGCATCGTGCGCACCAACTTGGAGACCGGCCAGGTCGAGGTGCTCACCGACCGCTTCGAGGGCAAGCGCTATAACGCCCCCAATGACGTCGTCGTCGATCATCGGGGACGAATCTGGTTTACCGATCCGTATTACTGGATCGACCGCGATAGCCTGGAGATGGGCTGCGAGGCCGTGTATTGCATCGATGGCCAATCCGTAAGACGAGTTGTCTCGCAACCCGACATCGGGCGCCCCAACGGACTGGCAATCACGCCGGACGATAAGACGCTGTACGTCGTCGACAGCCACAGCGTCAGCGGCGGCAACCGCAAGATCTGGGCCTTCGACGTGCTGCACGATGGCAGCTTGAGCGACCAACGACTGGTGTTCGACTTCGGCCGGGGCCGTGGCGGCGATGGAATGCGGCTCGATCGGGAAGGCAACTTGTGGGTAGCCGCCGGAGTGCTCAAGGCGCGCAGCCCCCACGAAACCGACGCGGTGCGAACGGGAATCCACGTCATTTCGCCAACGGGCAAACTGTTGGGCCGGATTCCGATTCCCGAAGACGTGCTGACCAATTTGACGTTCGCGGGCAAGGACTTCAAAACCTTGTTCGTCACGGCCGGCAAAACGCTATTCAAGATTGAAGTCAACGTCAGCGGCTACTCGTTGTATCCTCCCTGGCCGACGTAGCTGCCTGTTGAAAAATTGGGACAGGCACCCTGGAGACTGGACAATGAATCGATGCATTTGGCTTGCGTTGTTTTTGGCCAGCGCCGTGTTCGCTAGTGCGCTCAGCGCCGCGCCCGCCGAGAAGCTCAACGTGCTGTTCATCGCGGTCGACGACTTGAACACCTCGCTGGGTTGCTACGGCCATCCGCTGGTGAAGTCTCCCAACATCGACCGCCTGGCAGCGCGCGGCGTGCGATTCGATCGGGCCTATTGCCAGTTTCCGTTGTGCAGCCCAAGTCGCGTGTCGCTGCTCACCGGCCAGCGACCGGACACGACGCGTGTCTTCGACCTGCAAACCGACTTCCGCACGATCTTGCCCGACGCGATTACCATGCCGCAGGCATTCCAGCGCGCAGGCTACTTCGTGGCCCGCGTGGGCAAGATATTTCACTACGGCGTTCCCGGGCAGATCGGCACGAGCGGCTTGGACGATCCGCGCTCGTGGCAGCAGGTCGTCAATCCGCGCGGACGCGACAAGGACGAAGAAAACAAAGTCGTCAACTACACGCCCGGGCGCGGGCTGGGATCGGCCATGTCGTTTTACGCCGCCGACGGCGCCGACGAAGAACAGACCGACGGCAAATCGGCCACCGAGGCGATTCGACTGCTCGAATCGCGCGGCAAGCAACCGTTCTTCCTGGGCGTCGGATTCTATCGCCCCCACACGCCCTATGTGGCCCCCAAGCGATACTTCGACATGTACCCGCTCGATGCGATCAAGCTGCCCGCCAACCCCAGCGACGACCACGACGACATTCCTGAACCGGCCATCAACATCCGCCCGAACAACTATGGTCTCTCGGACGAACAATGTCGCGAGTGCACGCGGGCCTACTTCGCTTCGATCTCGTTCATGGACGCGCAGGTCGGGCGGCTGCTCGACGCGCTGGATCGACTGAAACTCGCCGACAATACGATCGTCGTGCTGTGGGGCGACCATGGCTACTTGCTTGGCGAGCATGGGCAATGGATGAAGCAAAGCCTGTTCGAGGAATCGGCCCGCGTGCCGCTGATCATTGCCGCGCCACGCGCCAAGGGCGACGGTCAGGCCTGCCGGCGCATCGTGGAAACGATCGATATCTATCCCACGTTGGCCGACCTGGCGGGCGCGCCGCGTCCGGAGAATCTGGCGGGCGTGAGCCTGCGACCGCTCTTGGAAAATCCCGCCGCGAAATGGGACCGGCCGGCCTTTACGCAAGTCCAGCGCAAGGGATTTCCCGGACGGTCCGTTCGCACCGAGCGGTGGCGCTATACCGAATGGGACCACGGCCGCAAGGGAGTCGAGCTCTACGATCACGATACGGACCCGCGAGAGTTTAAAAATCTGGCGAAAGATCCGGCTTACGCGGACACGGTGGCGCAACTGCGCGAAATGATCCGCAAGACGTTTAGCGACGAGCAGCAAAGCGCGGCCAAATAAGTTCGACGGCCCGAAAGCTCGCTCGATGTGTTGGCTTTCGGCAGCGATACCGTCAGATTCGTAAGGTAGACGCCGCTAGGGTGCGCTTTGCATCAGCCAGTGCTCGGCGGCCAGGATCAGCGCGCCCAGCGACGTTGTCACTATCGTGACGGGGATGCCCACGCGGAGGAATTCCAGAAACCCGACCGAGTTCTCGGGCCCAGGGTCGTGTTGTTTGGCGGATTCCAGGACAATCAAGGTCGCCACCGATCCGGGAATTGTCAAATTGCCGGCCAGCGTGCTGGCCATGGCCAAAACAAGCCACATCAAGTGCGGATCGACGAGCGTCGGCACGATATCGCAAGCCAGCACTACAAACGGCACGTTCGAGACCAGGTTGCTGGCCAGGACCGTCGCGGCGCTGAACACGGGGACTTGAGTCGCCAGGCTTGATCCGTACATCGGCTGGACAGCGCGTGCGAAGTCGTTGACGATCCCCGTTTGTTCCAGCCCGTGGACCACGACAAACAAGCCGGCGAAAAACGCCAGCAGCACCCAGTTGACCCGTCCAAGAATCGTGGCGGGCGAACGGCCGGAGATGATCAATAGCACGGCGGCGCCGCCGATGGCAACCAACGGCAAGTCTCCGATGCCGACAAACGCCACGATCACGGCCAACATCACGGCTAACGATTTGTATAATAGCGCGCGATCGACTCGCGGCGGCTCGCATTGTGTCGACGATTGGCCCGTGCGCGCGATCGCCCCTAGTTGGGGACCGTAGAACAGGATCAGTATCCAGACCAGTGCCGCCAGGCTGGCCAGCCCCACGGGAGCCATCCACAACAGAAACCGTCCGTAGCTCCAGCCGCTGTACGTTCCGATCAACATGTTCTGCGGATTGCCGATTTCGGTCGCGACGCTGCCAACGTTGGCGCTCATCGCCAAAGCGATCAAGTACGGCGCGCTCGGTAGACCGCCGGCGCGCACTACGGCCAAGAGCGGCACGGTCAGCATCAGGCACACCGTGTCGTTGAGGAACAGGGCCGACAATACGGCCGTCAGCAAGCTCACGCCGACCAGCAGGCGTAATGGCGAACTCGCGCGGTTGAGCACCGCCGCGGCAGCCAACTCGAAGAACCCGCTCTCCTCCAAGAACACGTTGAGGATCATCATGCCCAGCAGCAGGACGATGGTGCGCGAGTCAATGGCTCGCCAGGCCTCGTCAAACGACAGCACTCCGCAAATGACCATCAGCACCGCGCCGATTACGGCCGCGCCGGGCCGATCGAAAGGCAGCCGGGGCACCTTGGCAAAGGCAATCACGCCGTATGTGCCAACAAAAATCAATACGGCCGCCCAGACGTGCGCTTGCGACATCATTACTCTTAACAGACTGCCGACCAGCAGGAATGTTGTAAACCGCGAGAGTGTACACGGGCGGCCCCGGATGGGTCCATGCCGACTCCTGGACATCCAGCCGCGCGAACAGTACGACGCGTCGTCGTGGTCATGCGTAGCGACATTTGGTAAGCTAGGTCGGAAGCACGCGTGCTAGAGAGGGCTGTCATACGGCGATGCGAGTCTACGCAGTGGGTCGAGAAGAGCTGGCGCCGTTTGAAATGCCCCCGCGGTTCAAGCATGACATCGCCTACTTCATGACCCCGCCCGGCGAGCGCGGCGCCCCGTTGTTGGCCGCCGGCGAATTTTGGGTCAGCCTGGAAGACGCCAGGCGCTGGCTCGAAGACGGCGTGCTGACGCTTGTCTCGCCGCTGGATAGCGAAAACCAGGCGGAAGCCGAAATCAGCGAGGAACAGGAGAAGTGGCTGGAATGGATGGTGGCCAACGGCATCCAGCACGTGCGAGTCGTGTCCTGAACGAATCACATAATCCGCAAACGTTTCTTTTCGCCGGTAGCTGAACCCAACAATCCACGATATCTGCCATGCGCCAAGCCGGCACCCTCATTACGAAGCAAGACGCCGAGCGTTTTGTCAACTATCTGCTCTCGCTGGGCATCAGCTCGAAGGTCGAGCCGGCGGCCGACGCCTGGGCCGTTTGGGTTCACGACGAAAACCAGATTCCGCGCAGCAAGGAAGAACTGGAACAATTTCAACGCCGACCCGACGACCAGCGCTATCGAGATGCCGAACACGCGTCCCGGCAGGCCCGTCGTGAAGCCGCGGACAAGAAACGCCAGGCGCAGAAGAATTATGTCGACATGCGCAACGAATGGACCAGTCCCCTGCGCCGCCGCCCGGCGACAGTGTTCTTGATCGCGGCTTGCGCGCTGGTTTATCTGGGCGTGTTGCAGGTGTCCCCCAACGAATTGCTGTTTTCGCTCCCCGAGATCCAACAGGGAGAGGTCTGGCGCCTCGTGACGCCCATCTTTCTACACTTCAGCCCGCTGCACATCCTGTTCAACATGTGGTGGCTTTATGATTTGGGCAGCCTGCTTGAACGCCGCTTGAACTCGATTCTTTTTGCGCTGCTGGTCCTGGCCATCGCGGTGCCGTCGAACTTCGCGCAGTACGTCATGTCCGGACCAGCCTTCGGCGGAATGTCGGGCGTGGTGTATGGACTGTTCGGCTATGCCTGGGTTCGCGGCCGGCTCGATCCGACCTCGGGACTGTACTTGCGGCCCGACGTGGCTTTCTGGATGCTTGGATGGTTTGCCCTGTGCCTGACCGGGGCCGTGGGCAACGTGGCTAATTGGGCGCACGGAGTTGGGCTGGCCGCCGGCGCTTTGTTCGGCTGCCTGCCTCACATCCGCAAACTGCTCGGCAAAAATACTTGACGCTGCGCGCTTGGTCCGGCTAGCGTAGTGTCACGTTGGCGGTCCTTCTTGCATCCGTGAATTGCTCCGGGAGGTTGTTGACATGTCGCGCTTACGGCCCCTTCGTGCTCTCGTGCTGACGCTGGCCCTGACGATCCTCTGCGGCCACTTTGCGCTCTCGGCCGAAACGAGCAACAAGGCCAGCTTCGGCAACATCGTCCGCAAGGACCCCAGGCTCGACAAGCTCGTGCCGCCCGGCGCGCAGATGGAACAGCTTGCCGACGGCTTCGATTGGTCGGAAGGACCCGTTTGGATCAAGGACGGCGGGTACTTGCTGTTTTCCGACGTTCCGCGCAATGAGGTCATGAAGTGGAAGGAGGGCCAGGGGATCAGTTTGTTCATGAAGCCCTCGGGTTACACCGGCGTCGTCGACTATGGCGCCGAACCGGGCAGCAACGGCCTGGCGCTCGACCCGCAAGGGCGCGTCGTCTTTTGCGAGCACGGCGATCGGCGCGTGTCGCGATTGGAGAAAGACGGCGGCAAGAAAACGCTGGTCGACAGCTACCAGGGCAAGCGGCTCAACAGTCCCAACGACGTGACGTTCAAATCCAACGGCGACATGTACTTCACCGATCCGCCGTACGGACTGCCCAAGAATTTTGACGACCCGCGGCGCGAATTGGACTTTTGCGGCGTTTACCGCGTTTCGAAAGACGGGCAGGTGACGCTGCTGACCAAGGAGTTGACACGCCCCAATGGCATCGCGTTTTCGCCGGACGAGAAGACGCTGTATGTCGCCCAATCCGATCCGGACGCCGCGGTGTGGAAGGCCTTCGAAGTCAAGGCCGACGGCACGCTGGGCCAAGGCCGCGTGTTCTTCGACGCCACGTCCGAGGCCAAGGCCGGCAAAAAGGGCCTGCCCGACGGCATGAAAATTGACCGCGCGGGCAACCTGTTCGCCACGGGTCCCGGCGGCGTGTTCGTGTTCGCGTCCGATGGAACTCACCTGGGCACGCTGGAAACCGGCCAGGCCACCGGAAATTGCGCCTGGGGCGACGACGGCGGCACGCTCTACATCATGGCGGACATGTACCTGGTGCGCATCAAGCTGGCCACCAAGGGAAACCGGTTCTAGCGCGCCGCATCACGCATGGTCAGCGCACCCCACACGATCAATCTATATCGCCTGTAAGCTATTGACCAGGAATAGCCTATAGGCTATGATTGCCTGATGTGGCGGGTTGCGACAACCGATGAGTTTGATGAGTGGTTTGTCGCTCTGGGCCGGGATGCCCAGGCGGAAATCATCGCAAAAGTCGAGCTTTTGAAGCTGCTTGGCCCGAAGCTTGGTCGGCCGCACGCCGATACGCTGAACGGCTCGAAACACACCAACATGAAGGAACTTCGCGCCGATACCGCCGAACAGGTCCTGCGGATTGCGTTTGCGTTTGATCCCGAACGCGTCGGCATCCTGCTGATTGCTGGCGACAAGGCGGGCCTCAGCCAAAAGCGGTTCTACAGGCAATTGATCGACAAGGCCGATCGGCTGTTTGATGCCCATCTGGCGAAGCTGAGGGCGAACCGGAAACGGAAGGAGAAGTGATATGGCTAAATCGTTCGACGAACTGGTCCGACGCACGACCGCGAAAAAAACGCGGGAGAAGGCTGCTCGCCGCGCTCAGGAATTGCTTGGGGAATTGCTCTTGAGCGAGCTGCGGGCACTGACCGGAAAAAGCCAGCGTCAGGTTGCGGACGCCCTGGGCATGAAGCAACCAAGTTTGTCAAAGCTGGAAAAGCAGAAGGACATGCAGATTTCAACGCTGCGAAAGATTGTCAAAGCCCTGGGCGGCGAGCTTGAAGTCGTCGCCCGGTTTCCGAAAGGAATAGTTAAGATCGACCAATTCGATACGCGTCGCGGAAAACCCCGCCCTCGCGCGCCGGAGAAGCTCCAGTTGGCGTAGATGGAACAGAAAAAGCGCGAATGATTCTGTTGGCAAGTACCGCTGGCGGCGCCGTTCAGTCGGTCCTACGCATTGGCCACTTCGTTGAGTTGCTCCAAGAGATTCGCGCGAATCTTGGCTTCAGCGTCGATCTCTAGAAAACTGCTGCGGGCCCGCCAGGTTTCGTACCCGCCCAGCGCATGGTGCTCGGCCGTCGGCAGATACCCGCAGTAATCGTTGGCCAACTCAATCGTGAACGTCGGTTTCAGCGGGCTGGACGCCTTGATCGCCAGGCCCGTTTCGACAAACGTCTCGCAGGGCGACGTGGCGATGCCCAAGTCGCCGATGCGCAGCGCTTGCACAATCGTTTCCACCACCGGCGGATATTCGTTGAGCAGCACCGTTTCGCGGGCGTAGATCTCTTCAACGCGATCGAGCCGCCCGTTCTTGGTTTGCGACAAGATAAACCTGGCGCGAGCCACTTCGTCTTTCGGCGTCGGTCGGCGCGCGAGCCGCAATTTCGCTTCGCGCATCGCCAACGGCACTTGCGTTCGATACTCGATCGATCCGGCCACTCGGGCCGTTTCGGCGGCCAAAAGCTCGGCCACCTTGCGGATCTGTGAGTACGGGGGACGCGATTCCGACTTCTCGCGAAAATTGATGTTGTTGATGTTGCCGCTCGTGCCGTTGGACATCATGCCCACGAACGGCGGATCGAGCCCATCGGCGGCCAGGACGTGCCGCACGCGGTCGGCAAATGCTCCGTAGTAGTCGGCCGAGACGTCGTCCGCCGCCGTCCCGCCCACGTAGTGCAGCGAATAGTTGGCCAACAGGGCCAATGGGCGGCCCTCGGCGCTTTGCACCGCCAACACGCCCACCTCGGGATCCACGGGACCGGCCGGCTCGACCAGCTCAGGGCTGGCAACAGGCGGATTCATTTTCACGCGATCCTTGCGACCAAACGGATCGACCAGCTCAACGTCGTCGCGCATCTTCCAGCGACGGTTGAAGACCTGCGTCGCTTCGCGCCCCACGCCCCAGCCGATCCGGGCCGGCGCCAGGTTGCGCACCGCACGGCGGATACAATCGGAAATTCGCCCGGCGAGGAACTCGCAATACTTGGGATCGGGCTCGCTTTGGAATACCCCCGCGGCCGTCGGCGCAGAATGGGTGTGCGTGGCCGAAATGAGCATCCGATCCATCGGAATGCCCGTGTGACCGTGCGCCAAATGCTTGCCCCGGTTCAAGATTGCCTGCGGAAGCATGCAGCTGTCGCAGACCACGATCGCCAGGCTCGTATCGCCGCTCTGCAAAACCAGGGCACGGGCATGCAGCTCGTCGTGAATATGCCTGGCCGTGCGGTCTTGCATGCCGCCGTTCAGCGACACGCCCAGCGGGGGCGAAATATTGCTCGTCGCCGCGCCCGCCCGCAATCGTTGATCGGCCATCGTGATAAACCTTCCTCAAAGGTTAGTGGGGGATCGGCGCGATCGACGGTGCTTGACTTGGCAATTCGCATCCGGCGCGCCGCGGCCAAGTTCCGCCTATCCGATGATCACTTTCGGATGGAATTTCGGGTTGGGTTCGGCTTTGCGGATCAAATCGCGAACCCGCCAAGGGACGTTGCCCTGGCCGAGCAGAAAAAAACCGATGCTGGCCGCGAGCGGGTTTTCGTCGGACCAGCCGAAGTGAATTTCGGGCGGCTTGCCAACGCGCGAAAGCTCGAGGGCGATCGTGGCAATGGCGTGAGCGATCGAGGCGCAGCGCTTGACGCTGATCACGAAACGCCCATCCTCCTGCTTCACTTCCATCAACGGACTATGCTGAAACTCACTGGGATAACCCAGCTCGGCTTCGATAAAGACGATCGGCACGTCGTCACCCAGCCGGTGGCGGCGGCGGATGCTGGCTTCCTTGCGGTCCAGCTCGCGGCGCCCGGGCCGGTGCGGCACCAGCACCGGAAATTCCAGGTGCTTCAAGCTGTCCCAGAGAAACCTCGAGCTCATGTCGGCGAACTCGAAGGCCTTGAATCGCAACTCGGTGCTCCGCTTGAGCCGCGATCCGAACGAAGCCAAGACCATGGCGATGATGAACCAACTGGCGATCTTGATGCCGTCGGGCCGTTCGATCATGTTCGCCGCCGTGGTGAAGAAGAACACTCCGGTGACCAGCACGAAATACCACGGGGTGCGGACCAGCCAGTGGCCGCTGCCCTGCCGCCAATGGTCGATCACCGTGGCCACGCAAGCGCTCGAAATCAACACCAGCACGCCGGTGGCATACGCGCCGCTCTGGGCCTCGACGTCGGCGTTGAAGATCCAAGTCACCAGCAAATTGATGGCCGTGAAGAATAGCACCAGCGGGCGCCCGGCACGCGCCCACTCGGGCGCCATGCCGTACCGCGGCAAATATTGGGGCACGAGATTGAGCAAGCCGGCCATGGCGCTCAGCCCGGCGAAACCCAGGATCACGACGGTGCTGACGTCGTAAATCGTTCCAAACACTTCACCGAACATGGGGTTGATGGCAAACGGGCCCTGGGCGTGCGCCAGGAAGGCCAGCGCCCGATCGGCGGCTCGACCCGATTCGGACAGCTCTTCCGCCGGAATCAGCGTGACGATAATCAGGGCCGAGCCGAGCAGGAAGGTTGACATGATCAAGGCGGCGGTAATCAACAACTTTCGGGCGTTGCGAATCCGACCGGTCGGATGCTCCGCAGTGTCCGCCGGCGCCCCCTCGATCCACGGCATCACGGCCACGCCGGTCTCGAAGCCGCTCAAGCCCAACGCCAGCTTGGGAAACAATAAAACGCTGAGCGCCACGATGGTCCAGGTATCGTGTCCGGCGAGCGGAGCGTGCGCGATATGCCAATGCCCCGCGCCGACGTTTTCGCGCCAGGCGTCGATTAGTTCTCGGTGATTCATCAAGTATGCCAACCCGCTGCCAACGACGATCAAATTGAGCAGCAGGTAGGTGCACACGACGACCACGGCCAGCCCGATCACTTCTTTCACGCCGCGCATGAAACTCGCGCCCAAGATGACCAGCAAGAGCATTGTCAGTGCCATGCGCTGTCCGTCTTCACCCCACGCCTGCACAAAGTCCGGCACGTGGCGCCAGAACGGGTTGTGAAGGACGTGCACCGCGGCATCGGCCGCCGACAGGGTTTTGGTGACGACAAAATCGGTGGCCGCAAACCCCAATAGCGCGAGCACCATGAGTTTTCCGGTCCAGCCATGAACCAGGCGTTCCAGAACGCCGATGGAACCCTGGCCGTTGGGTGAGCAGGCTGCTACGTGCGAGTAAACCGGCACGGCCCCGAGCAGAGTGACCATCACCAGGACCACGGTGGCCAAGGGCGCCAAAAGGCCGGTCGCTTCAAAGGCGACCGAAGGCTGATAACCCAGCGTGCTGAAGTAGTCCACGCCGGTGAGGCACATCACCCACAGCCAAAACGTGCGATGGTGCGGCGTCGGCCTGCCCAAATCCGTGGCGCCGCTCAGATGTGCGGGTCGGGGCTCCTTGGCCGCGACTTCGGGGCGGCTAATGGCGCCGCTCGCCACCGGCGATGGCGGCTGGCTCGAGGGGATGCTTTCTTCAGGCTGCATAGTAAACGATTGCGCCCGGGGCCCTGCGGCCCGATCGTACTCCCATCATCTTAAGACCTTCGAACCCATTGCTCGCCGCCTCAGGTCAAGTAACCACCATGGTATGAGCGCGTGGCCACGAATGTCAACGATTCACGCGGGTGCCGGACGTCCCAATTCTTGTAAGCTGACGTCGCGCCTATTGTTGCAAGCATGCCGCCAAGAGATGCGGACAAAAGTATTGCCCGGCGCAGCAGCGCGAGCGGGCCAAGCACTCTCGAAGGCCCAGAGCGGCCGGCGAGAGAAACTTGCACGGCTTGTCGGCACGCGGTTAAGCTGTGGGATACTGCTTTCCCCCCCTGCACAATTCGAGAATCCACCGATGAACACGTCGACTTCACGCCGCGCGTTTCTCAAGCATTCAGCACTGACCGGCGCGGCCATCGCCACGGCCAAGGCCGCGCGATCGCTGGGCGCCGCCGACAGCCCGCAGGGCGCGGTCGTGTTGGGCGTTATCGGCACTAACGGCCGCGGCACGGCGTTGGCCGCGAGCTTTGCCGGTATCGGCGGCGCCCGCGTGGCGTACGTCTGCGACGTCGACGAGCGCGCGATCGACAAGGCCGTAAGCGCCGTGGCCGCTAAGCAAAGCGGCTCGACTCGGCGGGTGACCGACTTGCGGCGGATTCTTGACGATCCGGCCGTCGATGCGGTCGTGATTGCCACGCCCGACCATTGGCACGCGCCGGCCACGATCCTGGCTTGCGCGGCCGGCAAGCACGTCTACGTCGAGAAGCCGGCCAGCCACAATCCGCGCGAAGGCGAATTAATGGTCGCCGCCGCGCGCAAGCACGCGCGCGTCGTGCAGTTGGGCACCCAGCGCCGCAGCATGCCGGGAGTCGTCGAGGCCATTGATCGACTTCGTGCGGGCGAGATCGGCCGCGTGCTGTTTTCGCGCGGCTGGTACAACGCCGATCGAAAGCCCATCGGCCGGGGCAAGCCCGCGGCGGTGCCTGAAGGCCTGGACTATGCCTTGTGGCAGGGCCCGGCGCCCGAGCGTCCGTATCGCGACAACGTGGTGCACTACAATTGGCATTGGTTCTGGCATTGGGGAACCGGCGAGCTGGGCAACAACGGAATCCACTCGCTTGACATTTGTCGCTGGGGCTTGGGCGTGGATTATCCACGCCGCGTGACCGCCGGCGGCGGCAAATACTTCTTCGATGACGATCAAGAGACGCCCGACACGCATGTCGTCACGTACGACTTCGGCGATAAGGCGATCACCTGGGAAGGACGCAACTGGCATCGCCACGGATTCGAAGGCTCGATGTTCGGCATCGCCTTTTACGGCGAGAATGGGT
>JBGQHN010000110.1:0-12279 GCA_041497975.1 Planctomycetia bacterium | reverse complement strand
GTCCCCTTCCCTCGGGGCTGGATAGTTTCAGACCACCAGCGGAGCGCCTAATCGTTCCCAAGCGAGGCAAGCCGCGACCCGTTAATGCAGTTCCTTTCAAGCGCACAGGCGGACGAATCTTGGACATTGACCAGGCCCGTTATCGTGGTTGGCACGGCCGGCTGCAAACGCCGTGGGTGGCGTGCCTGGCGATCGTGCGCGTGGCGATCGTGCAAGTCTTTCGCAACAAGTTCTACTGGTTCCTGCTGGGCTTGGGCGCGCTGCGTTTCCTCGCCTTCTGGAGCATTATCTACGCGGTGACCCAGCTCGCGCTGCCGCCCAACGTGCGCGAGGGCATGCTCCAGCGATTTGGTTTCAGCGCCAACGCCGACGCCAACCAGGACAACGGCTATATCACGTTCATCCAAGGCCAGAGCGTGATCGTGATGATCCTGTTGGCCTTCTCCGGCAGCCTGCTGGTCGGATCGGATTTTCGCCTGCGAACGCTGCCGTTCTATTTGGCTCGTCGCATCGACAAGCGCCATTACATCATCGGCAAGCTGTTGGCCGTCAGCGCCATCGTGTCGATCCTCACGATCGTGCCCGCGCTGCTCTTGTTTCTGGAATACGGCATGTTCACCTCCTCGACCGATTATTGGATCGACCATTGGCGCGTCGTGGCTTCGGTGCTGGCCTTCGGCCTGGTGATTTGCGTCGTCAACAGCATTTTGCTGGTCACCATTTCGGCCTACCTGCAGCGGATCGTGCCGATCACGATCACCTGGGCCAGTTTGTTCTTGCTGTTGGGCCGGCTGGGCGATTATCTGCTGCGCGAAACGCACGAAGAGGCCTGGCGGCTGCTCGACCCTTGGCGCGACATGCGGCTGGTGGGCCAGCTTTGCTTCGGCACGTTTCGCCGCGAGATCGACGCCGAGCTGGCCTGGTGGGCCCTGGCGATCCTGGGCTCGCTGTGCGCCGTGTCGCTGGCGGCGCTCGTGCATCGCGTGCGGGCCGTCGACGTCGTCGAATAGTGTATTAAGTAATTAAAGTAATTAAAAGGGGACGCAAACCTTTGTTCATGCCTAAAAAAGGTTTGCGTCCCCTTTATAGTTCCCTTGGGAATATAGTTCGCCCTCGGGCAATTTCGTGGCCCTGGTCCAGTTGCCGCGCTTGGGAAACCGGCTACGACGATCCGATTGCTATCGATCGAGACTCGGTGCCACGCGAGCTCATCACGTGACGGCCCAGACGGCATGCTCACGCGGCGTGAGCATGGCATCGTACCCGGCGATCCAACACCTTACGTCAAGTCGCGATACTCGCGCCGCGAAAAAATGACGATCGCCAACGCCAGCCCGCCGACGGCGATTCCCACCAAGGCCCAGGTGGCCGTAGTGGCCGACAGCGGCTCGAACCATTGGGGATCGGGCGCCGGCAGTCCCTCGTCGGCGCCGGCCGCGTACATGATCGAGCGCCCGTAATAGTTCACCGCCACGCGCTTGACGATGCCCGGGATGTTGCCCAGCAGCAATTCCATGAACAGCGCGTAGACCAGGGCAATGATCGTCGAATGGCGAAACGTCACGGCGAACAAATGGAACAGGCTGACATAGGCCAGAGTCATGAAGACCAGCGCGGGCAGATAAAGCGAAAAGGCGATCTGTCCCACGTCGCCTGCCAATTGGCAGTACAGCCAATAGCTGCCCACGACAAGTCCCAGGACCAACGGCACCGTGGCGGTGAACTTGGCAAGCAGGATCAGGGCCCGGGGAATTGGCCGGACCAGCAGGAACACCAGCGTGCGGTCTTCGCGATCGCCGCCGACGCTGGCCGTGCCGTACGCCAAAGCGCAAATCGGCACGACGAACGACGCGAACACGAGAATCATGAATTCGCTGAAGTCCCGAAAGTCTCTGAAGCTTGAGGGCCGATGATAGTGCCGCCGCAACACGAACAATAGGCAGCCGGCCAGCGGCAGCATGACCATCGCGGTGCTGGCCGACCACAACAGCCGGCGGAACGTCAGCGACGCCAACGTGAACCAGGCGCGCACAAGGTTCATGGCCGGCCCTGCTCCAGGTAGTCGAAAACGGCGTCGGCTCCCGCGTCGAGGGTTTGCATGCGGCGCACGTCGATGCCGTGCCGGCAAACCAGATCGCCCACCTGGGTGAAGAACTTGAGCGGATTGCGCGTGCGCACGATCAAGCCGCTCTCGCGCATTTCCACGCCCTGCACGTCGGGGTTCTCGGTCAACAAAGCCGCCAGGCGGCGGGCCGGCTCGGCCACGATTTCGACCACCATCGGCCGGTACTGCAGCAGGTTGCGGACCTCGGCCAAAGTGCCCGACGCGATGATCCGTCCCCGCGACATCATCAGGAGCGAACTGGCAAGCTGCTCGATTTCCACCAGGATGTGGCTGGAAATCAAAATCGTCTTGCCCTGCGCGGCCAGGCGGAACAACAGGTCGTTGATCTCGCGGCGCCCGCCGGGGTCGATGCCCGAAAGCGGCTCGTCCAAAAGCAACAGCCAGGGGTCGTGGACCAGGGCCTGGGCCAGCTTGATCCGTTGCCGCATGCCGTGGCTGCATCCGGCCAGCCGCCGGCCCGCGCGGTCGGCCATGCCGACTTCCTCCAGCACGCCCGCGGTGCGCATGCGTGCTTCGGCCCGCGAGAACCCATGCAGCCGGGCCATCGTGTACACGAACTGGCGTCCGGTCATCTCTTCGTAAAAGCTGTTCAAATCGGGGCTGTAACCCAGGTGGTGCTTGGCCGCCGTGCTCCAGGCGTCGTGCGCCGCGATGCGCACGCTCCCCTGGCTGGCCCGTAATTGGCCGCTGGCCAGCTTGATCAACGTGGTCTTGCCCGCGCCGTTGGCCCCCAACAATCCCGTGATCCCCGGCCCGACGCGGCAACTGATATCGTTCACTCCGATCACGGGTCCATAGAACTTCGTCACGTGGGCGAACGAAAGCAGTGTCGCGGTTTCGGCCGCATGGTGCGGCGAGTCGGGACCAAACCCCGTGGTCGGATGGGCGCGTTGCATCATGAACGAACGCTCGGAAGAGACCGTTGTCAAAACGACTCCATCGTACCCGCCGCGACAAGCGACGTGCCAGGGGGCGGCAAGCAGCTAAAGCGCAATGCGCCGTTAGCGCCCGGCGAAGCGCCGGCCGCGAAATCGCCGTCCGGCCAATGCCAGCGCGGCCGCGCAGATTGCCAGCGTGATCGGCCCCGGCTTGAGCACGACGTGAATGTACTGGTCGTAATCAGCCTGCGGTTTTGACCGGGGGCTTTGCCTTGCGGCCGAACAGACCCCGAGGCGTAATCACGTTCTCGCCTTCGATGCAGTCGACGGTCTTGACCCTACGGTTCTCGTCGTACGTGACTTCCACCTTCACGTCCGAGCCGTCGGCCAGCGATTCGGCCGGAATGCCGACGACTTCCCACAACCCGCCGGTCAGCACGTCGCCGGCGCCGTGCACCAGCGCTCGGGCCGCCTTGGTGCTCTTGCGATAGCCCTGCTTGAAGGCGAACAAGTCGACCCGCTCGCCGTCGCGCTCTTCACTCCACAAGGGCGCTCCCAGCTCGGCGAGGACGCGCGACCGCTGGGTGCCCGGCGCGAGCACGCCCACGTTCTTCTTGTCGGGCTGCTGGGTCGCCTTGTAGGCCGCGCAGCCCGCGGCCGTGCTCAAAAACAAACCGGCGGCCAGCGCCCAACGGGCCAGGCTGCAACGGTTCGACGATCGAGGGCGGACGCGAAGATGCAACGGCGCCTCCTGGTTCGAAACAGGGGGCGAAACTATAAGGCCGGCGCTTGTCGGCAGTCAACGTCATCGCCGCAACGTTGCCAGCACTGCTGTCGGCAGATCGCGCTACCGCGTATAGGTATCCGACGGACTGGCGGCGTTGTACGGTCCGGCGGGCTGAGCCGGCGGGGTGTACGGCGGATACTGCGGCGGCGCGTACGGCGCAGCCTGCGTGCTGCCGGGCGCATAGCCAGCGACCGCTTGCGCGTTCGACCCGCTTGCGGCGCCCTGCGGGGCCATACCGGCGTCGCCCGCGGGCGGATTGGCCTGGTAGGCCGGTTGGTTCGCCGCCATGGCGCTGGGCGCAGCCGTCGCCGGATAGGGCGTCACCGGGTACGTCGTGCCCGGATAGACCGGCAAGTTGCCCGAGGTTTGCACGGCGGCCGGCATCGAGACGGTGGGCACGGCCGCCGTCGCCGAATTGAACGAAGGCGCCGCGGGCGCGCTGGCCACGGCCGACGACGCAGCCGACTTCTTGCTTCGGAAGCTGAGTTTTTGCCAGATGGGCGACATGCTCATGCTGGAGCAGCCCACCAGTGACAACACCATGGAAGCGACGACCGCACTAGCTGTCAGGGAGACTCGCATACGGATGTCCTTGTGATTTAGATCCGGTCGAAGCACTTGGGCCACCAGACGCTCGTGTTCTTCAAGCGAAAAGGGCGCTGGCCTCTAGACCGACGTTGACGGGAAGTGAGACGGGTCGGGATAGCCGGGTCAGGCGGGATATGCGACCCCGCCTGTATTGGTTATTCGGACAAGAGACGGCGGCAACCTGACCTAATCCGAGAATTTTCGCCAGCCATCAGAGGAAGCAAAAGCGTCACGAGCCAATCTCGAGCCGCCGCGATGGCGCCGTCGAGGCGTCAGCAAGCTTTCGCGCGGAGGCGCGCAAGCGGGGGCGATGCTAGCAATCGCGAGCACCTTACGCAACGAGCGGCTCGATTTCTGACGTGCAATTGGGACAGCGCTTGGCCAGTTTGGGGATGTTCGAGCAACACATCGGACACTCGCGCGTTTTGGGCGGCGGAGGCGGTGCGAAGCGGTTGATTTGTTTCACCATCAGAAACACCGAAAACGCCACGACCACGAAGGTCAGCCCATTGCTCAGGAATTTTCCATAATTGACCGTGGCGATCTTGTGCTCTTTGGCCCACTGGGCCGACGTCGCCTCCTTGAATTGTTCCGCGTTCTCGGCGTTCAGCGGCAAGGCCCAATCCTGAAACTCCTGGGCATGGCTCACCGAGAGCACCACGCCAATCGGCGGCATCATGATGTCCTGAACCAGCGAGTTGACAACCGAACCAAAAGCGCCGCCGATGATGACGCCGATGGCCAGGTCGAGCACGTTGCCCCGCAGCGCGAACTTCTTGAATTCATCGAGCATACCCATGGTGCCGTCTCCGTCTTGAATGGTCGCGATGCAAGCGCCCGCGACCGTGCCTCGCCGTGCATTTTATCACAGCGCGCGCGCCGGAAGCAGGACGCGCGCCAATCGTCGGGCGGCCCAGGCCACGGCCAGCGGCAATCCGGTGATGGCCGCGATCGAGATCATCCTCACCACGCGCCAAACCGTGCGCAGCAGATGAGGCCGGCGAATGCCCACCCGATACACATAAGCCCACGAAAGCGCCAGAACTTCGACGCGCTCGCGAAACTGCGTGGTGCGGCGAATGCCGATGCGCGTCAGGTGCCACAGCATGTAGCACCAGAAGAACAAGGTCGCGCGTGCCGTCTTGGGCCGGAATCCGCTGCGCCGCAACCGCTTGAAGATCACGGCGTCTTGATCGCCGACGACCGGCCAACCCAGACAAATGTCGGCCAGCCACAGCACGTCGGCTCCCCAATAGGGAAAAGCGCAATACTCGGCGAAGTGCCGCCGCAGCCACGCCGTCCGCCACACGCCGTAAATCCACGAGGCCGCATGGTCGTGAAACAGTAGCTCCAGGTTGGCCCGCTGCGATTCTCCGGTCGCCGACCGATCAGGCGGCTCGCTGCACAGCCTGCCGTCTTCCCGGATGTGAATCACGGTCGGCGTGGCCAGCACCGCTTCCCCCTGGGCTGCCAGGCGCTCGACGAGTCCGCTGACGAACCGCTCGTTCCAGCGGTCGTCGTCAGAGGCCCACATGAAGTATTCGCCGCTCGCGTGCTCGAGCACCAGGCGAAAATTCTCGAGCGGTCCCAGGTTCGTCTCGTTGCGCGCGTAGCGCACGCGCGGATACACCTGCGCCAGCGCCCGGCAATACTCGCTCGTGCCGTCGTCCGAGGCATTGTCGGAAATGACGATTTCAAAGTTCGCGTAGGATTGCTTGAGCAAGCACTCGATCGCGCCGCGCAGGTGCGGCATGCCGTTGTAAACCGGCAATCCAATGCTAACCAGGGGCACGCTGCTCATCGCCAGCGGTTCTCCTCAGCCTTTCACCCGGACCATGGACGCGCTCTCGCGCGCGTCAGGCAACACGCTTCAGGTACGCCGAAGGCCAATACGTCACCCGGCTGGTGACCAGGCCCTCATTGAACGCAAACGCCGGCTCTTCGATCTTGAATTCCGCGTGACGCTCGACGAACTCGCGCGCCGCTTGCCGCGGATTGTTCCAGCTCCAGTCGGCTTGCGACCGCGGCGCGCCGGCCAGGTCCTGCATGATTCCGTCGGTGGCCACGATGTACGAATCACGCGTCACTAACGGAGCGTAGGCCTCGAGCTCCGCCAGGACGTGGGCCTTGGTGTGGCATGAATCCAGCAGTACCAGCACTTTTTCCCCGCCGTGCACCATGCCGCGGACCCGCTCCACAACGCCCGGGTCAATCGAGCTGCCCTCGACCAGCTCGATGCGGTCGAACATCCGGTGCGCTTCGATCGCTGCGCGATTCGGCTTGCGAATCTCGACGTCGATGCCGATCACACGGC
Source organism: Planctomycetia bacterium (assembly GCA_041497975.1). Lineage (GTDB taxonomy): Bacteria > Planctomycetota > Planctomycetia > Pirellulales > PALSA-1355 > PALSA-1355. The sequence goes on along the minus strand of JBGQHN010000110.1, from coordinate 5,587 downwards.
CCCGATCGAGCGCCTTACACAAGCTGGCATAGAACACCAGCGAACCGCCGTGGGCCACTCCGGTTTCGATGATAACGTCGGGCTGAACCGCGTAAATCACCTCTTGAATCCGCAGCACGTCCTCGGGCAACTGGATGATCGGCCGGCCCAGCCAGGTGAAGCTGTACACGTACCTCGTGTCCCAACCGCAGCGCAGCCAGGCGCGCGACACGGCGGCAAACGCCTCGGCGCTTGCCATGGGAAATTCGCGCTCGCTCCCCTCCTGGCGCACGCGAACCGTGCTCGCGTCGAAATCGATGGTCAACATGTCGAAAGCTCCCCTTGTGCGCGGTAGCTGTCAATCAGCGCCGGCAAGCAATCGAACAACGCCGCCGGTCGAAAGCCAAACTCGGTCCGCAATCGCTCGTTCGAGATGCGCGGCGACTGGCTTTCCACCGCGCCGGCGGCGTAACGCACCTGGCAGGGCACGAGGGCCTCGAGCCGCCGGGCCAGCTCCGCGTGCGAAATGTTGTGTCCACCGCACAAATTGTAGACTCGCTGGCGACCTTCCAGGGCAATCTGCGGCAGCATCGCGACGACGTCCTCCAGGGCGATGTAATCTCGGGTCGACGTCGGCGCCGTGTGCAGCGTGACTAGCCCGCTCGTGACGGCCGAACGGATCACGCTCGGCAGAAAACTGTCGGACGCGTCGCGCCCGTCGAACACGTTCGAAATGCGCACGATCTTCGTTGCTCGCCCGCTGGCCAATGTCAGCGACTCTCCGGCCAACTTGGAAAGGTTGTACAGGTCGCCCATCCGCTGGGGATTCACCGTCAGCTCGCTGTTTTCATCCACGCTGCCCGAGAGGCCCTGATAGATTCGCGTCGACGAAAGATACACGAGCGAGTCGAAGCGGGCCTCGCGCAGAACCTCGTTCAGGCGGCAGACGTGCGCCGTCACGGTATCGAAGACGCGAGCAGCGAAGTCCCACGTCACGCCGATGGCATAGATCACGTGTCCCAGGGGACGCTGGGCCAGATCGCTTTCGCGCGCGGGTGCAAAGACTTCGTGGCCATCGCGCGCAAGCGCCGCTGTCAGCCGCGAACCGATGAGGCCTTGCGCCCCCAGGATGGTAAAGCGGCTCATGTTCGCTCCTCGACGCCGCACAGCGCGGGATCGCGCGCGCCGGCTTGCCACGCCTCTGTGACCAGCGGCAGTGTTCGGTCGCGATCCGAGATGACCTGCGCGCCACCGGCCGGCCAACGAATGCCAAGCGTCGGATCGTCCCAGCGCACGCCGCGCGCGGCATCGGGCCGATGAGCCTGGGACATCTGGTAAAACACCTCGGTGTTTTCCGACAAGGTCAAGAATCCGTGGGCGCAGCCCTCGGGAATGTAGATCATGCGGTGGTTGGCCGCGGTCAACTCGGCGGCGAACCATTGGTGCAGCGTTGGCGAGCGGGGCCGCAGGTCGACAGCCACGTCGTAAATCGCGCCTTGCGTGCAGCGGACAAGCTTTGCTTCCGCGTACGGCGCCGCCTGATAGTGCAGGCCGCGCAGCGTGCCGATCGCGGGATTGAACGAAGTGCCGCACTGAACGATCTGTGCGCACAGCTCGCGATTGACGAATTCCTGATGGCACCAGGTGCGCGCGAAGAACCCGCGGTGGTCGGCGCGCGGTTCGACGTCGAGCAAAAATACGCCCGCAATCGGCGTTTCCGTGAAGATCACCCGAACCGGCCCTCCCTGGCTGAACGAATGCCCGAGCGCCTCGGCGTGGCCGCTAGGCCACTTTGACGCTGGGAATGGGGATGATGAACCGCCCGCCGCTCCGGCGATAGGCCGCCTGCTGGGCCAGGATCTCGTCGGCGAAATTCCAGCTCAGAAGCAGCACGTAGTCGGGTTGGTCTTCGACCAGTTTGTCGGGGCTATGAATCTTCAGGTGCGTGCCCGGCGTGTACCGGCCTTGCTTGAACGTGTTTCGGTCGACGACAAAATCGACGATGTCGCGGCCGATCTTGAAGTAGTTGAGCAGCGTGGCCCCCTTGGCCGACGCGCCGTAGACCGCGATCCGCCGGCCCTCAGCCTTCAACCGCCACAACAGCGCCAGCAGCTCGGTGCGCAATCGTTCGACGCGCTGAGCGAAGCCCTCGTAGAACTCGGCCCGGTGCACGCCCCAGGCCGCTTCCTCGTCGAGCATTTTCTGGACTCGGCTGGACGCGGTGCCGGTCTTGCCCACGTACAGACGCAACGAGCCGCCATGAATTTCGATTCGTTCGACGTCATGCACCAGCAGACCGTGGCGCGCGAACAAGCGCGCCAGCGACGTCAGCGAGAAATAGCACAGGTGCTCGTGATAAATGGTGTCAAATTCGACATTGTCGATCAGGTCCTTGACGTAGGGCACTTCGATGATCGCCACGCCCGCGTCCTTGAGCACGATGCGCAGGCCGGCCACGAAACCATTCGTGTCGGACACGTGGGCCAGCACGTTGTGAGCGTGGAGCACGTCGGCCTGTTGACCGCAGGCCTCGAGCTGGGCCGCCAGGTCCTTGCCAAAGAACTTGCACAAGGTCGGCACGCCGTTCTTTTCCTGGGCCACCCGGGCGATGTTCAGCGCCGGCTCGATGCCCAACACGGGTATGCCGGCGGCCTGGTAGTTCTGCAACAGGTAGCCGTCGTTGCTGGCAACTTCTATGACCAGGCTCGTGGGCCGCAGCTTTTGCGTGGCAATGATCTCGGCGGTCAGCTTGCGGGCGTGCCGCAACATCCCGTCGGAGAAGGAAGAAAAGTATAGGTAGTCGCGAAACAGCTCCTCGGCCGGCACCGTCTCGGTGATCTGCACTAGCGTGCAGCGCGAGCACAGCACGAGCTCGAGCGGGTAGCTGGGTTCTTTCGCACCAAGCTGGTCGTGCGTCAGCAGACGGTTGGCCAAGGGCAACTCGCCCAAGGTCAAAATCCGCGTCAAGCGGACTTCGCCGCACGATCTACAGACAGGTTGAACGTTGCGCATGCACTCTGCTCCAGGAATTGTCTGTACCAGTCGATCGAAAGCTGCAAACCTTGTTCCAGGCTGTACAGCGGCCGCCACGAAAGCATGCGCCGCGCCTTGGCCGCGCTCAGATATTGATGCCTGATCTCGTGTCGGGCCTCGCCCACCACCAGCGGCTCGAGGTCCACGTCCAGCAGCCGCAAAATTTCGTTGACAAGCTCCAGCACGGTGAGCTGCAGTTCGTTCGAAAAATTAAATGCCTCGCCCGCCAGCTCCCCGCGCTCGGCCAACTGTTCGGCCAGGGTCATGTAGGCCGCGGCCCCGTCGTCCACATAAAAATAGTCGCGAATGAACAAGCCGTCGGAACGTATCACCGGCCGCTGTCCGCGCAAAACCGCGCGAATCGTGCCCGGCACGATCCGGTTCCAGTGCAAGTCGCCCGGGCCATAAAAATTTCCGCAGCGCGTAATCGCCACCGGCAAGTCAAAAGTTTCGGCGTAACTGCGGGCGATCAGGTCCGCGCAAGATTTGCTGACGTCGTAGGGGTGGCGTCCGTTCAGCGGCGTTTCCTCGCGATAGGGCAACTCGTCGCCGTCGCCGTAGGCTTTGTCGGACGACGCCGTGACGATTTGCTTCACCGCCGGACTGCGACGGCACGCTTCCAATACGGCCCAAGTGCCGCGAATGTTCGATTCAAACGTCGATACGGGATTGCGATTGGCCACGCCGACGATGGCCTGCGCGGCCAGGTGGAACACCGTGTCGACGTCGTATTCTCCCAATATCCGCTCGACGAGCGGTTGGTCGCACACGTCGCCGCGCACGATGCGCACGCGCGACGTCCAGTCGCCGCGGGCCAGTTCCGATTGCGGCGCCCAGTCGCGCACCAGGCACACCACGTCGGCGCCGGCATCCAACAGCCGCGAGACCAGGTGGCTGCCGACCAGGCCCGTGGCTCCGGTCACGAGCGTAGGACGATCTTGCCAGAATGCGTTCATTTCCAAACCTTCCAGGGTGCTGCGCCTTGTTCCCACAGCGCGTCGAGCTGCCGCTTGTCGCGCAGCGTGTCCATGCACTGCCAAAAACCGTCGTGCCGGTACGCGGCCAGTTGACCTTCGTCGGCCAGGCGCTCCAGGGCCGCCGTTTCCAGGCTGCTTGCGTCGCCGTCCAGGTAGTCGAAAATTCTCGGTTCGCAAACCATGAAGCCGCCATTGATCCAGCCTTCGCCGGCTTGCGGTTTTTCGGTGAAGCGAGACACCCGGTCGCCTTCGAACAACAGCCCGCCGAAGCGCGCCGGCGGACGCACGGCCGTCACCGTGGCGACGCGTTTCGAGGCCTGGTGGAACCGCAACAGATCCTGCAAGTCGACGTCGCACACGCCGTCGCCGTAGGTGACCATGAACGTTCCGGCGTCGAGCCAGCGCTGGAGCCGCTTGACGCGGCCTCCGGTGTTCGTGTCGTTGCCGGTGTCGACCAGATGCACGAGCCAGTTCTCGCACTGCTTGCTGTGCGTGGTGACCTCGCCGCTCGACAGATCGACGGTGATGTTCGTGTTCAGTTGGTAATAGTCCAGGAAGTGGCGCTTGATGCACTCGCCCTTGTAGCCCAGCGCAACCAGAAACTCGCAAAAGCCGTGGTGCGCGTAGTGCTTCATGACGTGCCACAGGATCGGGCGGCCGCCGATCTCGACCATCGGCTTGGGCTTGACCGTGGTCTCTTCTTGCAGTCGCGTGCCCAATCCACCGGCTAAAATTGCGACGCGCATCGGACATCCATGTCGAACGGCGTGAGGAGGGCGGTCGAGCTCGTCGCCATGCCAGGCCCGCTCGGAGGTCGACGGCTGTAATCGGTGACCAGCGCGGAAGGTTCCCGGTCTGATAGCAAAGCGACGGCGGGAGGGATAGTACTGCATGGCCCCCCAGGGGTCAACGCGGATGCCGCGTGGCGCAACTCCCGTCCCGCCAGAGCCATGACTATAATGACGCCATTGGCCCCCAGATCGCCTGGCGCGCGGGGGCTTCGTTGCCAGCAGACCAACAGGAGAGTGGACGCGATGCGTTTTGCCGCCGGTTTGTGCTCGATATGCCTGATGACAGCGGCCGCGACCCTGGCTGCGGCCGGCGACGCAAACCGGCTTGCCTATCTCGACGAGAGCGACCCATTTTACGTCTCCCGCGACTTTCCCAAGCTCGTCACCCCGCAATGGGTCGGCGAGAAGGGCGTGCAAGCAGTCGTGATCCTGGCCATCGACGACCTCAAGGAGGACAAGCCGGGCGAGCACGAAAAATGGGACAACTTCTTGCGGCCGATCCTGGAGCGGCTGAAGAAAATCGATGGCCGCGCTCCCCTCAGCATCATGACCAACCGCATGGATCCGCGGCACCCAAAATTCCAAGCCTGGCTCCGCGAGGGCGTCAGCCTGGAAGCGCACAGCTACGACCACCCCTGCCCGCTGTTGCAGAAGGGAGACCTGGCCAAAGCCAAGGCCACCTTCGATCGCTGCGTCGACCAGATGGACGCGATTCCGCGCAACCGCGCCGTCGCGTTTCGCATGCCGTGTTGCGATTCGATCAACTCTCCCAGCCCGCGTTTGTATGCCGAGATCTTCTACCGTCGC
>JBGQHN010000109.1:0-12301 GCA_041497975.1 Planctomycetia bacterium | reverse complement strand
CGTTTGGTCTCGCTCGGCTTTTCGTAGAATTCGCGGACGCGCATTTCTTTCTTGATGCCGCTCCGCTCCACCAATTTGCGGAAACGGCGGACCGCTTCTTGAATACTTTCGCGGTCGCGAACGTTCAACTTAACCACAGGCCCTCCTTTGGATTGAAAAACTTAAAACGACACACGCTGAACAAATCGTAGCCCGTTAAATCTACACTACCCCCGTCATTTGTGTCCAGCCGCGTTGTGGCATTTTCGCCCTGGCTCTCACCCAGGTCGGTCCCTTCGGATGCCGAACTTCTCCCCGGCCAGTTAAGTTTCGCTCATCACTGGCGGCACGTTGCGTATAAGCGGAAAACTTCGCCGAGCTTGACATTGCTTTGCGGCCAGGCGGACTCAAAGTGAATGTTTTCCCTGTAAGGGGACGATTGTCTTGGGTGGCTCCCAATGCCTTCCCACCCGAGCTCCTAACCCACCCAGGGCGCAATGGATTCGCTCTCCGACTCGGCGGCTCGCATACTCGAGATTGAATCGCGACAGGACGAAGCGCTTCGCGAATTGGAAACTCTCGAGCTGCGGATCGAGCAGGTTCTGGCCGAACAGCTCGCGGCAATGGCCAAAAAGTGGCCACCAAAATCGGCGGCCGCAGACAAAGCCGCCTGATTCATCGCCAGGCCATCGTCCCAACGGCCCCTGGGTCTCGTTGACGCCCGCCGGTTCTTCGACCAAACTGTTAGCACCCCAAGCGTCTGGCAAGCGACCACTTGGGGCCCGCCGTTTTGGTCGTCCAGCAAGTACACATGCTAACCGGCACATCGCCCGGCGCAGCGCGGCCATCTCCCACCCGAATTAACTCCACCCAGAGCCATCCGCGATGAAAGTGATCTCCAGGACCCGTGTGTTACTATTCGCCGCGTCTGTCGGCCTGGCCACAATCGCTTCGCCGGCCCACGGCGAAAACTGGCCGCAATGGCGCGGCGCCAAGCTCGACGGGATCAGCCACGAAACCTCGTTGCCGCAGAAGTGGAGCAAGACCGAGAACGTGGCCTGGCGGTTTGCCTTGCCCGGGCCGGCCGGATCGACGGCGGTCGTGTGGGACGACCACATTTACCTGACGTCGGCCGAGGGCGACAACCTGGTTCTGTTGGCCGTCAGCACCCAGGGCCAGCAGCTCTGGAAGCAGGTGTTGGCCAGCGAAAACAAGGCGATTCGCGGCGACGAGGGCAATTTCGCCTCGCCTTCGCCCTCAACTGATGGCAAGCACGTGTGGGCGATGATGGGCACCGGAGACATCGGTTGTTACACGGCCGACGGCAAGCAGGTTTGGAAGTTCAATTTGCAGGACCGGTTCGGAAAATTCGACATCGCGTTCGGTATGACCTCGACGCCCGTTCTCGATGGCCAGCGGCTTTACCTGCAACTGTTGCACAGCAAAGGGGCCTTGGTGTTGGCGCTCGACAAAACCACGGGCAACGAGATTTGGAAGCAAACTCGCCCGAGCGACGCGCGCGAGGAATGCGAACACTCGTATGCTTCGCCGGTGCTATACCGCGACGACCGGCTCGAGCTGCTGCTGACGCATGGATGCGATTACATCGTGGCACATCAACTGACCGACGGGCGAGAGGTCTGGCGGTGCGGCGGATTGAATCCCCGGGGCAAATACAACCCGACGCTGCGGTTTGTGGCCTCGCCCTTGGCAGTGCCCGGCCTGATCATCGTGCCTTCGGCCAAAAACGGTCCAGTACTGGCGCTGGATCCCGCGAGCAAAGGCGATATTTCTAACAGCAAGGAGGGACACTTCTGGACGCGCGAGCACAATACGCCCGACGTGCCTTCTCCGCTGGTGGTCGATGGACTGGTGTATCTGTGCCGTGAAGACGGAACGCTGATGTGCCTGGACGCCAAGACCGGCGAGGAATACTACTTGAAACGGACCCACGCCGATCGGCACCGCGCTTCGCCCGTGTATGCCGACGGAAAAGTTTATCTAACGGCTCGCGACGGCACGGTGACGGTGGTGAAGGCAGGTAAACAATTCGAGGTCTTGGCCTCGAACGACATGAGCGAATCCATCTCCTCGTCACCGGCCATTTCCCAGGGGCGCATCTATCTGCGCACGTTCCAAGCGTTGTACGCAGTCGGCAAGTAGATCGACATCGTGTTGATTTGGAGCGATTACGCCGGCTTTCAACTCAGACCGGCTGGCTTTCGGCCGCCGCGATGTGGCGGCCCGGTTCGGGGTTGTGGGCAACCTCGAATCCGAGTTCCTCGATCATCTTATAGTCTGCCGCCGGAGCCTGACCCTTGGTCGTCAGATAATCGCCGACAAACAGCGAATTGGCCGGGTAGAGCCCGAGCGGTTGCAGACTGCCCAAGTGCAGTTCGCGGCCGCCCGCAATCCGGATCTCGCGAACAGGATTAGCGAAGCGGAACATGGCCAACACTTTCAGGCAGTAGCGCGGGTTGAGCCGCCGCACGCCGGCCAGCGGCGTGCCGTCGATCGGGTTGAGAAAATTGACCGGGATCGATTCGACGGCGAGCTCGCGCAGTGCGAAGGCCATTCGCACCACGTCGGCGTCCGCTTCGCCCATGCCCACGATCCCGCCCGAACAAAGCTCCATCCCCGAGTCGCGCACGGCCCGCAGGGTCGCAACGCGATCGGCATAGGTATGCGTCGAGCAGATCTCGCCGTAAAAGCTCTCGCTCGTGTTCAGGTTATGGTTCACACGGTCGACGCCGCATGCCTTGAGTCGCTCGGCCTGTTCGGGCGTGAGCAGCCCCAGGCAAGCGCAGATTTTGAGCTTGTACTGCGACTTGATGCGGGGCACGATCGACGTGATCGCATCCATTTCGCGATTCGATGGCCCGCGGGCCGAGATCACGATGCAATAGGTTTTGGCCTGCCGCTCGGCTGCCACGCGGGCGCCGTCGAGCAATTTCTGGGTGTTCAACAAGTTGTAACGCGGGATGTCGGCCTCGGAAACCTTGGATTGCGAACAGTAGCCGCAGTCTTCAGGGCACAGGCCGCTCTTGGCGTTCATCAAAAAATAAAGCTGCACCTGGTTGCCAAAAAACCTGCGTCGAACGCGATATGCCGCGGCCAGCAGATCCAACAACTCGTGGTCCGGCGAGCGCAGCACGGCGAGCGCCTGCTCGGTTGTCAGCTCTTCCCCGGCCAGCACCCCCGTCGCTAGCGCGTGCCAGTCGTGGCCAGAAGTCCCCGGTTCAAGCTCGCTCAACGAAGGGCGATCAATCATGGCGGCTCCTTGCGAAAACAGGCGGAAACAGGTGCCCTAAGTATCATGACCCGGGCCAGTTACGCAAGGGGTTTTAGTTAGGTGGTAATGGAGTCATTTGGCATCGCTACCTGGATAGTCGTCGAGTGCCCGTGCGCCGGTCGGGGGGACTCAGCCCCGGCGCGGCGGCTCCCCCAGTGACCAGCGATCAACGAAAAACTAGCACAAGGACGCAGGCAACTTCGGCCGATCTTGGCAGAAGGCTCCGCAAGGCGGAGAATGTAACTGTAGGCATCGGATTCCAAAGGTTCCCGCGATGATTGAAACGGCAATCCCATCTTCGCTCGGGCGGCTGCATCTGGTGCGCGTCGGCGCGCTGGGGCAGGTGGGGCAATTCATGGCGGTTGATCTAGCGCGCTATCCGCGCCACGAGCGGGTCATCGTTCGCACGGGCCGAGGCTTGGAGTTGGGAGACGTGCTCGCGCCGCCTGGAGATGCGCCCGACATAGCGCGTGCCGACGGTTCCATCTTGCGCCGCGTCACCGTGGAAGACCAATTGCTGTCCGCCCGGTTGGAACAAAATCGCCAGGCCGCCATGGCCGCGTGCGCCGAGCGTTTGGCAGCGATCAACTCGGCGGCGGTTCTCATGGACGTCGAACATCTGTTTGACGGCCGGACGCTCGTGTTTTATTTCCTCGGCCAAATGACCGAAGAGCTGGAGGCGTTGACCGCGGAACTGGCCGAGCTGTATGAGACCCACGTACAGTTTCGCCGCTTCACCCAATCGGTGAATGAGGGTTGCGGACCCGGTTGCGGAACCGACGCGGCTGCGGGCTGCAAGACTTGCGTCACCGGCTGTGCCGTCGCCGGCGCGTGTGCGCCGCACGCCCACCATCACAATTAGCGCGAGGTTTCCGCCTCGCCGCTGGTGGCCAGCGCGCTCGTGGCCAGCAAGTAGAACATATTGTGGACCAGCCACGGTTCGCTCGTGCGGAACGACGGCGAGCGGCCGCCCGCGCGGCTCATGTCGAAACCGGCGCGATCCGCGATGCCCATGTCGCGCACGATGCCATTGGGAATCGCGCCGGGAACGGCGCCGCGCGGCTTGCCCGCAATCATGTTGTAACGGTGGTGATAGCGCGGCGGATTGAGCCCGCCGTGCCCCTCGAACATGCACAAGTTGAGCGGGTTCTTCCCCAACACCCAATCGATCTGATCGGTGGCGTACACCAGCGCTCGGGGATCATGCGTCAATTGATGCACGAGCAATGCGGACCAGGCCCGCGACAGAATCCAGAAATTGACCCCCATGCCGACCGTCGGATGAAAGAACGTGGCCTCTGGCGATTCCGTTCCTTGGCGCGTCAGCCCGAACGGATTGTCGGTCCGCGCGATGCAAAACTCGAGATAGCGCGTTAGCGCGGCGCGAATCGACTCGGCGAGCGAATCGTCACGATACTGCAAGGCGAACTGGGCTAGGCCCGCCGCCGCCAGGTCGCCATGGTCGCCGCAGTCGCCCGGAAATGACCCGTTGGCTCTTTGTGACTTGAGCAGCGCGGCGGCGCCCCGCCTGGCGAATTCGAGATACTTGTCGTCCTTGGTCGTGCGATGCATCTCGACGGCGCCGATCAAGAGTAGGGGATTGTCGACCGCTGCCGGGGCGCTTGTCAAAAAGCTCCACAGCCGCTCGGCCCGCTGTACGTAGTCATGTTCGGCGCCCCGCGCGTCCAGCGCCCTAGCCAGGCTGGCCCATGCCGCCACGGTCAGCGGCACATTGCCGGGCGCGGTGGCGATCACCGGGTCGTCGTCAGTGCCGATCTTGTTGTCGGTATGCAGGTCGGGAGCTTCCCAGCGCATCCAGGTCCGCCCGGGACCTTGCAGCACGTCGCCGCGCAGCGCGCCGTCGGCGGTTTGCATCTTGGCCAGAAACTTGGCCCCCCACCAGGCCTCGTCCAAGGCGTCGCTCGGGCCCGAGCCGTCCCGGTCGAATCGGCCGAACACTTGCGGCTGCGCGGCAACCGCCGTAGCCAGCGCATAGCTTGCGCCGCTGTCGCCGAACTGCCACATCGGCTTGTTGTAATCTCCGGCGCTGTGCCAGCCGCCTGAAACGTCGACGTGCGTGCCGTCGGCCGCTTTGGCGTCGTCGAGATGACAGGCCTTATGCCAACCGGGCACCTCGAAGCCGCAGCGCTGAATGAAGAAAAAATCGACCGCGCTTTGGGCGGTCTGGTTCAACGCCGCGCCGCGATCGACGACAAAGGGAAACGACGCGCCTCGCGCGCCGTCGACAACGGCCACGACCTTGTACGTGCCTGGCTCGCGCAACTCGGAAAAATCGGCCCGCCAAAAATACCAGCCCCAATCATCCGACTTGCCGTTGTACACGCGTCCGGACGCGGGCACTTGCTTTTCCGCCGCCACCTTGCCGGCGGCGTCGACAAGCTGCACGCCGACGGTGCTCACGTCGGCGGGAAAAAAATTGGTTGCCACGACCGCGCTCTTGGGACCCGTCAGTTCATAGCCCACCTGGTTCGCCAGCACGCGCACGACGCGATTTTGCGGGCGCAGGTGCAATAAGTCGAACTCGTCGAACCACGCCCGCCCCTTCCTCACCAGCGCCACCAGGCGCACGGTGTGCGCCTGCTCGGGCGGGGTTTCGGGCACCAGCGTGATCTGTTGCCAATCGCCGCCGCGGACCTCCGGCCCGGCATCAACGCGCAACACCTTTTGGGCGTCGTCCATCCAGCAAGCCAGAATCGACGCGCTGGCCGAACCCTCCGTACGTGCCCAACCCGAAAGCTGAACCCTGTCCGTCGAAGCCGGCAGGCCGTAATTGACCGACGAAATGGCATACCAATCGGCCGTGCTTTCCACGAGCAGGCTGGGCAGGTCGCGACGCCGGGTGGCCGGATCGCTGCGGTGCGCTCCCGCGCGGTTTCCCGCGTGGATCGAACTCTCTTTCTCTTCGCTCCAGAATCCGATCCGTCCCTTGGCGTCACTTTGAACGTCACGATTACCAATATAGCGCGTGGCCACGGCGACCAGGCCGACGTCGTCCAAATCGGCGGTTCCCTCGCAGGTGAATCGAAGCCTGGCATGCGCAGCGCCGGACTTGAATTCCACCGCCACATAACGCCATTCCACCGCGCCGAGAACCTTGGGCGCATCAATCGACCCAACCACGCGGCCGGCATCGTCCAAAAAATCGAGCCCGAGCCGGGCCTGAGCGTCCGCGCCGCGCACCCAGCCATCGAGGCGATAGTCGGTCTCGTTCAGCAGGGTCACGACATCGCTTTGCCAGCCTGCGGCGCTTTGCCGGGAAGTTGCCTGGAGAAATCGCTCGCCGCGCTTGGCAGCGTTTTTTGCAGCGCCCTTGATCCAAGCGCCCTTTCCCTCAAGAGTCCAATGGGCGGCGGCCGTTTCGCCTTCCTCAAAGGAACCGTTGGGCACAAGGGGCGTAATCGGCTCGCCGAGCGCGACGCTCGAGCCCAACACGAAAACCAAAAGCCCGATGGCGGGCCGCGTCGCGCGATTGCCGCACATGCAATTCACCTGTTGTTGGATTGTGACAGGGACGACCCCGGTTGGACGCCATGGCACGGGGCAGGGGGAGGCACAAATCTCAGCCGGCGTGCGAATCCAAGTGAACCATCGTCAGCGTGCGGTCGCGATTCGTCACCACGACCAACCGCTCGCCCGCCGGCAGCACGAACGTCGATTGCAAATTAAACTGCTCGACCAGGCCGCGGTCGTTCACCATGCGAACCTGTTGCGAGACGTCGCCCCAATCGCCCGCCTGGTGCCTGGCCAACAGATCTTCGATGCTCTGGGCGTTGGCTTCCAAGGCGGCCGATGCCGCGGGCGTAATCACGATTTCGCCCACCGGGAACTTCATGTTCCGTACCTGCGCTCTGTGTCCCATGAATCTTCTCTGGACCTACGTCCGACGCGCGCCTTTTTGCCCCGTCCTATTGTCGTGAACCGCGATCAGTTTTGCAAATGTGTCGAAGCCGGCATCGCAGCGGACGCCACCGGGTCGACCAACGGAAGGCCCCAAAATGGGCCAACGTCGGATTCCCTAAACACCTCGCTCGAAGCGGGTAAATGAATTATTTCCTGCGTGTTTTCGTCGCCGTCGCCCGGCCCTGACTTGCGCGGACATTCGAAGTATGGTATTACCGAGCCTATGGGCAATCCGCTCAATCTTGTCGACGCGTCGGCCGCGATTCGTGGCGGGCAACTGACTCCGCTCGAGTTGGTCTCAGATTGTTTGCGCCGCATCGAACGCTTCGACGCGCGCGTCTCGGCTTGGGTGGTGGTGGACGCGGGGGGCGCCATGCGGGCTGCCGCCGAGCGGACTGAAGAAATTAAGGCGGGGAAATATCGCGGAGCGTTGCACGGTATCCCCGTCGGGATCAAAGATATTCTGGACGTCGCCGGCATGCCCACGCGCGCCGGTTCGACTCTGACCGACGCACGTTCGGCGACTGTCGACGCCACGGTCGTCGCGCGGTTGCGCGCGGCGGGCGCAATCATTCTCGGCAAGACGGTGACCACCGAGTTTGCTTGCTTCGATCCTGCGCCCACGCGCAACCCTTGGAACCTCGAGCACACGCCGGGCGGTTCGAGCAGCGGTTCGGCCGCGGCGCTGGCCCTGGCCATGTGCCCCGGCGCCGTCGGTTCGCAAACGGGCGGCTCGATCACCCGGCCGGCCAGCTATTGCGGCGTGGCCGGCGTCAAACCGACTCGTGGGTGCGTCAGCCGGGCCGGCGTGCTGCCAGTCAGTTTTCACCTGGATCACGTGGGCACGATGGCTCGCACCGCGGCCGATTGCGCCCTGCTGTTACACGCGATCGCCGGCGACGACCCGCGCGACCCCGCGGCCAGTCCGCGCGACGTGTTCAAAATCGAGGATTGTCTTGGACACGCGGCGGGTAGCCAACCGCCGAGGTTCGGCATCGTGCGGCCCTACTTCTTCGAAGGGGCGGACGCGGAAGTGGCCGAGTTGACCCAGCGCGCCATCCACTCGCTTGGCGAGCGAGGCGCGCGGTTCGTCGAGCTGGCGCTGCCCGAGGGCTTTGACCAGGTCCACGCGATGCACCGCCGTCTGATGGCGGCCGAGGCGGCCGATTTCCACCGGACCACGTTCGGCGCCCCGCGCGGCGGGTACGGCCCGAACATGGCCGGCTTATTGGCCGAGGGCTTCGCCGTATCGATGGGCGAATATCAAGAGGCTTTGCGGCACCAGGTTCTGTTTGGCCATGCGCTGGCGCGATCGCTGGCGGGCATCCACGCGCTCGTCACACCTTCGACGCCCTCGGCCGCGCCGGCGAGCCTGGCATCCACCGGCGACCCGCGCTTCAACTCGCCTTGGAGCTTCGCGGGCGTGCCGACGGTTTCCATTCCGATTGCGCTCACGTCGGCCGGCATGCCGATTTCACTGCAACTGATCGGCCCCGCCTGGAGCGAAGCGGGCCTGCTGGCCGCCGCAATCTGGTGCGAGCGCGTTTTAGAGTTTCGCGCCGTGCCGCCGATGATGGGTGATTGACAACCGCGGCCAGACGCCTCGCGCCCTCACTCGCCCAGCGCGCCCAGGCTGGCCAGAAATTCGCTCATTTCACCGGCGGCGTGGGCGTCGCCGGCGCTGCGGGCGTGTTCGATCCCGTCGCGCAGCGCCCCGCGCGCTTCGGCGATGCGGTTCAAGCGGGTCAATTGTTGCGCGGCCATGAAGAAGGCCGGAACATAAGGGGGCGAAGCCGACATCAGGCCCCTGAATTCCAAGAGGCTGCGATCGTGCTGGCCTTCCTTCTCCAGCTCCAATGCCAGGCTGTAGCGCAGAAACTGGTCCGCCGGCTCATCGGCCAGCATGGCTTCGATCTTTTCGCGGCGCGAAGGCGCGGTCATGGTGGGAGCTCCTTCGCGGTGCGCGTCAGACCTTCAGCGGCGCCAGGCCATGGGCCGCTTCGTAGGCCGCGATCTGGTCGCTGTGAGCCAGCGTCAAGCCGATATCGTCCAACCCGCCCAGCAGACACTCGCGGCGAAAGGGTTCGACCTCGAACGAGATGTTCAGCCCCGACTCGTCGGCGAGCGTGCAATTCTCCAGATCGACACTCAGGCGGTAGCCGCCGCCGGCCGCGCGACGAAACAGGTCGTCGACGGTGTGCTCGTCGAGACGGATGGGCAACATTCCGTTCTTGAAACAGTTGTTGAAAAAAATGTCGGCGAAGCTGGGCGCGATTACGACCTGGAACCCGTAGTCCTGCAAAGCCCAGGGGGCGTGTTCTCGGCTGGAGCCGCAGCCAAAGTTCCGCCGGGCCAGCAAGATGCTGGCCCCGGCAAACTCGGGCCGGTTCAGCTCGAACGCGGGATTGGGCGAGCCGTCGTCCAGAAATCGCCAATCGAAAAACAGAAACTGGCCGAAGCCCGTCCGTTCGATGCGCTTTAAAAACTGCTTGGGAATGATTTGATCGGTGTCGACATTGGCCCGATCCATGGCGGCGACCAGGCCGGTATGTTTCGTAAACGGTTGCATCGGCAAATTACCCTTGGCATTTACCCGGCAAATTCGCTTGCGGCGAACACATCCATCGAGCCGGGCGACTCAGTTCTTGTAATTCCACTCTCGGATGTCGACGAAATGGCCGGCGATGGCGGCGGCCGCGGCCATGGCGGGCGAGACCAGGTGGGTCCGACCGCCTTTGCCCTGCCGGCCTTCAAAATTGCGATTGCTGGTCGAAGCACAGCGCTCGCCCGGCTCGAGCTTGTCGGGGTTCATGGCCAGGCACATGCTGCAGCCCGCCTCGCGCCACTCGAATCCGGCCTCTTTGAATACGCGGTCCAATCCCTCGGACTCGGCCTGTCGTTTGACCGAGCCGCTGCCAGGCACGACCATCGCGCCCACGCGCCCGGTGACTCGATAGCCGCGCGCCACGGCCGCCGCCGCGCGCAAATCTTCGATGCGAGCATTGGTGCACGAGCCGATGAACACGCGGTCGACTTCGATCTCCTGGATCGCCGCGCCGGGCTTGAGATCCATGTACGCTAGCGCGCTGTCGGCCGTCTTGCGATCCGACTCCCGCGGCATTTGGGCCGGGTCGGGCACGCGGCCGGTGACCGGCGCCACCTGCCCAGGATTCGTGCCCCAGGTGACTTGCGGCGAAACGCCGGCCGCCTCGAACACCAGCGACGTGTCGTAGGTCGCTCCGGCATCGGTCGGAAGCTTGCGCCAACGGGCCACCGCGGCGTCGAAATCGCGCGGAACAAATTCACGGCCGCGGAGATAGGCAAACGTGGTTTCGTCCGGCGCGATCATTCCGGCGCGGGCGCCGGCCTCGATGCTCATGTTGCAAACCGTCATCCGCTCTTCCATGCTCAACGAGCGGATCGCGCTGCCGGCATACTCGATCACGTAACCGGTGCCGCCGTCGGTGGTGAGCTGGCCGATCAGATACAGGATCAAATCCTTCGCCGTCACCCCCTTGGCCAGCCGCCCGTCGACGCGGACTTCCATGGTCTTGGGGCGCGATTGCAGCAAGGTTTGGGTCGCCAGCACGTGCTCGACTTCGCTGGTGCCGATGCCGAAGGCCAGCGCGCCCAGCGCGCCGTGCGTGGCGGTGTGGCTGTCCCCGCACACGATGGTCATACCCGGCTGGGTCAGCCCCAGTTCCGGCCCGATAATGTGCACGACGCCCTGGTTCGGATCGAACAAGTCGTACAGGCGGATGCCGAACTGTCGGCAGTTTTCGCGCAGCGTGTCGACTTGCTGTTTGGAAATGGGATCGGCGATGGGCAGCAAGCGGTCGGTCGTCGGAACGTTATGGTCGGCCGTGGCCACGGTCAACTCGCTGCGGCGCACCTTGCGGCCGGCCAGTCGCAGGCCCTCGAATGCCTGGGCACTGGTGACTTCGTGCACCAGGTGCAGATCGATGTACAGGATCGTCTGCTGGCCCGCTTCGGCGTGCACGACGTGGTCGTCCCAGATTTTGGCGAACATCGTTCGCGGCTGTGCTTTTTGAACCATGGGCATCAAACGGAAAGGAATGCAAGGTGTCTCAAAGGCGGACTTTCAAGATACTCTATTATACGCCAGGGCCGCCAGCGGCCGAGGCGAGCGCGTTGTGGAGCGCTGTCGCCTTCGGCCCATACCCGGTTGCGCTTGGACCGATTGTGGTCGGAGTGCATTTCCGCGGCTCAACAACAGCCTACCGTCAGGCGGAGCCGCGAGCGGCGAAGGACGGCGATGCCGACACAGAACAAGGCGACGCCTGCCAGACTCATCGTTCCTGGCTCGGGAATCGTGTGCGCCAGCAAATATACGTCCGGATAGCCCGCGTCACCGCCGATGTTCTGAAACGAGAAATCAAACGTGTAGTTCCCAGCGACTGTAAAAATCGCGTTGAACGCGCCAGCTTCGTTGAAGAACGACCCAGAGCCAAAGTTATCACCTCGCACCACGTCGGGCGCTGCAGACGCAGAGCCAAAGACGACGCTTTGTTGTCCAATTGGCGCGCCCAATACACCGTTTCGGTCCAGTGAAACCGTCAATGTTTGGCCTAATGGATTCGAAACCTTCAGGTCGAAGTGATCGTCGACTTCAGGGGTATAGGTTCCAAGGTAAAGCTCGCCGGGCGTTGTAAATGAAACGCCTCTCAAATCTGGAAAGCGGTTCCACCCGACCCAGTCGGTTTGTGCTGGATCAATGAAAAAGGTCGTTGAGGCAGTAGCATATTGTCCCGTCGGCCGGGAGCCAAAATTCTGCGCTGGTGCGACCAAGTGGGCGGAAGTTCCCGGCTGCGGAGGGCGACTTGCAAGCGACGTGGCTTCGCCCGGGGAAACAATGCGATTGTAGAATTGCACCTCATCCAGAGCGCCGTCATACGAGCCGTTTGTGTTTCCGGTGTCTTGATTGTGACCGAAGACCCAAGACGTATTCAAAGCCGGCAAACTAACCGTACCAGCAGCGCGCAGCGCGCCATCCCGGTAGACCGACGCCGTGCCCGCCGTGCGGTCCACGGTCACAACATAATTCTCCCATACGCCCTTCAGGGGTTGGTTGACGTCGAATACCGATTT
>JBGQHN010000108.1:0-12306 GCA_041497975.1 Planctomycetia bacterium | reverse complement strand
TGCCCAGCAGCGTCGCCACCGTGGCCAGGCAGTCCGGATGGGTTGGATACAGCGGCTTGCTGGCGTACGGCACGTCTTCGTAGCTGGTCAGTTGCGCTTCGGAGGACATGATTACCGTTCGGATTGAAGGAAAAACCAAACCGACAATTCACCGTGCTTGGCGCCGCGTCCCCAGCGTCCGAAATGGACGCTCGACTTGGATATTCTTTCAGCTCGCAGGCGGCGCGCCCGCGGTTGCGGGAGACGAGGGCTGCGGACTCTGGCGCGTCAAGCGCTCGAAAAACTCGCGCAGCAGTTCGGGCCCCGGCCGCGGCGGCGATTCGTCCGGATGCGAGTCGGCCCACTCGGGCGCCAGCACCAGCGGTACCCAACGGCAGTATTTTGCGTCGGGGTCCGTCTGGTCGAAGCGGGCCAGCGCCGTCCACACCTGAGCCGGCAAGGCGACCTTGTCGATATTGTCTTTTCTGGGCGTGGCGCAGTTTTCCGCCGGCGAAGTCACCAGGTATTCGCGACATGTTACAGGCCGGTCGCGGTGAATCGAACAAGACTCCTCTTCCAGGAAAGGGCAGGCAATTCCCTGGTAAAAATAGCTGGTCCCAATGTCGATGAACTCGTCTTCGTTCCAGTTTTCCCGGTTGAGCAACCTGTCGAGTAAGCCGGCTTCGACCAGGCGCTGCCGGGCCTCGGCGAAGCGGGCCAGGACTTGCGAACGCCGCGGCTCCGGAAAGCCGTCAACCAGGTCACGGATGTTGCGCGCCTCGACTTCGGAAATCGGAACCAGTTGCCGGCAACAAACGCCGCAGCCTTTCTTGCAGGACACGCAGCGCCCCTCTTGGTTAACGTCCTCGACGGCCGAATCGACGATCGTGTCGGCCACGCGCTGCACGATCGGCAGCAAGTCAACCAGCCGCGTGGGACCGGCGGGCACCGACACCTTCGTAGCCAGCCGCCGGTTTCCGATTTTGAGCTCGACGTCGACCGTCGCCGTGCCCGAGCGATCTGGAGAATTGGTCGACATAAAACGCCTCCTGAAAGTTAACCGTTGCAGATCGTCCGACTGCATGCATGAACATTCGCAAAGTCGTGCGCGCGGCGCGCGGCCCCGACCGCGTCAAACGTGACCGTTGATGGAGTCAATGTACTACGACGGCCCCGCCGCAGCCGCGTCGAACGTAACCAGCGGCAGCTCCAACATGGCCCAAGCATCGTCGCCGGCCAGGAACTGGCGCTGGCCGACGCCCTGGACCGGGCCGGCGGCCGACGTTTTCCAATCGGTGACGCGCCCCAGCTTGACCAATGCGTCACTCTCCTCGTGCGAGGCATAGTACCGCGTGGGCATGTATGCCCGCCGCTGCGTGCCGTCGATCAAACCGACGCGCACCGGGGCCCACAACAAGTCGCGGGGGCGCTCGGGTTTCGATATTTCCAATTCGGTCACCTGGTCGATTGGCAGCCAGATGTAGTCGCGAATCAGCATCAGTTCCAAAACCGGCGCCAGCACGTCGTCGCAGTCGCGAAATTCCTCGAACGCTTTATCGCCGATCTGTCCACGCGAAACCGGACGCTCGTCCTCCGATCGCTCCAACAGCCCGGCGGCCTCGGCGGCGCGGGAGTCGCGCAGATGGTTGATGGCTTCCAGGTGCAGGTGGACGTACGGCGGTGGATCGAGCAAGAACTCAGGTTTAAGGCCTGCGGAGTACAATCGCCGCCGCAAGCCTTCGGCGTGCAGCAGGTTGATGTACACCTGGGCGGCCAATTCATTTTCGATGTCTTGTTGCGCGATGACTTCGAGTTGCTTGGCGGCCCGATCCAACTGCCCGGCAAACGACAGCAATTCGAAGAGGAAAACCCGCCGCGCTGGGTCGCCGGGATGGGCCTTGACTTCTTGCGTCAGGGCCTCGATGGCGCCCGAAAGATCCCCGGAATCGAACAGTTGTTTCACGTCCGCCGCCATGGCAGTGTCCTTTATTGTGGCCGGTCAGTTCACGAAATTCTCGACGCCTGGAAAGTTCGACAATGACGTAAAAAAACCGGGGCGCTAGGGAGCGTCCCGGTTTTGAAGCCGTCCTGGGACCTGTTAGGCCTTCTGGTTGGCCTTGACGTCCCATCCCATCGACACCGGGCCACCGGCGGCCTTGCCGTCCTTGCCCTGTTCTTGATAGTCCACGTGGAACTTGGAGAAGTTCAGCGTGACGTTTTCCGTGAGCAAGTCGCTGCCGTGGCCCGCGTCTTGCACGCCCGAGATCAAAACATCAACCAGCTTGATCTTCAAATACTCGACCGGGTTTTCTCCGGCCTTTCGCACGGTGATCAACCCTTCCTTGATGTGCTTGCCGTTGCAGCATGCCAACATTAGTTCGGGCGACGCGATGTCGACAAACTTGGTGACGGAAATGTCGTGGACCGAGACCTTCCCGGCGCCACCGCCGCCGCCAGCTCCGTGAGCGCCCGTTTGGGACAGTCCCCAACTGAACGACTCGATGTGGATTTCATCTTTGTGCTTGCCGTCCTTGGACTCCCCTTTGATGCCGTCCAATTTCAGAAACATGTCAACGGCCATGGCCAAAACCTCCTAAAAACGAGTTATGTTCGGTAACCAGAGTCGAATTTCTGTGCCGCGTTGGTCCAGAATCCTCTGATGGTGCGATTGTCGTGACCATCCGGAAAAAGTTGCTCGAATTTCGATAAACTTTTCTTCGCCCGGCGTTTTCCCGTGTCGCGGCAACCGCTAGCGACGATTACGCACCTCAAGCAAACTCATCCAACCTACGTTCACGCGCCCTGGCCCGTTTTTTCCCTTCCGCCCGCTCGGCCATGTTGCGCAACCTGTCTGCGCCCCGAAAACCCAAGACCCTGTTTGTCTGGGCTCGAAAACGCGCGTCCGGGCCTCGAACTTCGCTTTCGACTGCTAGCCTTTCGATTCCGGCAACTCGGCGACCAGCCTCAGCGAGACGCTCAACTCGTCGAGCTGGAAGTGTGGCCGCAGGTGTGCCACGGCCTCGTAGCAGCCCGGCTTGCCCTTGACCTCCCGCACCGTAATCCTGGCCTCGCGCAAGGGGCGCTGGGCCTTGATCTCCGGCCCAACACTCTCCGGATTGGCGACGCAATAGTTGTTGATCCAGCGGTTGAGCCAGACCTCGCACTCGTTGCGCTCCATGAATGAGCCGATCTTGTCGCGGGCCATGACTTTCAGGTAGTGCGCAAAGCGCGAGGTGCACAAAATGTACTGCAACATGGTGGACAAGCGGGCGTTGGCGTTGGCGTCGTCCCGGTCGTACACCTTGGGTTTCTGGCACGACTGCGTGCCGAAGAAGACCGCGTAGTCCGTGTGCTTGAAGTGGCACAGCGGGATCAAACCCAAATCCGAGAGCTCCTTTTCGCGACGATCGGTGATCGCGATTTCGGTCGGGCACTTGAGCGCGATTTCGCCGTCGTCGGTGGGGAACGTGTGGGCGGGCAAGCCTTCGACCATGCCGCCGCCCTCGACGCCGCGGATCGTCGCCAACCAGCCGCACTTGGCGAACGAATCGGTCAGCCGCGCGCCCAGCGCGTAAGCGGCGTTCGTCCACAGATACTTGTGGTGATCGCGGCCGTCGACGTCCTCGTCGAAATTGAAGGCCTCGACCGGCACGGTTTCCTCGCCGTAAGGCAGCCGGGCCAAGGTGCGCGGCAGCGTCAAGCCGACGTAACGCGAATCTTCCGAATCGCGGAACGAGCGCCATTTCACATATTCGTTGGTTTCGAAGATTTTGGCCAGGTCGCGGGGCCGCGACAACTCGGTGTAGCTCTCCATTCCCAACAGTTCAGGCGCAGCGGCCGACAGAAAGGGCGCATGCGCCGCGGCGGCCACGTTGGAAATCCGCTCCAGCAGGGCCAAGTCTTGCGGATGGCGGCCGAACTCGTAGTCGCCGATGAGCGCGCCCAGCGGGGCGCCGCCGGGCGTGCCGTATTCATCCTCATAGACCTTCTTGAACAGCGCGCTTTGGTCGAATTCACTCGCCCGCTCCAGGTCGCTCAGCAGATCCTTCTTCGAGACGTTCAAAACCCGCAACTTGAGCTTCGTGCCGGTCTCGCTCTGATCCACCAGGTAGTGCAGCCCGCGCCACGAGCCTTCCAGCTTCTGGAAATCGGGATGGTGCATGATTTCGTTGAGCTGCGCCGACAACAGCCGGTCGATTTCGGCGATCCGCAGGTTGATGGTTTTTTCCGTGTCCTTGGCCACGACCATGCTGGGATCCAGCAATTGCTCGACGAAAGCCCCGAGCAGATCACGGCCGCGCTGACGCGCGTCGTCGTCTCGGGCTCTCATGCCCTTGCTCAGGATCGTGTCCAGCAAGGCGCTGCTGCCTTCGCTGGTTGTTTGTACGTCGGCTGCTGCCGACTTGGCTCGCTCTTGGGCACTCATCGTTTATGCTCCTACACATTAAGTGGGTTGTTCGGGGGTAGCCGAGGGATCGCGGCCGAGGGCCTTGGCAATTTCGTCGCGCGATCCGGTCTCTTTGACAATCTTCTCCAACAGTTCCTCGAGTTTGTCGTTGCCGTCCATCTTGCTTAACAAGTCCTTCAACTTGCTGCGCGTTTCCAGCAGCTTCTTGAGCGGCTCGACTTGACCGATCACGTTTTCCGGCGAGAAATCATCCAGGTCCTTGAATTTCAACTCCACGTTGATCTGGCGGCCTTCCTGGCCGGTCAATTTGTCGTCAACCCGCATGGCCAGCCGCGGGTTCATGCCGGACAGCACCTTGTTGAAATTGTCCCGATCGATTTCGACGAACTTGCGGTCCTTCACCGGCGGCATGGGGTTCTCGGGATCCGGCTTGCCGGAAAAGTCGCCCAGAACGCCCAGCACAAACGGGAGTTCTCGCAGCTGCATCGCTCCATTGACCTCGACGTCGTAGGTAATTTGCACGCGGGGCTTGCGAACCCGGTCGAGCTTATGTTGCGTGCTTTCTTTTTTGGCCATGATATCGATCTCCCGTCTGCAAGTATGAGAGTTAGTTCCCCTGTTATTCGTATCGCTGTGTCGCGTCGCCGCGACGTGTTGCTTTACTCCGGCGGCGGCTTGATGCCCAGCAATTCTCCGACCTGGCTCCGCGCGCTCGAATCCTTGATGAGTTCGGTGAGCAATTGATCGAAGGGCATGCGGCTCCAGGCCACGGCCCGCTCGACCAAAAGGTAAATGGGGTTTTGCGGCTCCTTCACCCGCAAATAGGCCGCCACTTCGGCCAACCGCCGGAAGGCGTCCTCGCGGGTTCGGATCGGTCCGCTGGCTGATCCGGCCTGGCCGTTGCCGCCGTGCGCGCCTTCCTCGCCGCCGTCTTCGGCCTGGTCGAAGCCGCCTTTCTCCTTGAAGATGTTCTTGGCCCGCAGCAAACAATCCTCGAGCGCGCCGCGCAATTTCGTCGTGCCGGGCGCCGCATGGCCAAATCTCTCATCCATGTTCCTGCCGAGTCGGGCCAGTTCCGCCTGAGCCTGCTGAATGTCCTCATAGAGATTGCGGGCGAACTCGAGCGTGACGTGTCCCACGGCGGCGTCGAACTTCTGGGTCTTTTCGCCGACCTCGGCCGAGCGGGCCGAAAACGCCTCGACCGGCTCGTTGGGCATCGGCTGCCGCGCGCGCCAGTAATTCCAGGAAAAAATCTCGTCGCGATCCGGCGTCAGCGGCGCCTCTCTCAACAATCCGGGCATTCGCGCGCCACCGTCGCTTGTTATGAATACCAGCGGAGCTGCGCGAGGTTCCAGATCGTCTCCGTCCGGCAGCGGATACAATCCGTCCCACAAGTTTTCCAAGAGACCGTTGATGAGCTTCAGCCCGTCCCGAAATCCGCCAAAACCATGACGATGCACCAGGGCCTCGACGAGCCAGGCCCCCAGCATCAGATCTTTCGACCGCGAAGCCAGCGCATTGCTCGTCAATTCGACGACGGGGCTCCAGTCGGCGACCTCGGGCACGTCCAGCCCGAACGCGTCGCGATCAATTTTGGGGCGCGCATCCTTGATTTCCTGATAGACCGGTTCCCACTTCAGATCGGCGCCGCACGGATTCTCGCCGGAAATCGGCGACAAGAGCCGGTTCAGGTCCAATATGCTTTCAGACGCCATGCAACCCTCGTCACCTGAAGTTTCGTCAGCTCGACCGCGTTGGGGCGGCCCGACTGCCACGCGCAAGCATAGCTCTTCCTCGGATGGTGCGTCCGCCGCTGGCGCGCCATCACTCCAGTTAACAGGCTGGACGCCGCTGGCCGGCCATCTCTAATGACGGCCGCGCCAGCCAAATTAATAAAAATGAACCCACAGTATAAGGGTCCACAATGGGGATTGCAAAGCAGTGGTCAATCGTCGCTTGGAATTTTTTGCCGTCGATGTTTCCTCCGATTCCAGCGGTTTCTGTTGCGCGGGGCAGCCGGGCTCGCTGGCGGCACTCGGCCCGGGGGGAATCAAAGCGCTGACCGACGTCGCGGGCGATCACCGGGGTGTTTCGCGCAACCGGGGGGCTTCACTCGCTGATGCCCGCCAGGCGCAACGACCGGGCCAATCGCTGCAGGGCCTTGGCGTGCAAGCGGCTCGCCCAGGCTTTTCCGATTCCCAGTCGCTGGCCGGCCTCGGTCAGCGTCAGCCCTTCAAAATAGGTGGCGCGAATCAAGCTGCGGCACTCGCTCGGCAGTTCGTCAATCAGTTGATGAACTTTGTGATGCGTTTCGCGGTCGATGGCCGCCGCCTGAGGAGATTGACTGCCGCGATCTTCGACGTCGAGCGCTTCGCTGGATTCGTCACCCCGGCCATGGCTCGACAAATATACCACCGCTAGCACGCTGGTCATGCGTTTCAACCAGCCAAGCCCTTGCTCCACGTTGCTGGGCGCGGGCGCCTCTCCCTCATTCTCAAGTCGCATCACGTCGCCCGCCATTTGCTCGTACTTGCAACGATTGTAGTGCGATCGGCTGACCCACGACATTTTCGAGACGCCGTCATAAATGGCGCCTCGAATCCGGTAATAGGCAAAGGTGGTGAATTGTCCGCCGCGCGTGCTGTCGAAATCTCGGGCGGCCTCGGCCAGACCGAGTTGGCCGTAACTGATCAAATCGTCGAGTTCCAAGTTGCGCGGCAGGCCCTTTTGGATCCTCAATGCCAGAGACCTGACGAGTCCTTGGCATTGGTCGATCAGTTGCTCGCGCGTTTTGGAAATGGCCGCCATGGCTAACTCGCCGACAAGCCGGCCCACAGGGCTTCCAGCCGCTCGCGCGCCGACGGATCGTCATAGAGGGTCGTGGCAATTTGCAGTGCCATGGCACGCACCGTGGCCGAAGGAATTCCGGCCTTTTGAAATTGGAGCTGCAGCACGGCGTGAATCAGCTCGACGACAACCGGCTCAAGCGCGAAAGGTTGGCCGGCCAGCGACTTGGCCACTTCGCGCAGCGCCGTCACGTCGTCCGGCTCGACGAACCCGGCCTTGGGCGAACCGCCCGCGGCCAATTCCAGAATCTGGTCCAGCATGTGCGATCCCACCGCCGGTTCGGCCGCCGTTTTCTCGGTCGACGGTTTCCCCTGGGGTTCGGGACGTGAGTCGCCTCGATGAAATGCTGCGGTCATGGCTTGGCCCCTGGTGCACAACGTCCGGCGTCAATATAGGGGGCGTTTGGGACGTTGCCAACCGTCGCGCTGCCGTCCATCCGGCCCGTTGCGCGCCACGCCACGGCCCAGCCGCGCGCCATGATCGATTCACGACATCCCGCTTGCGGCGCAGAGTTGCAATTGCCAAAAGTCGATGCTATACCAAGATTTCGCTTGCGAGTTCGGGTTCGCACACCGGCCGCCGAGCTTTGTCTTGGAAGGTGAAGGCCATGGCCAGTGCTCCTCGTCCTTCTTCTCGGCCACGCCAAACGTGGCGTGAGAGATCTCGTGCTAGCGCGCCCACGCCAGAATCGCGGCTCGTCAAGCGTTGGTTGTGGAGCATCTTGTTCGTCGCCGTGGTCAGCCTGCTGTTGTGGGGCCTGTGGCTGATTTTCTTTTCGCCCCGCGTTTCGCTTGTGTCCTTGCGGGTCTTCGAATACGAGCGGGTCTTCCTGCCGCCGGTGCCCTTTTCACAGGCCGATTTTGAAGCCCTGGGCGTGGCAGGCCTCGAGAGCCGCGACTTGCCGGATCGCACCAAAGGCGCGATCGAAGCGGACCTCACCAAACGGATGCAGGCGGTCGTCGGGCGTCCCACGCAGGATTCGCTGGTGTTGTTCGTCAGCGCGCACGGCATTTCCATCGGCGGCCGGGGTTACCTGCTGTTCCGCGATTTCTTGAAAGACTACACGCCGAGCGGGCTGAGCGAGCAGGGCAATTGCCTGGAGATCGGACAATTCTTGAACTTGATCAGCAAGTGCCAGGCCCGTCATAAAATCGTCGTTCTCGACGCCGGTCATCTGCCGACCGCGCCGCACCTGGGCGTCCTGGTCAATGAATTTCCCAGTTTGCTGAAAGCGGAGGTTGCTCAAACCCACGACGAAGGCCTGTGGGTGCTGAGCGCCAACAGCATGCACGAATACTCGCACGTGTCTTACCCTCAACACCGCACGGTATTCAGTTACTTTTTCGTCCGTGGGTTGGCCGGTGACGCCGATCTGCATCCACAAGACAAGCGACTCGATCTGGCCGAGTTGGCCAGCTTCGTCGGCTGGGGCACGAGCGAGTGGGTTCGGCGCGTGTCCGACGATCAGGAAAGTCAGACGCCGCAGATTTATTGGGGCGGCGGCAACGCCACGACATCCGATCTCGCCAAGCGCATGAGCCAGGTCGCGCTGCCCATCAAAAAAGCAAAACCCTCTAGCGAGGTTGCCAATTCCCAGGTGCCCGCGGGAGCCGCGCCACCGGCCGACGCCAAGCCGCCCGACTCCAAACCGACTGACACGAAGCCGGGTGACACAAAGCCCGACGATACAAAGCCGGACGATATCAAGCCGACTGGCACAAAGTCGGCTGGGAAAGTCGCGGCTGCGTCGCCGCGGTTCGCGGCGCCCGATCGTGGGCGAATGCCAGGCCAGGGCCATTTGTCGCTGGCCACGCTCGCGCTTGCGCAACAGCCAGGCGGGGAGCCGGCAGCGGCAAAAAACCCGTCGACCGATCCGGCGCCGGCAGCCGCTCCTGGGGCGGCCGAGAAGAAAGACGCCAGCCAGGCGCCCGCGCCAGCGGCCGATCCGGCTTCCAAAGCCGCGCCCGAAACGAAAGGCGCGACGCCGCCCGCTGCCGCCGGGGAACAAAAGCCGGCGGCGGGTTCGCCGCCGGAGAAAGCCGCACCGAAGCCAGGCGATGGCACGAAGGCTGCCGGGCCGCCGACCTACAAAGGACCGCTCAAGTAGGTCGACGAGGCCTGGAAGGATCAAGACGACTGGAAAGGCTGGGCCGGCCTCGAGTCGTGGGGTCCCCGCGATTACGCGCCCCACCTGTGGCGCGAGTTCGAACAAGTCATTATCAATTACGAACTCCGGCGGCGCGCCTGGCTGGGTGCCACTGAATCGCAGACGCTCAAGCATCTGCTCGATGAGTTCGCCACGGCGAAGGAGAAGGCAAAAAGCGATGTGAAGTCGGCCATGAGCGAATTCGCGCGAAGTTCCGCGCTCAAAACCCTGTCCCGGTCCGACGACGATTCGAAGCTCATCCGCGAGGCAGTCCAGGAACGCAACGCCTGCTTGTATCGCGCCGTCGATCTTGTCGCCTGGCACGCGCGCGCGACTTGCGGCTCAAAAACGAATCCCAGTTCCGAGGGTATCGATGCTTTCTTGAGAGCCCTGAGCGACTTTGAAAAATCACTGGACGACCTGGTGGCCAAGCCGCTCGACGACGCGCAACGCGCGAGCCATCGGGTGCGCTTCAAGACTGAGCTGGATGCCCTGCGCACGGCTCGCCGGGCCATCGACGACCGCATCGACTTGGAGGTCGAGTTGCTTGTGAAGGCGCCCGCGACTCCCGGCGCCGCGCGGCGCATCGAAGCCCTGCTGGCCACATCGCTGATCAAGCTGCCTGCGCGCATCAAACTGCTCGGCTTGCTCGATCCCCAGGCCAATGACTCGGCAACGGCGCCTGCCGGGTCCCGAGAGTCCCGCGATTCCAAATCGGATCGCGTCGCGGCCGGCAAAGAACTTGATCAATGGCTGGATGACAATAAGCCGGGTCTGCCCCAACTACAGGCCCTCGATCTGTTTCAGCGTCTTGAGAGCGCCGCCGAGAGCCAGGCCGCGCTGGCCGGACCCTGGGACAGCGCGGCGGTGCACGCCGGGCTGGAAGTGCAGCTGGCCAGACTGGCGAATCACGACTTCGGAACCGGCCTTGCGAAGCAATTCGACCACAACGCGATCCGCGAGCTCGGCGGCCAACTGGCCGGCTTCTATCTGCAACTGCCCAAGGACATCAGCGATCACATGGCCAAGGCCGACTTGTCCCAGCTGCGCGACTTGGACCGCAAGCTGCGCCTCGTGCCCGCGGCCGGCGCGTTCCAACTTTTGGGCCGAAGTCCGATCCCGGAGCTCAGCTGGTCGCTGCGCGAAATACCCGGCGTGGTCTTCGTTGAAAGCAAGGCGCCGGACAATCTCGTGTTGAAGGACAACACGAGCGAGTGGACAGAGCTCAAGATCTCGCTGGCGGCCGCCGGCGGGTACGCGGGCCGCGTGAAAATCGCTTTGGATTACAAGAAAGACCTGTTGCGGATCAAGAAGAACCCCGAGGATGACGTTTTCGTCGAGCCGCGCGTCGACGATAAACCCTTGAAATTCCCCGCGAGCGGTCCACTCGAACTCAACTATTTCATTCAGCCGGTGCGCAGGGTTCAGGTCGATGCTTACTTGACCGTCAGCGCGACTGCCGCGGATCAATCCGTCCAAACGACCAGCCGGCGGATCAGGTGTTCCGTTCCACCGCCTGACGACGTGGAGCTGGTTGTCTCAATGATCGACGCCAGTAGCGCCCGGTTGGCGCTCCCCAGGCGAAGGCAGGCAAGCGATTGGGTGCAGCGCCTGTTCACTTTTTCCGGCCACAAGACCCCGTTCATCTTTCAGCTGAAGCATCAGGCCAAGCGCGATCGGAAGGTGTCCGTGGAGCTGTTCGCGGTCAAGGAGGAGGCCGATCGCGAGACGGTTCTCGATTTGCTTCGAAGACCCGACACGAGACCCACCCAACTTGCCCGCGAGGGCGTCGTTCGCCTGGCCGAAGCCGAGGAAGGCGGCGGCAAGGAGATGACCCCCAAACAAATGACGCTGCCCAAGAACGGCGAACCCAAGCCGATTCCGTTCAAGGAGTTGGCGGCCCGACCCGCCGATGCCAAAGCCGCGCCGGCCGGTAAAGCCGACGCGGCACCCAAGGCCGAGGGTGCGCCCAAGCCGGTCATCTCCGGTGGGCTAGTGTGCGTCGTCCGCGATCAGGAAAAGCCAAGTTTGGGGCCGTGGCTCACGTGGATCGAGATTTCGCCGTGGCAACCCAGGGATTTTATCGAGCCGCGAGTTAGCTACAGCCGGGCGAACAAAGAATTGTCGGTCGAACTTGGTTTGCGAGAGAACGCTCCGTTTCCGCAAGATGGCGAGCCGGTGAAAATTGCCTTGAACTTTCCGCCGGCCGCAAAGGCCAAGATCAGGGTTGTCAGACCCGAAGCCCTCCTGACTAACGAGAGGCGGAAAGTCGCCCCGCTCAAGGCGATTAACCTCGCCGCGGACCAGGTCTGGTCGCTCGAGTTGCGCCTGGACGTGGATGGTTTCCCCAGGGCGTTCGTGTTCGAGGAGTTCGTCCTCAATCAGGACCATGCTGACGTCCACCGCCGCAACGACCTGAAACGCGTCGAAATCTTCGCTCCAAAACGCGACACCGCTATCACGACGGACGAATCGCGGATGATCCGCCTTCCGGTTGAAATCCGCGTCGACGCGCCGGACGACGCGTTCGCGCTCGATCCCAGTGATCGCGTCGACCTCGTGGTCGCCAAACGCGATGATGACGCCGAATTGCTTCCCAAAGTGATTTTGAGCCGCTTAGGCCCGCGTCAAGTCGATCTGCGGCTGGACAAGGTCGACACGGACGGCTCGGTGACGATCGACACCGCGACGAGTGACTTCCGCACCAAACTCGAGCTTGGCCCGCATACCGATCAGGTTAATCTCAAGGCCCAACTCATTGCCAACGGCACCGAAACCCTGGACACGGTGCCGATCGTGCTCGACAACACGCCGCCGCAGATCACATACGCCGGACCGGTCGGCGACGTGTACAAGGGCGATACGGCAACGATCGAGGTCAAAGTGACCGACGAAGGAAGCGGCCCGAAGTCGGCCGAGTTCGTGG
>JBGQHN010000107.1:0-12482 GCA_041497975.1 Planctomycetia bacterium | reverse complement strand
GCATCGACCGCCAGGCGCTGTTGATGGCCTTGGATCTGGCCGGCGTGGCGTGTTCCACCGGTTCGGCCTGCGCCAGCGGCTCGAGCGAGGTTTCGCCCGTGTTGTCGGCCATGGGCTGCGCTAGCGACGTGCTTGCCAGCTCACTGCGATTCAGCCTGGGGGCCACGACGACCGACGAGGAGATCGACGAGGCGATCGCGCGGATCGGCGCCGTGTGCGCGAAATTCGCGGCGTCGTTTCGGTGCCACCGAAGTCCGGCCGATCACGGGCCGGCCGTTCGATCCGGCGAGAAAGGTCACGGACGACGACTATGAATAGCCCGCCGCGCAACAGCTAGAAGGGGGCCGCGATCTTATAGTTGACGACCGTTTGGCCACTGACAACGCCATCCGGAAGCGTAACCAGCTTCGCGTAAGGATTGTCGTCGACTATGACTATCAACTCGCCAGTTACCCCAGGCGGAAGCTCGCAGGGCTCCGCCAGAACAAACGTGCATCCGTTGGTTTTCGCTAACCTGACGCGCGTGCGACCGTGCACGAAGAAACCTTCGACGTTGGCTGAATAGCCGTTTTCCCGGCGGATACCCATGGCTTCCCCAACCAATTCCAAAACTGCGGAGGCCTATCTTAACCTACTCGGCAGGGGCGTAAAGATCAAAGGTTATCTGGGCGGTGGCACAGACGGCGATGTTTGGCAGACCAGCGACGACACCGCCGTTAAGGTCTTCAAGTACGAACGTGGCTATTTCAATGAGCGTGACACCTACCAGCGTCTTGCGGATTTTGGGATCGTCGAAACAATCGACGGCTTCTGGGTTCCCAAGATGCTTGGGTACGACGACACGCTCATGGTTGTCGAGATGGACATCATGCAACAGCCCCCCTACATCATCGACTTCGCTAAAGTCAGGCTGAACAGCAGTCCAGACTTCCCACCCGACGTGCTAGAGGAACATGATCGGCAGGGGCTGGAGAGATTCGAGCACAATTGGCCAGCGGTCCAGTCGTTGATGTCGGTCCTGGAGAGCTACCAGATTTATTACCTCGATCCCCAACGCGGGAACATCACTTTCCCCGACATGCGATAACCTGCCTTCAAATACCGTGCCACGCAAAGGGGGGTCCGCGACCCGATTACGCGACGCGTCGCTAACCGCCCAGCCGGATCGCCTTGACCTCGCTGGTGATCTCGCGATTCTTTTGCTCGAGATCACCCACGCCCAGCTCCATCTTCAGGCCCACCTTGACTTCGTGCATCAGCACGAGCATCTGCTTGGACTGTCGCCCGGAGGTGGCGCCCAGCAAGTAGACGGTCGTGGGTTGCGAGAAATTTTCGCCGTCGGTGGAAATCGCCAGTTCGCATTGGCCCGTGGCGCGATCGACGAGCCGGCCGCGATAGGTGTGGTCGGTCGTCTGGATTTCGAACTTTTGACCCGCCGCCAGGCGGCTGTGAGAAAGAGTAGGGACTTCCGTGTTACCCGCGACGGCCATCGTGGCCAGCGCAAACAGCAACGAAACGGATTCGCCAAACATCGGATGCAGTCTCCAAGTTGCCTTCCTCTGCGAATGCAGAGCTTCAAAGATGTGTACCAAAGATAGCATTGGAATCCAGCCCCCAGGCGGCCTTTTATGACAATCCGGCAAAGTTGACGCGCGCCATGGCCGTTACATTCGCTACAACCGCGCAATTCGCGCGACGGCATCAACGAGCGGGCTCACTTCGGACGCGAAAACAGCCGCTCGTCCGGCTGTGCCAGAAACTCGAGCAGGTTGACCACGTCCTGGTCCGTCAGAGTGTCCTCCAAGCCCTCGGGCATCAGCGACTTGCCCGTCGCCCGCAGCTCTTCGATCTGCGCGCGCCCAACGACGTCTTGCGCGGCATCGGCCCGCCGCAGCGTAATGCTTCCGGCGGTTTCCGAGACGACCAATCCGGTCAACACTTGTCCTTGCCGCGTCACGAGCGTGTAGGCCACGTAATCAGGCGCGACCTGGCGGCTGGGATCGAACAAGTCGACGAGCAACGTTTCCTTCGGGCGCGTGCCAACGCCCGACAGATCAGGTCCGACGCGCTGACCGCGGCCCTGCAGGCTGTGGCAATTGAGACAATGCTTCTCGAACGTCGCGGCTCCCCGCGTGCGGTCGCCCGAGCGCTTGACGAGCGGATCGAAGCGGGCCACGACTTGCGGCCGATTTGTGTCGGCCAGTCCGGTCTTGAACAACGATTGGACGCGCTGGTGCAAGGCCTGATCGCGAATCGCCAGCAAGCCGTCGCGCGCGCTTGCATCCAGCTCGCGTGGGAGAATCTGTTCGGCTTCCATCGCCTCCACAAGCGCTGCGCTTCCCAGGCGCGATCGCAAGGCCGCGCCGACCAGCGCCCGCCGCGTGGCCGTCGTCATGCCCTGCCACAACGCGAACATCGCGGCCGCTGTCTGGGCATCGGGCTGGGCAAGCGCGCGAGCGGCGGCCCATTGCAGTTCTTCGGCGTGGCGAGGCTCGAGCAAATCAAGAAGTATCTTGCCGCTGCCTTTGTCGACCTGGCCCAGGGCTTCGATGGCCATCAGCCGGTGTTCCAACGATTCGTCGCCAGCCGACGCGATGGCGCGGGCCGTCAAAATAATTGGCCCTAGCGCAGACAACTGCGGCCGCAGCGCCGGCGGCGGATTGTCAAGCATGGCTCGCAGCGATTGCCCGCGATCGGCCAGTCCCTGGGCCACTCCCAC
This sequence comes from Planctomycetia bacterium, assembly GCA_041497975.1. Classification (GTDB taxonomy): domain Bacteria; phylum Planctomycetota; class Planctomycetia; order Pirellulales; family PALSA-1355; genus PALSA-1355. The sequence goes on along the minus strand of JBGQHN010000107.1, from coordinate 9,763 downwards.
CACGATCGCCAGGTCGCCCGGACCGATTTGCTTGGGCTTGGCCTCGGCCACCAGCGCCAGGCAGGCGGCAAGCTGAGCCTTCTCATCGCCGCCACAAGCAAGCGCGGCGACGAGCGTCAAAAACCGCATTTGTGCGGCCGTCGGCTTGCGTCGCCACTCAGGCCTGTGCGTGACCAGCTCCCGCAGAAAAGCGCCCGTCGACCGTCCCAGGCTTCCGGCGATGGCCGCGGTAATCAGCGGGTCGCGGCTTTCCAGATCGGCCAACTTCACCAGCGCCGCCACTTTTTCCGGGCCATCGATCGCGCCTAACGCCAAGGCCGATCGAAAACGCACCAAGGGATGGGGAAAATCGGCCATGCCGGCCAGCGCCGAGCACAAAGTGGGCGAGCCCACAAGATGCGGCGGGGCCAGGCGCAACGCGAGTTGCCGCACCCGCGGCTCGCCGTCTTCCAGCGCCAAGAGCAGTGTGCGGTCGTCCAGTACCGCCAAGGCCTCGAGCGTCGAGATCGCGTGCACTTTAGCCTGCGGCAGCCGCGTGTTGGCAACCATCGATCGCAGCATGGGAACCGCCTGCGCGTCATTGCGCTCCACCAGCAGCCGCTGGGCGGTGTCGCGACGCCAGGCATTCGGCGAATTGAGAGCACCCACCAAATCGCTCGTCGAGGCCCGGCTCATGCGCGGCGCCGGCTGCGGCGGCCAGGTGTTCTCGCGGCGGCTGACCTTCCAGATCCGTCCGTGTCCGGCGCCCTGCCGCCAATCGACGCCGCCGCGCAGCGATTCGGCCACGAACGCGGGGTGTTCGACCCAGCGGCGATAGAAATCCACGATGTACAGCGCACCGTCCGGCCCGGTCGTCATGTACACGGGGTGGAACCAGGAATCTCGCGACGCGAGGAACTCGCGGTCGTGCTCGCCGCGCCGCGAAATGAACGTGGGCCCATCGCTCATCAGCAACCGACGGTGCACCAGGTTCGTCAACGATTCGCCCACGAACGCGCTGCCGACATAGTCGTGGCCCATCGCGTCGCCCCGATAAATCGTCAGCCCGCACAGGGCATTGAAGTAATCCGTCCGCTCGCGGTTGAAAGTTTGGGGGCGCGGGCTCTTGGGAAAAACCTGGCCCGTGTCGGCCGGGTCGGCGATGTCGCGCACCGCATACACGGCCAGGCGTGCGTTTCGCTCCAGAAAGTTCTGGTCGAACAAGGCGTGCCGAATGGGCACCGTATTCCACGACAGAAATCGGTTGCCCCAGTCGTCGCTGGCCTGGCCGAATTGGCTGGGTCCGGTCGTGGCTTCAAAGGCACTGCCGTCGGCACGGAAGCGAAAATCGCGGGCGCGAATCGAAACCGCCTTGTGCGGTGGATCGTTTGGACGGCGCACGTTGCCGTCGCTGCGGCCGTTGGCCCCGTAAATCCAATTATCGAGACCCCAAGTCAGGCCATTGGCGCGCAGTTGCTGGTTCCCTTCGCCAAAACCAGTGAACACCACGCGCGTTTCGTCGGCCTTACCGTCGCCATTGGTATCCTTGAGAAACAAGATGTCCGGCGCAGCGGTGACGAAGACGCCGCCGCGCGCCGCCAGCACGCCGTTGGGAAACTTCAACCCCTCGGCAAACACCGTCGCGTGCTCGTAAAGCCCGTCGGACTCGCGATCTTCCAACAAACGGATTCTGCCGGCCGTCGGCCCCAGCGGGTAATCGATCATCTCGGCCACGAACATCCGCCCGTCGGCGTCCCAACAGATTGCCACGGGGCTGTCGAGCTGAGGCTCGCTGGCCACCAGCTCGATCGTCAGCCGCCGGTCGGCCAACTCGAACGTGGCCAGCTCTTCTTCCGCCGAGAGGGGCGTGTCGCGCGGCGGGTCGTCTGCGGCCACGTGGCGGGCCTGGGCGACCAGCGCCACAAGGCCCATGGCGACGATCCAACCCCAAGGATGTCCCCAGCGGTGGCGCGTGCAGGATCGCATCGGTTTACGGCGTCTAACAAAACGGCCGGGGACTGTCCCGATTTTGCGGTGCCCGGGGAGTAAAATGGGACTGTCCCCCTCTCCGAAGGCCATTTTGTTAGACGCTCTTACGGCTTCGCTAATTCCTCGAGCAGCTTGACCGCCTCGTCGGCGACGCGCTCGCCCGTGCCCGGTTCCGCGTAGCTGTGCAACCCCATCCAGGTCTGATACCCGCCCAGTTCGTGCGCTTCGAGGTTTGGCAAATAGCCGATCCAGTCGTTGGCCAATTCGGCGACGTACGTATAGCGAAACGGAGAGCGCCGCTTGATGTCGACGCCGAAGATCGTGAAGTATTCGGCCGGCACGCCCACGATCGCCACGTCGCCGATCGCGACCGCCTGCAAAAGGGTCTCGCGAGTTTTTCCTTGCTCGCTCTTGAGCTGTTTCCGCATGTTGCGAAAAACTTCGATAATGCCGTCGGCGCCGGCCGCCATGCGCTTCCGCGTGTAGCGCGAAACCTTTTCGTCCTCGACCGACTCGTCGAACGTGCGGACCTTGAACTGAAACGGCCGCTTGAGCGATGCCAACTTCGTCACCTCGTGCGGCTGGGCCTGCGACAGGGCTTCGACAATCGTCTTCTTCATGCGCCGCACGGCTTCGTCCACCGGCACGCCGGTGATGTTGTGCGTCGAGCCCGAGGCGCCTTCGAGAAATGAAACCGTGCAACCCAGCTCGGTTTCCAACTCCTGCGCGGCCAGGCCGTAGAAGCTGGGCGAGCGGACGCCCGGCTTGCGCGTGCCGATCGTGTGGGTCGAATGATTGTAGATGATCGCGCGCAGCTTCTGATCGTCCCCGCGGAAGGCCAGCACGGGCAGTTGTGGATCGAAGGGTCCGGTGTGCCGCAACGCGTCGTCCATGGACCCGCCCCACCAGATCGAATTGTCCGACAGCAGCACGCGGCTATTGGCGCCGACCGTATTTTCTTCGCTCAGCTTGAACAGAAACTGGCAATCGCCGCCGTCCAATTTCGCGTTGGCCTGCTCGACCGCCTTGACGATCGCGTCTTGAACCCGCGAGACGAACGTATCGTCGCGCACGTACCCATGCACGGTAGCTGTGCAAGGCGCATGATGCGTGTGCGTGGCATTGACCAGCACGCAGGCTGGCGGAATGCCGGTCGATTTTTCGATCTGCCGTAGCGCGGCGTCGACGAAGTCGCGCGTGACGAACAGCACGTCGCAGGCCACGATGGCCGCTTTCGCCGCGCCGGGTTTTTCGAGCACCACGGCCACGGCCCGCAACTGGCCCTCTTGACCCGTCGCTTTGCCCGGCCCGATGCCGCCGGCGATGACCATCGAGTCATCGCCCTCGATATTGACGGCCGCCGCGCCCGCGCGCACGTCGCCGGCCAGAAGCCGCGTGGCGGCACAACAAGTTGCCAACAAGGCCGCCGCGAGAATCACGACTTTCAAGGTAGCGTCTCCTGTTCAATTTCGGCGTCCGGCAAGCGCGACGCCGCCCTCGATTCTACTTCTTCATCAACCAGATTTCCGAGACCTGGCAGCCGCGGCCGTTGTCGCCCAGATTCGGCTCGCGATACCAACGCAAATTCAGCTTGCCCGAGCGCGTGGCCTCGTGCGGGATGTCGAACTCCACGGGGCCATAGGGCACTTTTTTCGCGATGAACGGATGGACTTCGATTTTGTCGCCCGCCTCGCAACGGATTTTTTTCCGCGGACCGTCGCCGCCGTAGACGACGCGAATCTTGTACTCGGCCGCCGGATCCAAGCCCTCGTAGCGCATGCGCAAGGGGGCCTCGAGCAGCGCCTCGGCGTGATCCTTCCAGCTGGTGCGCATCGGGCCAAAGCCGGCAAAGCCGGCGTGCGACGATTCGAGAAATGCGGGATCGTGCTCGAAGCCCGGTCCCACCACCAGGTGCGGCTGACAATGCAGCTTGCCCAAGTCGTCGTAAAAGCCGCCGGGGCCGGGGTTCGTCCAATGGACAATTTCCTCGATGCCTTTCAGCCGCTCCGCCTCGACCGACATGTTCTTGAGCAAGGCAAACCGCTCCTTGAGCCACAGCCGGTTATTGAGCGGCACGTCGACGGTATCGAGCGTGGCGCCACGGTCGACGCCGATCGCCTTGTACTTGGGAACGCTGGTTTGCATCTTGATGCTCGCAAACAACGCATCGGCCAGTTCGTCGACGCGCCGCCGCCAATCCGTCGCCACGCGCGCGTCGGCCGAATCCAAAATCTTTTCCGCTTCATTCATGGCCGCGACCGAGCCCTTGTCTCCGGCACCCCGCAAGCGATCCATCGCGCGCTGCTCCAGATCGGTCTCGTAAATCAACCGGGCCCGCACGTAGGCGTCGTAGTAGGCCCGATACAGGGCCTGCTGGAATCGCCAATTCTTGAGCACTTCGCTCGAAGCCGATCGTTCCAGCGTCTGGAATTGCGCGAGCGTGGCATAGACTCCTTCGTTGGTCAACAGCGCTCCTCGCCAGTTCCGTTCGAGTGCCAACAGCCCTTGCGCGAAGTCGTCGGCGTAGCGATCGCCGATGTAATAGCGCCCGAATTGGCGCAAGACGTCGACCACGTCGGCGTCGGGGTCCCAGCCCAGGCCGCTCCACACCGCCTTGTTGACGTCGTCGTTGCAGCCTTCCGAATACGTGAGAAAGCCGATCGTGTACGGCTGCAGCAGCCGGAATATCGTCGCCTGGTCCAGCGGCCGCGGATTGATCGCCTCGCGGTTCGAGGTCGTGGCGTGCGCCAGGTCCCAATCGGGCACCGGATATTGGCACTGCCGGCTGTGCGTGATGTCGGGATAGTGGCGAATCGGATAGCGGGCCGGAATCGCTTCGCGAAGTTGCTTCAGGCTCACGCGCACCTGCGGGCCGAAGACGATGCCGCCCAGCCAGGCCGGCTCGGTCTTGACGATCGCGTAAAACTCTTCCAGCCAGGCCTGGTTGAAACTCTGCGGCGAAACCCACATTTGGGCCCGCGGATGAACCTTGTGCAATTGCTCGGTCTGCTTTTCCAATAGCGCCATCAAGTGCTTGGGCTGCGTGTGGCCCGGATCGCCGCCGGGGACAAAGATCACGTCGATCCGCGGCAGCTTCTTGTACACCTCGCTCCATTCGGCCAGCGCCAGCTCGACCGTCTTGGGATCGGAATAATCCTTGTCCATCGCCGGATACCAAATCCACACGTCCAGGCCATAGGCGTCGGCCAATACCGACATGCCCTCCATCATTTCCAAGGGCGGCCGCGGAAAATGAGGGCTCGTGGCGTCGTCATCGCTGCGCGGCGGAATCAACTCAACGGCGTTGCAGCCAAACACCGCCAGGTCGCGGTAATACTGTTCCCATTGCGGCAGGTCCCAAGCGTCGTAGCTGTTGGTCTTGGGCCGGTAGCCAAGCTGATGTCCGCGCAGCGGGTACTTGGGCGCGGTGGTCACGTTCACTTCGCCGTCCAACGTGATCTTGCCCGGGTTCATGTGCATGTGGCGCAGCAAGTAACCCACGCCGAACAGCACGCCCCGCGCGTCGTTGCCGACCACCAGCACGCTGGAGCCGCGGCTGCGAACGCGAAAACCTTCCGCGGCCTTGCTGGGCGGCTCCTTCGTCAACTCGTCGGCAAATTTTCCGCCAAACGCCGCCAGCGACGCAGCCGGACCGATCGCCACGACCGCTTCGCCACTCTGGGGCCAGGCATTGGCCACCGGCAGGCGGATTTGCGTTCGCTTGCGAACCTCGTCGACGAGCATCTCGACGGCCTTTTTTTCCTGCGCCGTCAGATTCGGTGGCGTAACCACGACGGCCTTGCTCAAGTCGGCAGCCGCCGCGGGCAGGGCCCAACACAGGGAAACAAAACAAACGCTCAACGTTGTCGCGCGAGGCATCATGGTGGCGTATTCTGGGGATGTCGCTTGCGGGCCCAAGGAAACAGCGTCGCGCGTCCCTGCACGGGCTTTTTATTGTGACTCGCCCGAGCGCGCCCAGCAAGCGGCGGGCGGGGCGCGCGGCCGGAGGCTGGAGGCCGGAGGTCAGGAAACTTCGTAGCGTGGCGGGGTGGCACCGACAATTGTCGGTGTTGCGCAGCAATCAGAGGAGTCCCGCTCGGTTTGATTCAGATGTGCACCACGATCGCACAACCGCCTCGTCTGATCGCGGGGTGGCCGGGTGCCATGCCTCACGCTTCGTGAGCATGCTCCCCCGCCGCCGCGAATCATTCTTCACGAGCCACCCGTCGAGAGCCGCTCGGCTGACTTCGGCGAGCTCAGTCGAGTCGAGCGCTCGCGCCGAAGCCTCCCCTCGGCCTGCCTTCGGCACCCCGACAATTTGTCGGGGCCACCCAGCGGCAGTTCCGATTGTTACGCGCCGCAGTTTTGGTTGCGTCGGTTCTTCCGGTTGTCGCGTCTTCTCCCGGGCAAGAGTCGCAAGCTTCGCGCATAAATGGATTGTGTCTCTCTTGTTTAACTAAATTACCCAAATCAACATGAATCTTGCCTCTCGGGTCTGGGTGACCTCGAAGGCCGCACATCAACATCAAAAGAGGAGTTCTGAAATGAGATGTAAGACCTTGATTCTGCTGGCGATTACGGCAATCGCCGGTTTCCCGCTGCAAGCAAAGGCCGCCACCATCACGCTGGGTACGGCGGGCAACTTTGCGGTCCTGGCTGGCTCGACGGTGACCAATACCGGCCCGTCCCTCATCGTCGGAGGAGATGTGGGAGTCAGCCCAGGTTCCGCGATCACGGGCTTCCCCCCGGGGATCGTGGTGCCACCCTTCACGATGCATGCAGCGGACGCTGTCTCGCTTCAGGCGCAGAATGATCTCACCACTGCATACAACGCTGCGGCAGGCTTGGTGCCCACGCAGGACTTGACCGGTCAGGATCTTGGTGGACTCACACTCCTACCGGGCGTCTATTTTTTCTCGTCATCGGCTCAACTGACGGGAACCCTCACTCTCAACGACCTGGGCGACCCGAATTCGCTATTCGTTTTCCAGATCGGGAGCACGCTCACAACCGCAAGTAGCTCGTCGGTCATGACGATCAATGCCGGTTCGATTCCAGGATGCGACGTGTTTTGGCAGGTTGGGAGTTCCGCGACGCTCGGTACAGGCACTGCGTTTGAAGGACATATTCTCGCGCTCACGAGCATCACCCTGAACACCGGCGCAACCATCTTAGAGGGAAGCGCCTTGGCGCGTAATGGCGCGGTGACACTCGATACCAACACCATCGTCAACTGCGACACTCCGGTTCCAGAACCCGCAACAATGACTCTTGTTCTCATCGGCGCCGCGCTGCTGGGACTTCGCTGGTCGTGGGGCGGAACGAGATCCCCTCGACGGTGTTCTCGTGGAGCAGAGTCTCGCGGATGATCGCCAGGGGGCAGCGACATTCAACATAAGGTTGAAGGCAATCCAATGCTTGTGCTTGCCTGACCCAACGTCTCCATTTGAATCCTTTTCAGGATCAATAGTCAGCGGCTCATTCAGTTCCGTTGTGGCAGGGTGGCACCGACAATTGTCGGTGTTGCGCAGCAATCGGAGGACTTGGAGTTGGGTTTGCCGTTCGATAGGTGTTGCGATGGAGTTCGTCGCATCACTTCGAGTCAGGCAAGTCCGTCGGCGTGAACCTGGGCCGGCTCGAATAACCCTCTTATGCCTTCGGCACCCCGACAATTTGTCGGGGCCACCCAGCGCAACTACGACCTAAACAATCCGCGCTCAGCGAACTTCATCTTCAGACTTGCGTCCGGGTACTCACCACGCCTGCGCGTTGCTGGTGGGTCAACAGGCTCGACACGCCCGGCTTTTTCAAGTCGCCCCAATGCCCGTTTGAAAAGATAGCACGGGGTTTCCACGAGTACGAACTCGTCAATTGCTCCCACGGTCAAGGTCATTCCAGCTAGTCGCGTCTCCAGTTGTTCGGCAAGCCATTCATCGTTGAACGCCTCAGACAACAATTTCAGTTGATCGGGGTTATCCCTGTCCGAGAATTGGAACTCGCCAGTGTCATCGACCCGCCACATTGCCTTTTTCATTTCTCTCAAGCCGTGCAAGCTATTCGTGCAAAATAATAGCCAGTAGAGTGGCCTGTCTTGCTTGTCGAACATCAAGAATGAAACGACATACTTAGCCTTGCCCCGCTTCTTATCCTTCAACGCATTTTTGTACCGGGTAAGCAAGCCGTCTCTCGCCTGCCTCTCCGCTAGTCCAATGCATTCGCGCCATTCTTCACCGCCAAACGCGCGATTCATCGCACTGGCTTTATCCGGGTCCGACATCCAACGGTACATATCCTTGTAGTTCAGATACGTGAATACTTCACACTGACCGAAAGACATAATTCGGCTGATTAGGTCCATTGAGACCTCGCCGTATCCGAACTGGTCAAGAAACGCGAGCGCTGGTCCGAACGTGATTTTTCGCTCGTGGAAGTCGTCCAACATCTCATTTAGAACGGTGTCACAATCGCCCTGCCGCGGCTCAACAGCGCGAATGTTTTGTGATGTACTCGCTTTTTCTAGCAACGGGGCGAGTACGGTTTGCAGATGTTTGAATCGTTCCGGGTCCAGCTCGATGAAGAGCATCCGAACTGGGATAGGAAACTTTAATTGATGCTGGATCGCGGCTTGCACGGCGATGACCGGGCTGCCTGGCTCGCCGCCTGCATATTTGCCCGGCCCGGCAAACCCATCAATAAATAGAACCTCTCGTGATTGCCCTTTGCGAAGTTTACTCCCCTGCTGGGTCAGGATTGGCAACCACGCATCAAGGTAGAAGCGAAGAATCCTATGCTTGACCAACGTATGCGGCTCAGCATCCAAAATCTTCGGGAGTGCATCACGAGTCATGGCATCTCATCCCATGTCCGGCCGTCCAACACGCGACCGGCTCGTTTCTTGTTCGTGCCGCCCCATTGCTTGAAGAAGAACGGCACACCTTTGGCGACGCACTGGTCTCTGACTTGCCGCGCCCATTCAACTTTCATCGGACGCGCACCGGGTCCCGACTCGCCGCCGACAATAACCCAATGAATGCCCTTGAGGGGCAATCGCGAAATCGGTCCGAGGAGCGGTTCAACAGACAGAAACCTAGTCTGGGCGGGAACGTCTTTCAGCGCCCGCGCCCGCCAGACGTAGTCGATGCTTTCAATGCTGGTGCCCATCCACACGTTGTCCGGCCAAGGCAATCCACCGCCCAATTCGGCTACCCGCTCGGGACGTTTTGTCAAAACTTGAAACGTGTGTTGCGATGCCTGTTTCATCACGGCGAACACTCGCTTGATGAACTCGGGCGGAACGTCCTTATGGAAAAGGTCGCTCATTGAGTTGACAAAAATCACGCGTGGGGCTCGCCAGCGCAATGGCGCTTCGAGCGCGTCGGGCTGGAGTGTTACTTTAAAGGCATTGCGGTAGCGCTCTTGTCCCATCGCTTGGAGTCGATGTGCCATCCGTTCCGCGTAGCAGAATTTGCAGCCGGGACTGATCTTCGTGCAGCCGGTGACCGGATTCCAGGTCGCTTCGGTCCATTCGATTGTTGACGTTTGCGCCATGCTCTAGGCCTTCCATTTTTGGGCTTGAGTGGCCTAAGTGTACAAAAGTATACATAGGCTCAGTTAGTTCCGCAAGTCCATTGCGGCTTAGCACTTGGCCAGCGTAGAGCAATCGTGACTTACGGGGCAATACGTTTCATCGGCTTCAGCCCCCAAGAGAATGCGCCTGATCGAACTCATTCACCCCCGCAAGAACTCCCTCTTGAAATCAGGCCACGCCCTCGACGACAATTCGCGTAGCTGATTC
>JBGQHN010000106.1:0-12522 GCA_041497975.1 Planctomycetia bacterium | reverse complement strand
GAAACGGCCGACGAAGCGCTGCAGGCCGCTCATAGCGGTTTGCCGCCGGTGGGCATTGGGGCCCGAAGCGTCATCGAAGGCGCCATTATCGACAAGAATTGCCGGATTGGCCGCAACGTGCGCATCGCCAACGAAAAACACGTCGAGACCAGCGAAGAAACGCCCCAGGCCGTTATCCGAGACGGCATTGTGTGCGTGCAAAAAGGCGCCGCGCTGGCCGACAATTGGCGGCTGTGACCCGCTTCCTGAATTCCACGACTTATCACTACTTGCGTCGCGTGCAACGTCCTCTCCCTTGGCGGACTTCGGCGAACTCAGTCGAGCCGGAGAGGCAGCGGGCGGCAGCTCGCCGGTGAGGGGGAAGCGCGCTACACGATAACGTGCCACTCCAATAACTAATCGACGACCTGCGAGGCGTAGTACACTGCGGCGTCGGGGGAGGGCACCTCGATGGCTTCCGACAAGTCGATTTCGTGGCCGGCGCCCGTGGCGGCCAGATACTTGTCCAGAAAAGTCATTGTCTCGTCGATCATGTCGGCCTGCACGACCAGCAATTCGCCGGGACGCACGTGGCGCAGGGCACTTTCGATTGCGCGGATGTTGCCCTTGAACTGTTGGATGTCGGCCACGCGCTGGCGGGCGGCCAGTCCTTGGCGGAACAGGCCCATGATTTCGCCCTCGGCCCGGCCGCGCAGGTAATGGTCCTCGTAGAGAATGACGTGGTCGAAGGCATCGCCCAGCAACTGGCCCTGGCGGACCATGTCGCAATCGCGGCGGTCGCCGGCGGCCGAATAGACGACCGTGCGGCGCTGGTGCGGAAATTGCTCGATGGCTTCAATCAGGGCGGCGAGCGCCGACACATTGTGGCCGTAGTCGACGATCACCGTGGCGCCGCGAATTTCGAGCAAGTTGAATCGGCCGGGCACATTCTCCAAGTCAGCCGCGAACGATTCCAGGCCGGCGCGGATCGCGTCGCGCGGAATGCCCAATGACCAAGCGGCCGCGGCCGAAGCCAGGCAGTTTTCGACCTGGAAGGCGATGCGCCCTCCGTGCGTCAGCGGCACGTTGGCCAGGGCGACCAGCGGAATCTCGACTTCGCCTTCAGCGACAATCACCGTGTCGTGCCGCACGAATACGGCCCGGCCACCCTCTTGGCGGTGGGCCACGATCACTGGATCGTCGCCGCGCACGGCAAAGAAAATGACTCGCGCTTTCGACCCGCGGGCCATCGCCGCCACGAGCGGGTCGTTGGCCTTCAGCACCGCCGCCCCCGTGGGCGCTATCGCGTCGATGATCGTGCGCTTGACGACAGCCAACTTGTCCAGTGTTTCAATATCCGATAGTCCCAGGTGGTCGCCTTCGCCGATATTGGTCACGACGGCCACGTCGCAGCGGTCAAAACCCAGGCCCGCGCGCAGGATGCCGCCGCGAGCGGTTTCCAGCACGGCGGCTTCGACGGTCGGGTTGGCCAACACGGCCTGCGCGCTCAAGGGCCCGCTGCAATCGCCGGCTTCGATGCGGCGCTCGTCGACAAAGATGCCGTCGGTGCAGGTCATGCCCACTTTCCGCCCAAGCGAGCGAAGGATATGCGCGATGAATCGCGTGGTGGTCGTCTTTCCGTTGACGCCGGTCACGGCCACGATTGGAATTCGGCCCGTCTGGCCGTCGGGAAACAAACGGTCGACGATCGCCTCGCCGACCGGCTGCGACATGCCCGAGGAGGGCTGCAAGTGCATCCGCAGTCCGGGGCCAGCGTTGACTTCAACGATCACGCCGCCTTGTTCTTCGAGCGGGCAGGAAACGTCCATGGCTACGATATCCACTCCGGCAATGTCGAGGCCGATCATCCGGGCGGCTTCGACGGCCCGGGCGGCGACTTGCGGATGGACCAGATCGGTTACGTCGGCGGCGGTGCCACCGGTGCTCAGGTTGGCGTTGCGCCGGATCAGCACGCGCGTGCCCTGGGGCGGAACGCTGTCCGGCGAGAAGCCCTGTTCGCCGATGAGCGCCAGCGCGATCGGGTCGAGCTTGATCTTCGTGAGCACGGTCGCGTGATCGTCGCTGCGGCGCGGGTCGCGGTTCACTTCGTCGACCAGCTCGCGAATCGTCGAGCGGCCGTTACCAATGACGTGCGCCGATTCGCGGCGAGCGGCGGCCACCATCTTGTCGCCGACGACCAGGATGCGGTAATCGCCCCCGCGCGCGAACTTTTCCACCATCACGCTTGAACCTTCCTCGCGAGCGGCAGCGTATGCGGCAAGAACTTGCTCGCGGGTCGTCAGATTCGTGATGACGCCGCGCCCCTGATTGCCGTATTGCGGCTTCACGACGACCGGCAATCCGATTTCAACGGCGGCTTCCCAAGCATCGTCCGCATCCTTGACCGGCCGGCCCTTGGGAACCGGCACTCCCACTTGAGCCAAGAGCGTGCGCGTGAGGTCTTTGTCCTGGGCGATGGATTCGGCAATCGCGCTGGTGCGGTCGGTCTCGGCAGTCAGAATGCGGCGTTGCTGCGAGCCATATCCCAATTGGACCAGGCTGCCGGAATTCAGGCGGCGGGCGGGAATGCCACGCTCGCTGGCGGCGCGGACGATGGCGCCCGTGCTCGGTCCCAGACAAACTTCGTGTGCCAGGCTTTCGAGTCGCTTGATTTCGCCAGCCACGTCGAACGGCTTGTCAAGAATAGCCGCCATGCACAGTTCGTCGGCGGTCGCCAGGCAAGCCCGCGCCAGTTCTTCTTCGCGGTACTGCACGACCACCTTGTACACGCCGGGCTCGGAGGTCTCGCGAGCGCGGCCGAAACCGACCGACGTGCCCGCGCAACTTTGCAACTCGAGTGCGACGTGTTCGAGAATGTGGGCCAGGTATGTTCCGCGGCGCAGGCGCTCCACGAACCCTCCGCGCTGGCCGACGCTGCAGCGGTGTTCGATCAGGCCAGGCAACCAGGCGGTCAGCCGCTCGTTGAAGCCCGGCAATTGATCCGACGAGCTATCCTTCAATTCCTTGAGATCCACCCATGCTTCAAGCACGGGAAAATTGGCCCAGATGTTGGGGCCGCGAAGGGCAAGAACTTTCCGGATTTCCATAAATAATCACTTGCTCCAGATGCTTTGCAAGTTGCGCCGATCCTGTGCCCACCCGATGCCGCCACGGCACTCGACCCTTTCGGCTAGGTCGAGTCATCAAGCGTCCCAGTCACCATGGAAATCTTGGAAGGGAGGGGAAAACCAACCGCTCAAAAAAAGTAAAGCCTCGCTCGTCCTCACGACAAGCTCCGCCGACCCACTTCATATCGTCTCGCGAGATGGAAAATCGGCCCCGCATGATCGGTAGCCAGTAATAGCCGAAGCCCTACCCCGGCCTACGAGATACAAAGCAGGTGCCGTGCCGTCATACTTCGTCACTCCGGCGCAACCGACGCGTTTAGTCACCTGGCTCGAACAGAGCGTTTACTCAAGACGGTGTCCCTTATCGACTTCCAGCCTCCCCGACCGAAATATCAAAACTGCCAAATGTGTATCAGCCGCGCGGTGGCTGCGGGGCGCTGATCCGGCCATTGTGTAGTCCATATGACCACATATGACATCACAGTGATAGCACAAGAAGCTGGCGGTCGCGATACGGTAGTCGAGTGCGTTTGTACGGCCGCCCAGCAACGGGGCAACCGTGGCACGCGTCGAGGGGCGTCTCGGAACTGCATTTGCATCGAAGTGCGACGGTGGCTTGCGTTTTTTGATATGCTCGCACTACGGAAGCAACGACCGCGCCGGCGTGGTTTTGCACGGAGAAAACGGGCGGCCGAGGCTCGCATTGAAAGAGTCCCAGGCAAGCGCCTGCGGCGAGCAGACGATGAGCACGAACGATCAAAACGGCGAAGCGCACAACTTCTCTCTCGAGCACGACGCTTGGGGAACGCTCGTGCTCGTGGATGCCAAGGGCTTGCGGCATGAGCCCGTCGAGCCCGTGCGGGGCTTTCCGATCTCCGATCCCGACCGTTGGATCTCGATTTGTGACGCTCAAGGGCGAGAACTGGTGTGGGTCGAAGACATCCGCGCCTTGTCGCCCGAAACCCGAGCGGTATTGGAGCACGACCTGGCCCGACGCGAATTCGTGCCCTTGATTCGCCGCATTCTCAGCGTGCCGGCGGACGCCGAGCCGACCGAGTGGGAAGTCGAAACCGACCGCGGCTGTGCGCGGTTTGTGCTCAACAGCGTCGACGACGTGCGACGGCTTGGGCCGCATCGAGGGTTGGTCATCGACGCGCAGGGCATCCGCTACTTGATCGACGACGCGCGCCAGCTCGATCCCCTCAGCCGGCGAATTCTGGAGCGGTATCTTTTGTAGTTGTCCGCGGCCGCTCTAGCGCCGCTCGGGCGGAAACCTCAACCCATTCGTTGGCGGCTTTTTGCCCGCCGCGGCGCCTGGCGCTGCCGGCTGAGAATTCCGTGCTGGGCTTGCCGGTCGCGCCGGAGACAGCAACTTGCGTGCTTTTTCGCGCTGGACCTCGGGGCGATCTAGAGACGGATCACGGCGCTCGCGGCTTGGTTCCTGACGACCAGACCGCGACTCGATTTCGCCCGTACCAGCGCCGCGCGGTTCGTTTTCGGCTCTGCTTCGCTCTACCGCGCCGCGTTGATTCTTGCGAATTTCGCTTTGATCGCGACCGGCGTCTGGCCCCATCTGCGACTTCAATGCCGCGCCGCGTTGCATTTCTTGTCGATCTCGCGGCACGTCCGCGCGACGTTGGCCAGTCGGCTCGTCGGCCGTCTTCGGCCGCGGGCCACGGGGTGGTTGTTGATCGCCAGCACCCTCGAGCGAGTTCGGGCGAATCGGGCGGTTCCGCGGGTACGTGCCGCGCGCGTCGTCGGATGTGTCGCCGCGTTGCGAGCCGTCGTCGGGCAGCGCCTGGTCCTTCGCGGTGGCTGAACGGCGAACGCGCGGAGTGGCAAGTGGTTTTTGTGGTTCCGTCGAACTCATGCCCCGCGCCGGCGGCAGCGAATCGAGACCCGGCAGAATTGGGCCCTCTTCCGCCCAAGCCATGGCGCACGGAAGCAATATCCCGGCCGCGAGCACACGAAGCGTGCCGCTGAGAGTGAACCGCTGCATCGGACCGATCTCCTGTCGTTTGTTTCTGCCGCGCCAAACCGCCGGCTCATGTGGCTGGGGAGTCGTCGCCTTGGCGCGATTGCCTATTTCTGCATCGGCCGCCGCGGGCCGGCAAGCAAAACGAATGTTCGAGCAAGCGCCGTCAAATCGTTCACGCGTCGCCGTTCGCTTGCAGTGCTAGCACGCGCAGGGTTTAATGAAGGCGCGTTCGACGGATCGGGGCGGCCGGGCATGTGGGGTCGCAAAGCCAAGACGCGCTGTCAAGCGCTAGCGCAATGGAGTGACGACGTGGTTCGCGCGTTGAGCACCGCGAGTTGGCTGCATGGCAAACGAGTCGCGTTGGCCGGCCGACTGGCGTCGATGACGCGGGCCGAAGCGGCCCGGCTGATTGCCGCCCACGGCGGCATCTTCTCGCGAACGGTTACCCGCGCGCCTTCGATCGTCATCGTCGGGCGCGATGGCTGGCCGCTGGCCAAGGACGGTCGTCCGACTCGCAAATTGCGCAAAGCCTTGGCGCTGGCGAAGCAAGGTTTCGACGTCCGCATCCTGGCCGAGGAAGAGCTGCTTGCCAAATTGCACTGCCCGAGCGGCCCCTTGCAACGGCACTCGACATTGCGTGAATTAGGACACTTGTTGCAGGTCTCCACGGAGCGACTGAGCGCGTGGCTGCGGGCCGGCTTGATTGAGCCGGTCGCGACCGTGGATGGGATCCGCTATTTCGATTTCTGCCAGGTGGCCGGAGCCAAAAGCCTGTGCGATCTCGTCCGATCGGGAATCACCACGGCCAGGCTGCGGCAAAGCCTGCACCAATTGCGGGCCTGGCTGGGGAATATCGAGCACCCGCTGGCACAACTCACCACGTTAGAGCACGGGCGGAAATTGGTGGTGCGCCTCGACAATGGACAACTGGCCGAGCCCAGCGGGCAGTTGCTGTTCGATTTTTCCTCCCACCCGGCCGATCTATTTCCCGCGTCGGTCCCCTGGGCCGGCGAGGTCCATACAGCCGGGCAGTGGTCGTCCTTGGGCGAGCGCGCGGAACAAAGCGGCAATTGGTCGGAAGCGGCCCACGCGTATCGCCAGGCGCTTTTGGTCGGCGGGCCGACGGCCCCGGCCGTTTTCAGCCTGGCCAATGCTCTATATTCGCTGGGCCAGTATGCGCGATCCGGCGAACGCTATCGCCAGGTAGTCGAATTGGATCCCGATTTTTGGGAGGCCTGGAACAATCTCGGCACGGTGTTGTCCTACGACGGTCAAAACGAGGAGGCGATCTTGGCCTACCAATGCGCCTTGCGGCTCAACCCGCAGTACGCCGATGCCCATTACAACCTCGCCGACACGTTGGAAGATCTGGGACGCATCGACGAGGCCCGCGAGCACTGGCTGACGTATCTCGAGATTGAGCCTCGGGGGGCCTGGGCCGAGCGTGCGCGCCAGCGACTGCGCGAGATCGATCGCCGCTAAAAAACTCCTTTGGACCGGCGTGCGTGGCGGATTCGATTCCGCTAATCTACAACCAGAGATGAAACCCGCACGGTGGTCAACCAGGTCCAACATCCAACATCCAGTTCTCCACGAGGATTGAATGAGACCATTGCGTTATGGGATCGTCGGCGGCGGGTTTATTTCGGCCTTTCACTTGCGGGCTTTGCGACAGGTTCGCGGAGTGGAAGTCGCGGGGCTTGTGTCGCGGCGCCCGCCCGAGCAACTGGCCGCTTATGTGCGCGAGCACGGACTGGGCGAAGGCAAGACGTTTCGCACGATCAGCGAGATGGCGCCGCACGTGGACGTGATCGCCATCTTCGCTCCGAACTTCGCGCGCGTCGAATTGGTCGAAGAAGTGGTCAGCGCGGTTCAAGCCGGCGCGCAACTCAAGGGAATCATTTGCGAAAAGCCGCTGGCGCGCAACCTGGCCGAGGCACGGCGCCTGGTCAATCTTGTCGAAGACGCAAAGCTCAGACACGCCTACTTCGAGAACCAACTGCACATGAAGTCGATGCAGGCCAGTCGCGCGCAGCTCGAACCGATCATCCGGGCGATGGGCCCACCGCTGTTGGCGCGCTCGAGCGAAGAACATGCCGGGCCGCATAATCCCTGGTTTTGGGATCCCATGCGCCAGGGCGGCGGGGTGATGAGCGACATGGGCTGCCACTGTCTGGCGGTCGGCTGGTATGCCCTGACTCCGCCGGGAATGAGCCCGCGCTTTCTCGAACCGCAAAGCGTGATGGCCGATCTTGCGCTTTTGAAATGGGGCCAGCCGCGCTGGCGCAAGCAATTGCTCGACACGCACGGCGTCGACTACGGACGCACGCCCGCCGAAGATTTTGCCACCGGCATGGTGACCTACAAGAACCCGCAGACCGGCCAGCGCGTGAAGGGTCAATTCACGGTCTCGTGGATGTATGACAAGCAGGGCTTGCGTCTGGCGCTGGATGGCATCGGGCCGGGATATGCCTTCGAAATGAACACGCTGCGTTCGCCGCTGGAAATCTTCATCGGCGACGCGGCCGCCACGTCCGCGTCCAATGCCGAGCTTGCGCTCGAAAAATCGCAAGCCAGCCGCGGGCTGCTGGCCGTGCAAAATAACGAGGCCGATCTGTACGGCTATACGGACGAAAATGACGACGCCGTGGCGGCTTTTACGCTCGGACGGCCGCCGCTTCTGGATTGGCACTATGGCTTGGAGATCGTTCGGCTGACGATGGCGTCGTACTTGTCCGCCCAGCGGCGCGCCACCGTCGACCTGACGGACGAGGCCACGGCGCGTGAGCTGGAAACCTACGTGCCGTTGATTCAGCAAGGCCGCGGCGGCGAGGTGTTAAAATAACGTCAGCGGCGCGCCGTGATTGTGGCCCGTGGCGCGGCAGGCTAGAATGGGCGCGCCGCACGACGCGATCCGGCAGCGGGCCGTTGAAAAATGGGACTGGCTCCGAGCCAGATCGCCCGAAACGGCTCAAAAACTTTGTCCGCGAGGTGCCTGTCCCAATTCTTCAACAGGCGGCTAGCGGACCTGCAACGCCCGGGTAACAAGTGCACTCGAGAGACCTTTCATGTCGCACGAACGACCTGAAATCGAACACTGGCTGGCCGAGCGCGGATATCCGCCCGCGGCCATCGAAAAGATCCTCGAGCGGCTCGATCGCTTCGATTCCAAGATCAATCGCGAGAGTGTCTTTGACGCCATGGAAACCGGCGAGCTGGACATGGACGCGCTGATCAAGGACGCGCTCAAGGACGGTTGAGTGTCGCTCAAACCCGCCCTGCCAGCAGGAATCCGTTTCTAGCCGCTGGGGCTTGCGTGAGCGTCACCCGCCTGGCCATTGGCGGCTGCCAAATGGGCCTGCGAGAGATGAAAGTCGATCACGAGCGGAAGATGGTCGGAAGCTCGCCGGGCCAAAGGGCTGCGCACGACGCGCGCGTGCCGCACAAAGACGTCGCCGCGAACGAAGGCTTTGTCGAGCGAGCCCATCGGGAAGTACGCGGGGAACGAACGGAATCGCGACACGGGCGCGGTCGCTTGCAGAAAATTGTGCCTGGCAAACGGTCCCTTCGCCAGCGTGTTGCGCCAGTCGTTCGAGTCGCCCGCGACGACGACGGGCAAGTCCTCAGCCAGGCGAAACAAATGATGCGAGAGCAGGTGGTTGACCTGCCAATGGCGCTCTTTTTCGGCGAGCCCCAAGTGCCAATGCACCAGTTGCAGCGCGCCTTCGGGCGTTTCGACCACGGCCAATTGGGCGCCACGCGGCTTCTTGCCGCCGAAGCGCAGCGAGATTTGGTGGCAGGAGTGAATCGGCCAGCGCGAAATCAGCACGTTACCGTAACCGCCCGTCTTGAGCCGCACGGTGGTCTGGCATAAATGGCCCACGGCGTTGAAGTGCCTGGCCAATAACTGCGGCTGATCGTGATAGCGAGAACGGCGAACCTCGTGATCGACCTCTTGCAGGCAGATCAAGTCCGGATTCTCTTGCTCGATGACATTGATAATCCGCAGGATATCGTAACGCCGATCGCGGCCGCCGATTCCCTTGTGGATGTTGTAGCTCAAAAGCCGCATCGTAAATGCTTAGCTGCCTGTTGAAAGATTGGGACAGGCACCTCGCGGACATTGGTTTTTCACGCGCTTTCGGGCGATCTGGCTCGGAGCCAAGTCCCATTTTTCAACGGCGCGCTTAGCCGTCGATCAACGTACCGTTCCCGTCGGGTGCTCTTGCCGCCAACCCCTACCCCAAGTCTACGACTGAAATCAAGCCCGCGCCGCACTGGCTGGACGCGCAGCGCGAATCTTGGGCCAAACGACCAACCGCCGCGGCTCGACCGCCCAGCCGCTTGCCACGAGCCGGTTGGCGGGTTAGCTTGGACCTGCGTTTTCGCATCCCTATAGCCCGTAGTTGCGCGTTGAGGTCGTCTGCAATGCATGATCGGCACATCCCCGCCATTATAACTTTTCTGGCGCTTGCCGGCTCGGCCGTGTCGGGGAATTTCGCGGCCGATCTTCCGCCCGCGACGGCCGTCACCGCGGTAAAACTATTGGAAGTCGACCACTATTGCGAAGGCGTGGTGTTCGACGCCCAAGGCAGGGGATATCTTTCCGAAGGCAAGCAGATCGTACGGTTCACTCTCGACGGCCAAGGCACCCCGTGGGCCGAAACCGGATCGCTCAACGGACACAAAATATTGGCCGATGGCACGCACCTGGTGTGCGACGCCAGCCGCCACGCCGTGTTGCGTCTGAGCGCCGACGGCAAGCCGCTCGAGCCGGCCGCCTCGACCGAGTGCGATGGAAAGGCGCTGCGTGGTCCCAACGATCTGACGCTCGACACGCCAAACGGCGGGTTCTATTTCAGCGACCCCGGCGGCTCGAGCGACGAGCAGCCGATCGGCACCGTGCACTACGTCGATCGCCAGGGCAAAACCCACCTGGTCGACGGCGGGCTGGCATTTCCCAATGGCATCGTCCTGACGCCCGACGGCAAGAAATTGTTGCTCGCCGAAAGCAAGAAGAACCACGTGCTGGTGTACGATGTCCTTTCGCCGGGCAAGGCCGGCCAGCGCCGGGTTCTTGCCGATCTGCCGAAAAAAGACACCGCGGCCGGCCAGATCGACAATCAGCCCGACGGCATGTGCCTGGACGCCGCGGGCAATCTCTACGTGGCTCACTACGGCATGCAACAAGTGCAGGTTTTGAGTCCCGACGGGAAGTTGCTGGCCCGTTATCCGGGCGGCAACGTCACGACCAGCAACGTGGCCTTTGGCGGGCCGAAGCTGGATCAGCTTTTCGTCACCGGCGGCCTCGGACCGGAAGGCGGCAAGGGCGGATTGTTTCGCCTGGACCTGGGAGTCAAAGGTTTGAAGATCCTGCCTGCGGCCGCCAACTAACGACACTTAGATCGACATTGCAAAGGCGCTCGTCCATGATTCCGAAAATCCTCGCTACACGCCGGGCCGCCATTGTGCCCGCGTTGTTCTGGCTCTGTTCGTTAGCCGCGCTTTCCCTCGCGGCGCAAGCGGCCGACGACTACCGACTTGGTCCCGACTCGCAGCGACAATCCGGCGTGCCCGAGGGCAAGGTCACGAAGCACCAGTGGACCAGCAAGGTGTTTCCCGGCACCGAGCGCGACTATTGGATTTACGTGCCCCAGCAATATGACGCGGCGGCGCCCGCCTGCGTCATGGTCTTTCAAGACGGCGGCAGCTATGTCGACGACAAACGGGAATTTCGCGTGCCCATCGTGTTCGACAACTTGATCCACAAAAAGGAAATGCCCACCACGATTGGCATCTTTATCAATCCCGGCGTCGTGCCAGCCGCCTCGGCCGAGCTCAAGCCTCGGCCAAATCGCAGTTTCGAGTACGACTCGCTCAGCCCCCAGTATGCCGACTTTCTACTGAAAGAAATCCTGCCCGAGGTGGGCAAGACCTATAAGTTGACGACCAAGCCTGAAGAGCGGGCAATTTGCGGAATCAGCTCCGGGGGTATTTGCGCGTGGACCGTCGCCTGGGAGCGGCCCGATGCGTTCCGCAAGGTGCTCAGCCACGTCGGCAGCTTTACCGATATTCGCGGCGGGCACGTCTATCCCACGTTGATTCGCAAAACGGAGCGCAAGCCGATTCGCGTGTTCTTGCAGGACGGCTCGGGCGACTTGGACAATTTGCACGGCAGTTGGCCTCTGGCGAACCAGCAAATGGCCGCTGCGCTGAAGTTCGCCGGCTACGACTACCGCTTCGAATTTGGCGACGGCGCGCACAACGGCAAGCACGGCGGCTCGATCCTGCCCGATTCGCTGCGCTGGCTGTGGCAAGACGTGGTAACGGCGCGAGCCAAGAACTGACTCGAAACTGCCGGGGACTGTCCCTGGTTTTCGTAGTCTTCGGAGAAAACCGGGACTGTCCCCTTCTCCGGAGGCAGTTTTGAAATACGCTCTAGCGACATCGTCCACCTGTTCCATCTCGAAAAATCAGCTTCAAGGATTGCCCGATATGCGACGCGCGTTTTCTGCCGTGTTGTGGGGACTATGCTGTTTCACGCCCGGCGGCGCAGCGGCCCAGGACATGCGCTTGGCCGACATTCTCATCGACGGCGAGGGCTGGGAACTGGTGGCCGAGGGCTTTGCCTTCACCGAAGGTCCGGCGGTGGATCTGAAAGGCAACTTGTATTTCACCGACGTGTTCCGCGGAAAAATCTATCGCTTGAACGAACAAGGCAAGGCCGAGATATTCGTCGAGCAAAGCTTCGGCACCAATGGAATGATGTTTGGGCCGGACGGGCGGCTGTACGGCTGCCAGAATGGCAAGAAGCGGATCGTGGCCTACGATTCGGCCGGCAAGGACACGCCGATCGCCGAGGACGTCAAGAGCAACGACCTGGTCGTCGCCCGCGACGGCGCGATTTATTTCACCGATCCCGAGAACCAACAGATCTGGTACGTTTCGCCCAAGGGCGAAAAACGCGTCGTCGAACGCGGACTCGGATATGCCAATGGCATCGCGCTCCTGCCCGACCAGGGCACGCTGGTCGTGGCGGACATGAAGGGCATGAACCTCTGGGCCTACCGCGTCGAGCCGGACGGCGGCTTGAAGTTCAAGCAGCCCTATTACACCATGCGGCTGCCCACCGGAAAAATCGACAGCGGCGCCGACGGCATGAAGGTGGACGCGGCGGGCCGGATCTATGTGGCCACGCACCTCGGCCTGCAAGTGTTCGATCCGGCCGGCCGCCTGTCGGGCGTGATCGACAAGCCGCAAAATGCCTGGCTGGCCAACGTCGTCTTCGCCGGGCCCAATCTCGACACGCTGTACGTCACGTGCACCAACAAGGTCTTCAAGCGGAAAGTCAAAGCGACCGGGTTTCGCTATTTTGATCCGAGCGGCAAATAATTGTTCGGCGCGAACCTCACACGCATAACTCCGAAGGCTGTCGCG
>JBGQHN010000105.1:0-12531 GCA_041497975.1 Planctomycetia bacterium | reverse complement strand
GAAGCCGCGGTCGACAAGTACCTGGCCAGCGCCAAATTGGCCGCCGCGGGCTTGCGCGTTCCGCGAACCCTGGTCTGCCAGACGGCCGACGAGGCCCTGGCCGCCTTTGCGGAGCTGGGCGGCGACATCGTGCTCAAGCCGCTGTTTGGGGCCGAGGGCCGCGGCATCGCCCGCTTGAATGACGAAGCGCTGGCCCAGCGGGCCTTCAGCATGCTCGCGCAACTCGGTGCCGTGCTTTACCTGCAAGAGTTTGTGCCCCATGATGGATACGACGTGCGCGTACTGGTCGTAGGCCGGCGCATTTGGGCAATCGGGCGGCGTAATCCGCGGGACTGGCGCACCAACGTCAGCCGTGGCGCCACGACAGAACCGGTGGAAGTCACTGGCGAACTGGCCGAGCTGGCCCAGCGCGCCGCCGGCGCGATCGGCGCGCCGTTGGCCGGCGTGGATTTGTTGCCCGGCCGCGACGGTCGGATTTATGCGCTCGAAGTCAACGCGGTGCCCGGCTGGCGAGCCGTTTCGCGGACACTAAACGTCGACATTGCCCGGCACGTGCTGGAATACGTGGCCGGGCGGGTCCGTGGGGACCACGACAATCCGAAAGCGCACTGGCCATGACCGAAGTTGCAATATCGTCCGCGGGCACTACGACCGAGGCGGCGCGCATCAACGTCGCCCGCCGCTTGTCCACGATGGCGGCGCGAATGCCCGAGGCCCTGGCCGTCGTCGTGCCCCGCCGGGGCTACACCGCTGGGCGACGGCGCTACGACACGTTTACGTTTCGCCAGCTCGAGGCCGATAGCAATCGCCTGGCAAACGGACTGCGTCGATGGGGAGTCGAGCCCGGCGCGCGCATTGCCCTGTTGGTGCGGCCCGGCAGGGAGTTTATTTCGCTCGTATTCGCGCTGTTCAAAGCCGCAGCCGTGATCGTGCTGGTCGATCCCGGCATGGGTCGCCGAAACCTGGTCGCGTGCCTGGCCGAAGCCGAGCCCGAAGGGTTTATCGCGATTCCGTTGGTCCAGGCGGTGCGCACCTTGTTCCGCCGCAGATTTCCACGTGCGCGCTACAACGTGACCGTCGGCCGACGGTTGTTTTGGGACGGCCTGGAACTCGACCAATTGCGCGAGCGTGGTGACGCTGCGCCCATTTGCCACGACACGAGCGGCGACGACCCGGCTGCCATCATCTTCACCACCGGCAGTACGGGTCCGCCCAAGGGCGTGCTCTATCGTCACGGCAATTTCGACGCCCAGGTCACCGAAATCGGCGAATTCTACAATATTCAGCCCGGCGAAATCGATCTGCCCGGGTTTCCGCTGTTCGGGTTGTTCAACTGTGCCCTGGGCGTGACCACGGTGATTCCCGACATGGACCCCAGTCGTCCGGCTCGAGTCAATCCGCGCAAAATCGTCGAAGCGGTTCAGGATTGGAAGGTGACGCAGGCGTTCGGCTCGCCGGCGATTTGGAATCGCGTCGGCCAATACTGCCAGGAGCGGAAGGTCGTGCTTCCCACGCTGCGCCGAGTGCTTTCGGCTGGGGCGCCAGTGCCGCCGCACGTGCTGGCGCGAATGAAAAGCGCCATCGCCGCCGACGGGGACGTGCACACGCCGTATGGTGCCACCGAATCCTTGCCGGTGGCCTCGATCGCGGCTAGCGAAGTGTTGGCTGACACCCAGTATCGCTGGGCCCAAGGCGCGGGGACGTGCGTCGGGCGCAAGTTTCGCGGTATCGAATGGAAGGTGATTCGAATCGTCGATGGGCCGATCGGGCAGCTATCCGCCTGTGTCGAGCTGCCACCGCGCGAAATCGGCGAGCTGATCGTCTCGGGACCCGTGGTAACGCGAGAATACGTCACGCGCATCGCATCGAATGCGTTAGCAAAGATCGCCGATGGCTCGCGCGTGTGGCATCGCATGGGAGACGTCGGATACCTGGACGATCAGGGACGCTTCTGGTTTTGCGGGCGAATGGCGCATCGCGTGCAGACCGAAACAGAGGTCATGTACACCATACCGTGCGAGGCGATCTTCAATCAGCACCCGGCCATTTTCCGTTCGGCCCTCGTGGGCGTGGGCGCTGCGGGGCGGCAGCGCCCAGTGGTCATCGCCGAACCCTGGCCCGGCCGTTGGCCGCGCACCGCCGACGGCCGGCAACAGCTATTGGCGGAATTGGAGCAGCTCGGCCGCGCCAATCCGCTGACGCGCAACATCCGGAGTTTCTTGCTGCATAAGGCGCTGCCGGTCGACATTCGTCACAATGCGAAAATCTTTCGTGAGCAACTGGCCCAGTGGGCCTCGCGCAAGCTGAGGTAAATGGCGGATGTTCGCGCTGGTGACCGGCGGGGGTGGCTTTCTGGGCCAATACATCGTTAAGCAGTTGCTCGCGCGCGGCGATCGCGTGCGCAGCCTGGCCCGCGGAGACTACCCGGAGCTAAAACGCGCGGGGGTGGAGTGCGTGCGTGCCGATCTGCGCGATCGTCAGGCGACTCGGTCGGCGTGCGCGGGCGTGGATGTGGTATTTCATACCGCGGCTGTGGCAGGGATTTGGGGTCCTTGGAAGCACTACTACGATATCAATGTGGCGGGCACGCGGAACATTTTGGACGGCTGCCGCGAGCATTCTGTCGCTCGGCTCGTTTTCACCAGCAGCCCCAGCGTCACCTTCGACGGCAGTCCACAGGAGGGCGTCGACGAAACGGCGCCCTACCCGGCGCGCTGGTTGTGCCATTATCAACACACCAAGGCACTGGCCGAGCAGGAAGTGCTGGCCGCCAATTGCCTAGCGCTGTCCACGTGCGCGCTGCGCCCGCATTTGGTTTGGGGCCCGGGCGATCCGCATCTGGTGCCACGGCTCATCGCGCGGGCTCGCGCGGGCAGCTTGCGTCGCGTTGGGGACGGCAAGAACCTGATCGACATGGTGTACGTGGAAAACGCCGCGCGGGCCCATTTGCAGATTGCCGCCGCTCTTGCGCCAGGCGCTCCGGTGGCGGGCCGGACCTATTTCATCACGCAAGGCGAGCCCGTGAATTGCTGGCAGTGGATCGACGAAATTCTGGCATTGGCGGGGGTTGCGCCGCTGGCGCGTTCGATCTCGCTGGACGCCGCCTGGCGAATCGGAGCCGTTCTCGAAGGCATTCACCGCGTGCTGTTGATCGAGCGAGAACCGCGCATGACTCGTTTTCTCGCCGCCCAGTTGGGAACGTCGCACTTTTTCGACATTCGCCGAGCGCGTCGAGATTTTCACTACGAGCTTGCCATCTCGACCGCGGAGGGCATGCGCCGACTGGGCCGAGCGCTGGGGCGATCGGATGGGACTGCATGAGTCGCGCGCACCGATAAGGGCCGAGCGCAAGGCTTTGCGCGTGCCGGGCGACGCGGGAGCGACGCGTGCTTTGCAGAGCAAAGCCTTGTTTACCCCCGCCGATCGGCCATTGCGCTTGCCAACTTTGTCACAACTCGGTAACTTGTAAGGTTTTAATACCCAAGCGAGATTCACGATGATTGCAGGAATGCAGGAGCACCAGCGAATCGTGATCACTGGCATCGGGCTGGCCGCGCCCAACGGCAACAACCTCGCCGAATTTCGCGAGAGCCTGCTTTCGGGCCGTAGCGGCGTCACGCCGTACGAAATCCGATACATCGGTCCGACCGTGGCGGGCGTCTGCCATTTTGAGGAGACGCGATATCAAAAGCGCAAGGATTTGCGCCGCGGCACGCGCGCCGGCAGCATGGGAATTTATTGTGCCAACGAAGCGATTGCCGACGCGGGGCTGGATTGGCCCAACATCAGCAAGTCGACCGTCGGCATCTACGTCGGCGTGACCGAGCACGGCAACGTGGAAACGGAAAACGAAATCTACGAGCTCAAGGGGTTCGACTACGATACAAAGTTTTGGTCGCACCATCACAACCCGCGCACCGTGGCCAACAATCCGGCCGGCGAGATTTCGCTGAACTTAGGCATAACGGGGCCGCACTACACGATCGGCGCTGCCTGCGCCGCGGGCAATGCCGGCGTGATCCAGGGCAGTCAAATGCTTCGGCTGGGCGAATGCGACATTGCAATCGCCGGCGGCGTTTCCGAAAGCATTCATACGTTCGGCATATTTGCCAGCTTCAAAAGCCAGGGGGCGCTTGCCACGCACGAGGACGCCCAACGGGCTTCTCGACCGTTCGACATGGACCGCAATGGAATCGTGGTCGCCGAAGGGGGCTGCCTGTACGTGCTCGAGCGGCTGAGCGACGCGAAGAAACGGGGCGCGAAGATTTACGGCGAGGTGGCCGGCTACGCCCTCAACAGCGATGCGAGCGATTTTGTGCTTCCCAACGCCGACCGCCAGGCCGAATGCATGCAGTTGGCCCTGTCGCGGTCCGGCCTGGTGGCCGAGCAGGTGGACATCGTCAGCACGCACGCCACGGGAACGGCCAGCGGCGACGCCCAGGAGTGCGCCGCCCTGCGCCGCGTGTTTGGCGGATCGTCGTCCACGCTTTTCAACAATTCCAAGAGTTTCATCGGCCACACGATGGGGGCCGCCGGCGCTTTGGAGCTGGGCGGCAACCTGCCGGCCTTTGCCGACGGCGTTTGCCACGCCACGATTAACGTCGACCGTCTCGATCCCGAGTGTGCCTTGAACGGCCTGGTCATGAACCAGCCTCGCGAGCGGAAGCGGGTTGACGTGATCTTGAACAACTCCTTCGGAATGTTGGGCATCAATTCGGTCGTCATCGTCAAACGCATCTGAGAGCAGCGGAGACCAAAGGGCAATGACTCCGGCGGAAGTCAAAGAAGTCATCCTCGATATTCTGGAAGGCATCGCGCCCGACGAGGATTTGAGCGGGCTGAAGGACGACGTCGCCCTGCGCGAGCAGCTCGAGCTCGATAGCATGGACTTTCTCGACATCGTGATGGAACTGCGCAAACGGTATCGTGTACAAATCCCCGAGGAAGATTACGCACAGTTAGCCACGATGAATAGCACGATAGAGTATCTCTCGCCGCTGATGAAGAATTTGGAAAAGGTATGATGTCCGCGTTGTTATCCGCCTCGCGGCGAGCGAGGCGCGCCGGCCGATCCGAATTGCGGCCGGCGATGCTTGCCGATCGAACCTGGCGCCGGCTCATCGCGGCGCGTTTTTGAGTCGAACCTCCGCTGTTCGCCATGTCCGCGTACGACACGATCATCATTGGCGCCGGAATGTCAGGCCTGGCGGCCGGAATTCGCCTGGCGTACTACGACCGGCGGGTTTGCATTCTGGAGCGGCACTCGATGATCGGCGGCTTGAATTCGTTCTATCGACTCGGCGGGCGGAACTACGACGTCGGTCTGCACGCCGTGACCAACTATACCCCCAAGGGCAGCCGCAAGGGTCCGCTGGCGCGCCTGCTGCGGCAGTTGCGGTTCAATTGGGACGATTTTTCGCTCGCTCCGCAAATCGGTTCGACGATCTCGTTCCCGGGAGTGTCGCTGCGGTTCAACAACCAATTCGATTTCTTCCGCTCGGAAGTGCACCGCAATTTTCCGGCCGAGAAAGATAACTTTCGCAAGCTCACCGAAACCGTGGTCGACTACGACGACTTGAACGAGCAGGTGGCCAATTGCTCGGCGCGGTCGGTCGTGAGCCAGATCATCCGCGATCCGCTCCTGGTCGACATGTTGTTTTGCCCGCTGATGTTCTATGGCAGCGCGCGGGAAAAGGACATGGATTTCGCGCAGTTCTCGATCATGTTCCGCAGTATTTTCATGGAGGGCTTCGCGCGCCCCTGGGCCGGAGTGCGCGTCATCCTCAAGAATCTCGTGCGCCGCTTCAAACAGTTAGGCGGCGAGCTGCGGCTGCGGGCCGGAGTGGAGCGGATGGAAGTCGAGCAGGGCCGGGTGGCTCGCATTATTCTTGACGACGGCACGCAAATCGAAGGCGACCGCGTGCTGTCTTCGGCCGGCTGGGTGGAAACGATGCGGATGTGCGAACAAGCACAGCCGGCCGAAGCGCCCGCCGCCGGCCAGCTTTCATTCGTCGAAAGCGTTTCAGTCCTCGACGCCGAGCCACGCGAGCTGGGCTGCGACCGCACGATCGTGTTCTTCAACGACAGCGACAAATTCCACTGGGAAAAACCCCAGGAACTGGCCGACGTGCGCAGCGGAGTGGTTTGCTGCCCCAACAATTTTCAGTATGAACAGCCGCTGGGCGAGGGCTTGGTGCGCGTTACGGCGCTAGCCAACTATGACCGCTGGAAGAACCTGCCGCCCGAAGAATATCAGGCCGCCAAGCGCACCTGGCACGACAAGATCGTCGAGTCGGCCGTGCGGTTCATGCCTGATTTCCGCCCGCGGGTGATCGCCACTGACACGTTTACGCCCACCACGATCCGTCGTTACACCGGCCACGAGAACGGCGCCGTCTATGGCGCGCCCGAAAAACGCTGGAGCGGCACGACGCACTTGAAAAACCTGTTCATTTGCGGAACCGACCAGGGTTTTGTCGGTATCATCGGGGCCATGTTCAGCGGCATTGTCATGGCCAACCGGCACCTGTTGGGGACTCGACCGGACGACGCCGAGACGGTCCCGCCGGCAAGCGTGCGAAGGACTTAGCCCCTCGAGCCTTATTCCAGCCATGCCCAAGGATTTTTTACAAGGCGCGCGCGATCGCTACGACTGCATCGTCATCGGCAGCGGTTTGGCCGGACTGACGGCGGCCAACACGCTTGCGCGCGCGGGCCAATCGGTGTTGTTGCTGGAGCAGCACTACAAGCTGGGCGGAATGGCCACCTGGTTCAAGCGTCCCGGCGGCCACATTTTTGACGTTTCGCTGCACGGTTTTCCCGTGGGCATGGTCAAAAGTTGTCGTCGCTACTGGACGCCTGAAATCGCCGACTCGATCGTGCAGTTGAAGAACATTCGCTTCGACAACCCCATGTTCTCGCTGACCACCTCGTTCAATCGCGACGACTTTACGCGGCTGCTGGTGGAACGATTCGCGGTGCCGGCGGCGGCGGTGCAGGCTTTTTTCGATGCCGCCCGCGGCATGAATTTTTATGACGATCAGTCGACGACGGTTGGCCAACTGTTCGAACGGTTCTTTCCCGGGCGCGAAGACGTGATCCGCCTGTTGATGGAACCCATTACCTATGCCAACGGATCGACGCTCGAAGACCCGGCCATCAGCTACGGGATCGTGTTCTCGAACTTCATGTCCAAGGGGGTGTTCACGTTCCAGGGGGGCACCGATCGGCTGATCAAGCTGATGCACGAGGCACTGCTGCGCAGCGGCGTCGACGTGCGGATCAAGTGCGACGTGCAGAAAATACTGGTGCACGGCGGACGGGTGGCCGGCGTGCGCGTCGCGGGGCGCGATATCGCGGCCCGGGCCGTCGTGTCGAACGCCAATCTGAAGACCACCATCCTGCACCTGGTGGGCAAGGAGCATTTCGACCCGCGGTTTTGCGCCGAGGCCGAGGCCGTGCGGCTGAACAACTCCAGTTGCCAGGTCTACATGGCGCTCAAGCCGGGCGAAGAACTGGACGAGCGGTTGGGCGACTTGCTGTTCAGCTCGACGGCTCCGCTGTTCCGCACCGATCTGCTGTTGAGCCGCGACATCACCAGCCGAACCTACTCGTTCTATTACCCGCGCACGCGACCGGGCAGCAATCGTTCGCTGGTCGTGTCGAGCACCAACGCGCGCTATGACGATTGGGCCCACCTGACGAGCGAGCAGTACGAGGCCAGCAAACAGGATCTGGTGGAAACGACGATCGACGCCCTGTCGCGCTACATACCCGACGTCCGCGCGAAGCTGGATCACGCCGAGGCTTCGACGCCGTTGACGTTTCGGCACTACACGAAACACGTAGAAGGCGCCAGCTTCGGCACCAAGTTCGAAGGGCTGGCCGTCAGCCGGGCAATTCCCGAGCAGGTCGGAGGGCTCTATCATGCCGGCAGCGTGGGCATCATCATGTCGGGGTGGCTGGGCGCCATGAACTACGGCGTCATCGTGGCCAATGACGTCGATGCGTGGCTGATGAAGAACAGTACATCGAGTATTTCACCCGTTTCGGCTGCATCATGAGCTTGGACGAGATTTGCGCCGCGATTCCTCATCGCCCGCCGTTTTTGCTGGTCGATGAGATCGTGGAGATGAGCGAAAAGCGGATTGTGTGCCGCAAGACGTTTCGCGAAGACGAATGGTTCTTCGCCGGCCACTACCCGGATTTTCCGCTCGTGCCCGGGGTCTTGTTGTGCGAAGCGGCCATGCAGGCCGGCGCGATTCTGTTGGCGCAATTTCGAGCGACGACGGCCGGCGGAGTGCCGGTCGCGGCCCGCATGCAAGACGTTCGCTTCAAACGCATGGTCAGGCCGGGAGAAACGATCGAGATGGAACTCGAACTGACCGACCAGGTTTCGAACGTCTGGTTCTTGGCGGCCAAAGCGAAGTGCGGCGGACAAGTGGCCGTGAGCTTCCGATTCGCCTGCGCGCTGGCGCCGCGGAGCTAGCCGCGCGGCTTTGTTGTTCGCCCGAGGTCGATGGCCGCATGGATTTCTTGCAACTGTCCGGTAAATCGATCCTGGTCACGGGCGTGGCCAATCGCAAGAGTGTCGCGTTCCACATCGCGCAGTTGCTCGAAGCGGCCGGAGCCGAAGTCGTGTACGCGGTCCGTTCGGCCGAGCGGCGGCGGAGTGTCGCGAAATTGCTGGCCGATCGCGCGGAAATCCACGTTTGCGACGTGGAGCGGGAGGACGAAATCAAGCGGCTGGCCGAAGAGGTCGGTCGACGAAACAAACCGCTGGCAGGGCTGGTGCACTCGATCGCTTTGGCCGACTATTCCGCCGGGCCCAAGCCGTTTCACGAGACACCCAAGGCGGCCTTTTTGCGGTCGGTCGATATTTCGTGCTATTCGCTGATTGCGCTGTCGGCCGCTTTTCGCGATCTCTTGGACGGCGATGCCTCGGTCGTGGCAGTTTCCATATCGACAACGCGGATGGCCAGCGAAAACTACGGTTACATGGCCCCCATCAAGGCGGCTCTCGACTCGTCGCTGGTGTTTTTGGCCAAGTCGTTCAGCGCCTTTTCGCGAGTTCGCTTCAATGCCGTTGCGCCGGGCCTGCTCAAAACCTCGGCCTCGGCCGGCATTCCCGGTTATGTTGAGTCCTATTTGTATGCCGAGCAGCTCACGCTGAGAAAGCGGGCCGTGCAAACGGAGGAAGCCGCCGCCGTGGCGGCGTTTCTCTTGAGCCCACGCGCAAGCGGCGTCAACGCACAAACGATCGTCGTCGACGCGGGCATGTCGATCAATTATTTCGACCGCGACATCGTACGGCGGGCCATGCGGCCGCAGGAGTAGAGCTTGGCAAGCTCCGAGCACGTGTGCGACCGCGCGGGATCACGCCACGACTATTGCGGCGGGCTTGCCGGCGCGCTCGTCGGAATCGGACAGCGGGCTGTGTTGCCAGTCGACGGCCAGCATCAGCGAATTGATGCCGGAGCCGATGCCCAACAGCGCGGCGCGCTGGTTCGGCTTGAGATGCCCCTGCTCGACGCCCATGGCCATGGTGAGCGGCAGGGCGACCGATCCTGTGTTGCCGAGCGTCTCGAACGTCGCAAAATCGATCGCCGGATCGAGCGCCAGCGATTGCAGCATGAGCTTGCGGTGCGAAGCGCCGACCTGGTGGCAAAACGTCTTGTCGATCTGCTCGCGCGACCAGCCGGTCTCGAGCAGGAAGGCCTCGAAGGTCGCGGTGCCGGCGGCAATTCCCGCTTGCATGAGCCGCTCGGAGTCCGTTTCCATTAGCGGGCGCATGTGGCCGGCCACCGCTTCGTCGCGGCCGCTTTGGCACAGCTCGTGGCCGTCGGTATGGGCCTGCGCCGTCGCAGCCAGCAGGCGATTGCCCGTGCGGCTGAGCTCTCGATCGGTCAAGAGCACCGCGGCGCTGGCCGATCCGATCGTGAGCGACGCCACGGCCGATTTGACGGTTTCGCGCGTCAGCGAGCGATCGGCGTTGAGCGTTTCGATCGTGGTTTCGACCAGTTGGCGGCTGGTTTCGGTTCCGACCACCAGCCCTGCGCGGATCTGACCCAATTCGATCATATTGGCCAGTTGCACGATGCCGTTGAGGATCCCCAGGCACGCGTTGGAGACGTCGTAGATCAGGCATTGCCGCGGCAGTCCCAGCCGATGGTGCACGCCACAGGCCGTGGCGGGCTCCAAAAAATCGCGACAGACCGAGGCGTGAATGAGCGCCCCCACGTGACGTCGGTCGAGATCGGCGATATCGAGAGCCTTGTCGGCACTGTGGACGCTAATTTGGCTCGGCAAAGTCCCCGGCGCCCAAAAGCGGCGCTGGCGAATTCCGGTCATCAGCTCCAGCCGGCCCTGCGGCAAGCCCAGGCGCCGGTAGAGCGGTTCCAAACGAGCTTCCAGCTCGTCGGAAGTCACGATTTCTTCCGGCAACGTGTAGGCGAGAGCTTCAATGCAAACGTTGTGATACTTCATCGGCGTCGGTCGGTCGGCGATGGGTGGTTAATTCCGCGGGAAAACGAGCACTTTGCTCCCAGCTTAGAGCCGCCGCGCGCGATGGTAAAGCCGAAATCGCGCCTTGGCTCGCGGCGGCGCGTTGTCCGACCTTCAACACCATCTTGTGCTAGCGAAAACCGCGGTGTCCAAAATAGGGAGGCTTCATTGTAATCTCGATCGCGATGGATAGACTCCCTGTCGACTTGCATTCCCTGCGGGGTACGCGGCAGGAAGCCGTAGAGGAGTTAACGAGGCCAGCCATTAAGGAAAATGCTCCGGCGTTGTGCCCAGGAGGGGACCGACGAAGCTGACAGTCCTCTCAAGCGATCGGCATCAGGGACGATGCATTAGCTCCTCGTTCCTTTTTCCGGCATGCTTGACCGGCCGCCCGGCACGCTCTCGTGCTGGCGCGGTTATCTGTCAGTTTCAAGCCCTCGCGACCTGCGCTAGAGGTGCCTCGAGACCTGTTTGCCCCTTTTTCTAATGCGACAAAGGACCGTGTCGCCAAAGGAGTGCTAGTATGCGAACGAAACCGTTGATTGGGTTGAATGCCGACTATCGGGCCGCGAAGAAGGATGCCCCGGCCTTCACGTTTGTTTGCGCTGGGTATTACGATGCAATCGTCGAGGCCGGCGGAATTCCATTCATTCTGCCGCCCGTTCAGGACGACGACGACCTGAATCGGCTGGTCGACCTGGTGGACGGAATGGTTTTGGTCGGCGGGGCCGATCTGGACCCGCGACGCGACGGCTACATGCTGCATCCCAGCGTGCGGGCGTTGGACGAGCGTCGCGAGGATTTCGATCGCCGGCTGATGCGCACGATCGCCAAACGACGCCTCCCGGTCTTCGGCATTGGGGTCGGCCTGCAATTGCTCAACGTATCGCAAGGCGGCACGCTGCTGCTGCACATCCCCGAAGATCTGCCCAAGGCGCTGCCGCACAAGGATCCCCTCGATCCGGCTCACCGCCACGGATTGGAAGTTGTGAGCGGCTCGCTCATGGAGCGGGTCTACGGCGACGGCGAAATTCGCGTCAACAGCGTGCACCACATGGCGGTCGACGACGTGGCTCCGGGCTTCGCCGTCACGGCTCGCTGTCCCGACGGCGTCGTGGAAGCGATCGAGAGCACGACCGATTGGCTGGCCTTCGGCACCCAGTTCCATCCCGAAAGCGATTCGGCCTCGGCCCTTGACTTGCGGATCTTCGAGGAGTTCATCACGGGCATCACCGGCGAAGTTCCCGAAATGCGACTCGTGGCGTAAGCGCTCGCTGCGAGCAACGCCTGAACAACAATCGTGCCCCGGGAGCGACTAGTCGGCCAGCGCGCGCGGGATGAGCGCCGCCGCTGGGCCAGCCGCGCTTTGCTCGGCGATGTCGCTCCGCGGGCACGGCGGACTCGAGGGGTGGCGCCCACCTGTAATGGTAGAAGTGCGTCTTCTGGATCGCCTGCGTGCGATTGCGCAGCGCAAACGCTGGACGATCGGACTACGCGCCGGTGGGCGCTGTCGGCGGTTGGATGTCGCCCTGGTGGGCAGCGAGGGCCGCGGGCTGGCGAGCCGCGCGGAGGTGTTTGCCGCGGGGCGCCTGCGGTTGTCGCGAGAAATCCGCCGGGCGTTTGCCCGCTTAGGGGGCGGTCGCAAGGCCACGGCCGGCGAGGGCGCGCTGTTGGCCGCGCAACTGGCCGAAAGCCAGGCGGCGCTGTTGGACGAATTCGCCGCCCAGATCGCGCCGGTTTGGGATCGCGTGCTGGCCGTCGCTGTTGACGACCCGGGGCTGTGGGGCCGCGCGGGCGGTTTGACCGGCTGCTTCGCTTTGTGCGACGCGGCGCGGCTGGCCGAGTTGAGCGGGCAAAACGTGATCGACGCATTTGCCTCCCGCGACCTGGCACAAGACGGCCGCGGACGCCCACTCTTGCCGATTCCCCAATGGATGCTGCTCGGCGACTTGCAGAGCACTCGGGTGCTCATCGAGTGGGGCCGCCGGGCGCAAGTTACGTATCTGCCGGCCTCGCGCGACGCTTCCG
>JBGQHN010000104.1:0-12545 GCA_041497975.1 Planctomycetia bacterium | reverse complement strand
GGGCGATTCCTGGGTCGTGCAGGCCAGCGGCGTGCTCGGCGACGGGCGTCAGACGACGTCGACGAACGTTTATGCGCCCGACGGCAAAGACAGCTCAACGTGGAAATCGATCGGTACGTTGACGGACGGAGAGCGCATGCCGGACCTGGATATCAAGCTGGTGCGCAAGCCGGCCGCCAAGTAGCGCGCCGCATTGAATAAAAGAACCACGACCACGCGACGCGCTCTGTTTGGGAGAAGACGATGTCGATTCGAAAGCACGCTTGGATGAAGGTGCTGGTCGTGTTAGTGATTGCCGCGAGCTGGCTGATGTCGGCCGCGATCGCCCAGCAAACCAAATCAAAAGCGCCCGCCAGTCGCCCCGCGCCGCAAGGAGCCGCGCCGAAGACCGCCCCGGCCAAACCGGCCGCCGCGCCGGCGGCCGTCGATCCGGTCGATGCCGCCAAGAAGGCCGCGATCATGGACAGCCAGCGCTGGCGACGTGCCATGTTCGAATTGAACGAATGGTTCTCGGCGCAGCCGTTCTACGACAAAAAACAGGTGGAGCAAATGAAGCGCAACTTCTCCGCTCGCGTCGCCATCATGTCGTCCAGCGAGTTGGAATTCATGCTCGAGGATATGGACGCCAAGTTCAAGATCATCGACAGCAAGCAGGCCCAGGAGGCGCGCGATTGGCTGGGAAACTACCTCTCCATGCTGTCCGACTGGAAGCGCGAAGAAGTGCTCAAGGAGATGCCGAACTTCACCACGATGACGGCTGCCCAGTTGAGCCAGGAGATCGCAAAAATCCAGCGGAAGCGGACGCTGCTGTCCCAACAGCAAGCCGCTTTCGATCGGGCGCGCGGGCAGCAGGTCGAGGCTCAGTTACAGGCGAATCGGGCCAGGCAACAGGCTTATATTCGCGAGCAGAGCCGGTTTTCCACCTCGAACTACACTTCGCCCTACCGCGCGCCGACCGGCGGCCAGCCGCCGTTTGCGGACCGGCGCGTCGGCCCGGACATGGAGTTCTACAGCGGCAACTTCGGTCAGTTTGGGGTCATCTTCAACCCCAGCAGTTATTGACCCGCCGCCCACACGGGTCGCGCGGCGGGCGAGTTTGCAAGGATCGCGGAAGCTGGGCGGCTGACGGCGCTTGACGTCGTACGGCAGTTGCCGTATCATGGCCTCCGTACGGCAGTCGCCGTACACGCGCGTCAAGCAGGAGCACTACGGCCATGGTCAAGGAACTTCCCTCGCTGGGTGATCTGGAAATCCACGTGCTGCGCTGCGTGTGGCAGGAACAGCCCTGCACGGAACGCGCGGTCTGGGAGCTGGTCCGCCAAGATCGGGCCGTGGGCCGCACCACCGTGCTCAAAACCCTGCAACGGCTCGAGGCCAAGCGGTTATTGAAGCGGGTGCGCGGCGAAGGTCCCGTCCAGTACCGCGCGGCAATCGAAGAGCGGCGTCTGCTGCCGGCCATCGTGCGCCGGTTCGTCGACCGCACTCTGGCCGGCTCCCCGGAGCCGCTCGTGGCGTACCTGGCCGATTCCGCGAAGTTGTCGGCCAAGGACCTGGCCGCGCTGCGCTCGATCGCGCGTAAAATGGCGGCGGAAGAGAAGAACAAGGCCAGCTAGCGAGGGAAATCGCACCATGTCCTCGGGCATCGACGCGCTCAATCGCCTGTCGGCCGAGTGGGCCACGCTGGTCGCGGCGGCGATTTGGCAATCCACTCTCTGGGCCTTAATCATCGCGGTCATCGCGTATGCGTTGCGCGCCGCATCGCCGGTCGTGCGGTATTGGCTGTGGCAAATCGTGGCCATCAAGCTTGTCTTGACGTTCATGGGGAGCTGGTCGCTCTCGCTGGCCTGGCTCCCCGCGCCTGGTGCCACGGTCGACGACACGTCGCCGGCGCTCGTGGAACTTGTAGTTGATCCGTTGGCGGAGATGCCATCCGGTGCGCTCGCGAATCCGCGCGGCGCGCGGCGGCCCGATTGGCGGCTGGGCGACATGGGCTGGCAAAGTTGGCTGTTGTTGGGTTGGGGCGCGGCGATCACGTGGCAATTGGCGCAAATTGTCGTGCAGCGGTACCGGCTGTCGCGGTTGTTGCGCCAGGCGGCGCCAGCCGCGGACGATTTGATCGCCGCCGTCGCCAGCGTGTGCGAGCGATTAGGGCTCCGTCGGCCCCCGCTCGTCGTGTTAACGCGTGAAAACTGCTCGCCGTTCGTTTGCCGAATCCTGCGCCCGACACTCGTCGTGAACCAGCATCTGCTGACGACGCTCGAACCGGCCGAGTTGCGGCAGGTTCTCGCGCACGAACTGGCCCACGTGAAGCGTCGCGACCTGTTGTGGGGCTGGACGGCGGAGATTGCCCGGCTGCTGTACTTTTTTCATCCCGTGGCGCACTGTGCCAATTACCGCATCCGGCTGGAGCGCGAGCTGGCCTGTGACCAGTTGGCCATGGCGATCAGCGGCCGCCGGCCGGCCGAATATGCCGATACGCTGGTGCGGATTGTCAGTTCGATTTCAAGTCCCAGCATTTTCAGGACGTCGGCGGCCGCCGGATTGGACGGCAACGCGCCCCTGGAAACGCGCCCGGGCGCTGGCCAGACGATGCCGCCCCAAGCGGAATGAGGCCATGACACAACCCAACCAGCCGGCAATTCAAATTTACAGCGGCAACAAATTTGGCCCCTGGGCCACCGCGTTGGACACGGAACCCGGCGCCGGGCTCAGCACCTTTTGGCAGAGGAGAATGGCGATGCTACCGACTTTAAACGCGAGTTCGTCTCGACTGTCTCATCGGGCGCGCCTTGGCCTGGCGGCAATGGCCGTCGCGGCGCTGACTTCGCCGCTTGTTTACTTTGCGCGACCTGCGGTCGTGTTGGGCGAAGACCCCCAACCGAGCGCTCAGCGTGGTGTCGAATTCCTGCCGCCTCTTTCCCCGAGCGAAGAAAAGATATTGGCCGTGCTCGAAGAGCCGACCAGCGTGGATTTTGTCGAAACTCCGCTGCAAGACGTCGTCGACTTTCTCAAGGATAAGCATTCGCTCGAAATTCAGCTCGACGACAAGTCCCTGGAAGAAGCGGGCGTGAGCGGTGACGTTCCCGTCACGCGCAAGCTTCACGGCATACGGCTGCGCTCGGCCCTGGCCATGCTGCTGCGCCCGCTGGAGTTGACCTACGACATTCGCGACGACGTGCTGCAAATAACCACCCGGAAAACGGCGGCGACCTGGCTGATGACCCGGACCTACCCGGTCGGCGATCTGGCTGATGGGCAAGACTATAGCAGCCTGGTGAAAGCCATCATGACCACCGTCGATCCCGACAGTTGGGAGGACGCGGGCAACGTGGCAGTCGTGAGCAGATCGAAGAGCCTGGTGATCTCGCAGACGCGAGAGGTCCACGACAAGGTCTTGAATCTGTTGCGGTCGCTGCGGGCAGCGCGCGAAGCGCCGGCCGCGAAATAGGCAGGCCAGCGGGAATCGTAGTGAGAAACTTCCATGAACCCTAACAGCTTTGGTCCTTGGTCGACGGGCATCGAGGGACGGTCCGAAACCGGCTTGAGCACTTTTTGGCAGAGGAGAATGGCGATGCTTAACCAGCTGCAAACAGCCCCGACTCGACTTTCCAGGCCGGCGCGTGTGGCCCTGGCCGTGTTGGCGATCGTGGCGCTGGCAGCGCCGCTGGTCTACCTGTCGCGCGCCCCGGCGATCATGGCGGATGATCCGGACAAGGCGATCAAGCCGCCCGTCGAGGAATTCCTGCCGCCCCTGTCCGAGAGCGAAAAGAAAATCACGGCAGAGCTCGACAAGCCTACGGAGTTCGATTTTGTCGGAACTCCGCTGCAAGACGTCGTCGACTTCCTCAAGGATAAACACTCGCTCGAAATCCAGCTCGATACCAAGGCGCTCGAAGAGGCCGGGGTTGGCTCCGATACGCCGGTCTCTTGCAAGGTCAAAGGCATCTCGCTTCGCTCAGCGCTGCGCCTTTTGCTGGGGCGGCATGACCTCGCGTTTGTGATTCAGGACGAGGTATTACTCATCACGTCGGGGGAGGTTGCGGACGCCAGGTTGTTCACCCGCACCTATCCGGTCGGCGACCTGGTCGTGGACGATGACTATGACGGCTTGATTGAAGCCATCACCTCAACCGTCGCCCCGCAAACCTGGGATGAAGTCGGCGGGCCCGGTTCGTTATCGACGGTGAAAAGTGCTGGCAGCCTGGTGATTTCGCAGACTCGGGATGTGCACGAGAAGGTGCTGCAACTGCTGCGCTCGCTGCGCGGGGCGCGCCAGGCCGGCGGCGCGGCATCCAGCCAGACGTCGGGCAAAGCAACTTCCAACCCATCCGACAAGTCAGCGCGCAAGGTGGCAAAAGGCCGCATGGGTGGCGTGGGCAGCGGGACGACAGGCACGGGCGACGCGAAGCCCGCTCAGCCCGCTACGGAGGCCGCCAAGGACAAGGCGAACTGAAAACGCGCGGGGCCGGTTTACGGCTTCACGAACCGCGACGTGAACATCAACCACGAGCCCTCGCAGCGCTCGAACCGAAATCCGGCTTGCTCCGCCAGCCGGCGCACTGTCGAGCGCGACTGGTAGTGTGGGTCGCCCATCATTTCGGTGACGCACAGCGCTCCGCCCGTCTTGGCCGCTTTGAAGCACTCGGCCAGCGCGGCCGAGCGGTCCGGAATCTCGCCCAGCACCGTGCAGAGAAACACAACATCGACCGACTCCGGTGGCACGTGCGACGTCGTGGCGTCGCCCACGATCGTCGTCAGGTTGGTCAGGCCGGCGCGCTCTGCACGGCGCCGAAGTCGATCGATCATTTTGGGTTGAATATCGACTCCAATCGCCCTGCCCTGGGGACCAATTCGCTTTGCAGCCGGGATCAGCAGGCGCCCCGGCCCGGGGCCAATCTCCAAAATGGTCTGCCCGGGCTTAAGTTCCAATCGCTCGACCGTGGTTGCCGTGCCATTGAGCCGCTCCAAGAGCGAGCTTTCCAACATCCACGCGAGCAGCGACGGGCACGGCAGCGACCAGTTCCGGCTGGCCCATCGCCACGCCAGGCTCACCACGACCAGGACGGCCACGACCGCCGCCAGCACCACCACGATCGTCACGGTTCGGCGCTCCCGATTGTAAGCATGTGTGCAACCCCGACGTGCACAGAGTATATTCGCCACTATGTGCAGCGGCTTGCCGCTGGGTTAGGATTTTCACCGTCCGACGCTCGAAATGCAAATGGTCGGGGGCATCTATGGTTGACAAGCAATGCGTGGCGGTCTTGGGTGTCGCGCTGGTCGCGTCGTGGGCCTTGGCGGCGGAACATGGGTCGAAGCCTGCGGCCGCGGGCGATGCGATGGTGCCCTTGATGGAAAATTTGGGCGATCTCGAACACCGCATCACGACCGACAAGCCGCTGGCGCAAAAATATTTCAATCAGGGTCTGCGATTGATCTACGCATTCAACCACGACGAGGCGATACGGGCCTTCAAGGCCGCGGCGAAAGTCGATCCGGCCTGTGCCATGGCTCAGTGGGGGATCGCACTTTCTTTGGGGCCGAATTACAACATGCAAGCGGAAAAGGAGCGTGCCGAGGGGGCCTACAAAGCCCTGCTCGAAGCGTGTAAACGGATCGGCGGCGCATCGCCGGCGGAAGCCGGCTATATCGAGGCGCTCTCGAAGCGCTATGCCGAGTCGCCCGACGCCGACCGCAAGGAGCTTGACCAGGCCTACGCGAACGCGATGCGAAGTCTCACAGCGCGGTATCCCGACGATCTCGACGCGGCCGTGCTGTTTGCTGAGTCGCTGATGGACGTTCGGCCGTGGGATCTGTGGACCAGCGACGGCCAGCCCCAGCCGGGCACTCTGGAGATCGTGTCGACCTTGGAAGGCGTGCTCAAGAAGAATGAAAAGCATCCCGGCGCAAACCACTTTTACATTCATGCCGTCGAAGCCTCGCCCGATCCGAAACGCGGCGTGGGTAGCGCGGAGCGTTTGGGGGCGCTGATGCCCGGAGCGGGCCACCTGGTGCACATGCCCTGCCACATCTATTTCCGCCTGGGCC
The DNA here is from genome assembly GCA_041497975.1 of Planctomycetia bacterium. Taxonomy (GTDB): domain Bacteria; phylum Planctomycetota; class Planctomycetia; order Pirellulales; family PALSA-1355; genus PALSA-1355. Next base: position 6,497 of record JBGQHN010000104.1, on the reverse strand, counting down.
GCTATGGCGACGCCGTCGACGCCAACCGCCGGGCCGTGGAAGTGGACCGCGCCTACATCGAAAAATACAAGCCGGAAGGCATCTATCCGATGATGTACTACCCGCACAACATTCATTTCCTGTGGGCCGCGTTGTGCGTCGAAGGCCGCAGCGCCGAGGCAATTCCGACTGCCACCCAGGTTGTTCAGTCGTTGGACGACGAGATGGTCAAAGAGATGCCGATGCTCGAATCCTTTCTGCCGACGCGGCTGTATACGTTGGCGCGGTTTCATAAGTGGGACGACCTCTTGAAAGAACCGCGCCCCTTGGCCGAATTCACTTTCGCCAGCGGCATGTGGCATTATGGCCAAGGACTGGCCCACGCAGCGGGCGGGCGCCTGGCCGAGGCACGCTCACACCAGTCGCAACTGGCCGAGATCATCGCCGCCACGCCCGACGCCAAACTCGTGATGCGCCACCCGGCCGTGCGGCTATTGCGGATTGCGGGCGACGAATTGGGCGCAAAGCTTGACGAAAACTCCGGCCAGACCGACGCGGCCTTGGCCAAGTTGCAGGACGCGGTGCTGCTGCAAGACACTTTGCAATACGACGAGCCTCCGCCGTGGTACTTCCCGACGCGCCAGAGTCTGGCGGCGCTGTTGCTCAAGTCGAATCGAGCCGCCGACGCCGAAACGGTGTATCGCGAAGATCTCCGCCGCAATCCGGAAAACGGCTGGTCGTTGCACGGATTGGAGTTGGCCTTGCAAGCCCTTAATCGCCCGGCCGACGCGGCGGCAGTCCACAAGCGATTCGAAAAGGCGTGGGCCCGCGCGGATTTCAAGCTTGGCCAATAAGTGAGTTCAAGCGATTTCAACGCCGTCGGGGACAGTCCCAATTTTGCGCAGTCCTCGGAGCAGGGCACCGTGGTCACGCATTAGCGTGATCCATGGTCGGGACTGTCCCCCTCTCGGAGACCGCGACGGTTAGCTTCCCACCGTCATCGGCGCCCAGCGCTCAAGAGTCGCAATTCATCGTCCGCGATGGCCCGCGTCCAAAGGGCCGCCTCCGCGAGCTCTCCGGAAAAGGGTCGCACGACCTGGCCGCCATCCGTCTCGGCGCCAATCAAGATTGGCTCGGTGTTCTGGACCAGGTTGCCTGCGGCCGGGGCGCGGGCCAGCACCTTGCCGTCGCACGCGAGCGACAGCCACGCGCCGTCGTAGCGGCCCACCAGGTCGTGCCACGCCGCGGGATCGATTTGTATCACAGGAAACGAAACCTGGAAAAACCCCTTATCGGTGCGGATCTCAAAGCCGATGTCGGAACCGTCCGACTGCGGCAAATCGGCGCTGAACAGATTGAAATTCAAACGGTCGAGCCCCCCGCGCTTGGAGAACAAAGCATACTTCCACTCGCCGCCAGCCGCGCGGGCGCGGAGATAAACCGTAATGGCGTTGCCGGGAGTGTTCCAAGCGGGCCCTCCGTCGAAATAGGCGCTTTCCATGTGCGCGACGTGCGCGCCGGTCGACCTGGGGGTGCCTCCTCCAGCCGGAGGCGCAGTGACTTTGCCGGTCGTTTTCAATGGCGGTTGATGCGACGCCGTCCGTTCGCCCAGGCGCCAATCGAGGGCAGCCGTGGCCAGCAGCCGCTCGCGCGGCGAGAGCTCGCCAGACGTCGGCAACCGCTTGATGCGCAAGTTGCGAAATTGAGCCTTCATCGGCGCACCAGTGTGCAACTGCATCGCCAGCACGCCCAAGGCTTCAAATTGTTCGGGATCTCCGTCGGTACACTCGGCCACCAGCTTGCCGTTGATTCTCAACACGAGAAGCGGGCCGCGAGCCAGCAGATGATACTCGTGCCAGGCGTCCAGTTGAAAGTCGGAAGCGCCTGGCTCGAGCTCCAACTTGTCGACGTGCCGGTGGCCGTTGGCATCAAACCGGCTGCGCTGGCCCTCGAGCGCCAAGTCGTGGCGACCGAACTCGTCGTAGAGCCGCACTTTCCAAGGCTGGGCGAAATTGTTATCGACCTGATATCCGGCCACGTCGCCATTGGGCAGCCGTCGGCTGCGAAATTGAAATCCGCCATTGGTGTTTGGCGTCGTCGAGCCGGTCAGGCGAAAGTCGAGCTTCAGTTCAAAGTCTTCGACCAAATCCCGCTGCCACACCAAATACTGGTTCATGGCCGGCGAGTGCGCGGCCGATATCGTGCCGGTGATCGCCCCATCTTCGACCGACCAGAAGCTCATGTCCTGGCCAAGCCAGCCGTCAAGCGACGTGCCGTTGAAAATGGATTCGTAGCCCGCCTCGTCGGCACCCATCGCCGGAAGCGGGAGAGCGGCCAGAACGAGCGTGACGGTCAAAACGCGCCAGATACGCGGCATGGGCCCCCTTCCGTTGCAAGAAGCGCCTTTCAGTTTCTGGCCCAAATATAGGCCCTGCGCGCCGCGCGGTCCACGAAGCCCCGGCAGTTGACCCGCTGCCCGCGCATACTTCTTACGGCCCTGGTTCCCATCGTAGCCGGCAGCGGTTACTTTGTACGCACAGAATTCGAGCGAGTCGAATCGCCGTCATCGCTGGCGGAAGAACAACGACCAAACGAGAACAACGGGCGAAACCGATGCAACCGACGAAGCATGCGATCGTGACCGGCGCGGCCAGCGGGCTGGGTCGAGCCGTAGCCATCGAACTGGCGCGCCATGCGTGGCACGTGGCGATTTGCGATATCAACGACCAAGGTAGCCAGGAAACGCTGGCGCTCGTGCGACAAGCTGGGGGCAGCGGACAAGTCGAACATCTGGACGTGACTAAGCCCGACGAGTGGCGAGCGCTCGGCGAAAAACTGGCGGCGTGGCCACAGTTGGATCTGCTGGTCAACAACGCCGGCGTCGGCGTCAGCGGCGAAGTCGGGCAATTGCCGTTGGAAGATTGGCACTGGATCATCAACATCAATCTTTACGGCGCAATCTACGGTTGCCATACGTTGGTCGACTGGATGAAAAAGAACCCGCACGGCGCGCACATCGTCAATATCGCCTCGATGGCGGCGATCGTGTCGGCGCCGGGCATGGCCCCGTACAATATTACCAAGGCGGGCATGGTTTCGTTTTCGGAAACGCTGTACGGAGAGCTGAGGCCCCACAACATCGGCGTCACCGCCGTTTGCCCGGCATTTTTCCCCACGAACATCCTGAACAACGGACGGTTTCAAAATCCCGAGCAAAGGAAAATGGCGGATCGCTTGATGAGTCAATCGCGAGCCACCGCCGACCAGGTGGCCAAGCGCATCATGCGCGCCATTGCGCGCAAGCAGCTTTATGTTTTCGTGCCGACGGTGTCCAGCGTTTTTTGGCGGCTTAAGCGCCTGATGCCGAAGACCGTGCTCAAACTGATCGCCCGCCGCCAGGCCAAAGCGGCCTCGCAGGCGTAGAATGCTCGGCCGAAAGTTACGATCGGATCCCGCGAATTTCAGCGCCATGTTAGGTCTCAAGGCCGCTACCGAGCAGCGTTGGCTGGATCAGGTTGACCGCGATCTGCCGTCGATCCTGATCGATCATGCGCACTGCGAGAAGAAGGCCGCCGGCACGGCGATGAACCTGCTCGTCGCCTACGGCAGTGACCGCCCGCAGATCTGCCGCGAGCTGTCGGAGATCGTCGTCGAAGAACTTGAACACTTCCGTCTCGTGCTGGATCTGCTCGACGAGCGCGGCCTTCGCTTCACCTCGCAAAAACCCAGTCCGTACGGCCGCCAGCTCAATGACCTGGTAGGCAAAACCGAACCCGCGCGGGCCATCGACCGGATGCTCGTGGCCAGTCTGATCGAGGCCCGCAGTTGCGAGCGGTTTTCGCTGCTTCGCGATCACGTGGCGGATCGGCAACTGGCCGAGTTTTACGGCAGCTTGTTCGAGTCCGAGGCCCGCCATCACAGCACGTACGTGCAATTGGCCAGGCACTTCGGAGACGACGATGCGATCCGCCACCGGCTCGAAGAGCTGGCCGCCGCTGAAGCCAGGATTGTTCGCCAAGGCGACGCAGCGGCGCGGATGCATAGCTGATTTGTGCCGACTGACGCCGCGGCGTAAAATCAGGCGCCCGCCCTCATCCCGATGGAGAGACGCGCCATGCATGACTGGGAGCAATTTCTCAGCGAACACGAGGAATTTACGCGGCGCTATTTCTTGAAGGTGTCCGCCGGCACGACGGCGGCGATGGGCCTGTTGCCACGCACCGCGCGCAGCGAGCCGCCGGGTCCCGAGCTGGCCGATGCCATGGCCAAGCTCGAAAGCTATCTGACGGCGCCCGAAAAATTTGTCGACGTATCTCGCGGCAAGCCGCTGCCGCATTCGCTTCCCGAAGAGAAGAAGCGCGAGGTGGGACTCACTCGCGAAACCTGGCAGTTGGAAGTGATTTCCGACCCCGAGCACGCCACGACTATTCGCAAGCCGCTGGCCAAAGCCAAGGGAACCGCGTTCAATTTCGACGCGCTCATGCAGTTGGCCGAAACGCGCGCCGTGCGGTTTGCCAAAGTGATGACTTGCCTCAACCTGGGCTGTCCGTTGGGAATGGGAATCTGGGAGGGCGTCCCACTGCGCGAGTTGGTCTGGGCCACCGAGCCGCGCGACACGCTGCGGCGTGTCTTTTACTACGGCTATCACAACGACGACCCACAACAAATGTTTCGCAGCTCGCTGCCGATTGGCCGCGTGCTGGAAGACCCCTACGATCTGCCGCCGGTGATCCTGTGCTACAAGCTCAACGGCCAGTGGCTCACCAGCCAGCGCGGCGGGCCGGTGCGAATCGTGGTCCCCGAGGCCTATGGCTTCAAGTGCATCAAGTGGTTGTCGCACGTCGTGTTGACCAACCTGGCCTATGCCAACGACACGTATGCCAACGAGAACAACGACGTCGACAGCCCGCTAAAGACATATGCCGCCACGATCTTGGCTCCCCGCGAGCTCAAGGCGGGACAGGCGATCGCCCTGACCGGTTACGCTCAAGTTGGCATTAGCGGCCTGTCAAAGGTGCAGGTGTGGATCCATCCCGACGCGCAGGAGATGTCGGCGGGCGATCCGCACTTTACGAAGGCGCCTTGGAGCGACGCGCAGATTCTCTCTCCGCCGACGACCTGGGGCGGTGGGCTGCCGGACGACAAGATCCCGATGCCGACGCACGGCTTCGATTCGGCCACCGGCGCGCCGGGCACCTGGCCGATGCGGCTCTCGAAAGTCCATTGGGCGGTCGTGCTGCCGGGGCTGCCCGTCGGCAAATACACGCTGCGCTGCCGCTCGGTCGACGAAAAGGGACAGGCCCAGCCCATGCCGCGACCATTCCGCAAGTCGGGGCACGCCGCGATCGAGCAAGTCGCCATCGTCGTGCGCTAAAGGAGCGGTTAATTGCCGACTTCGCCGCCGGCGCGTGTCGACAAGGCACGCCATGCCGTCAGTTCGATTGCATCGTCAACGGTGCGTACCGAGCCGTCCATCATGGCTGCATTGACAATGCCCTGATGGTAGCTGCGTGCCGTCAAGGCACCGTTGACGATCGTTGGGGGCGTCGCGCCTTCGCGCGAGCTAACGAGGTCTACGTCATACGTGGCGCCCTGGTACGTGCACGATACCAATGTGTTAGGAATGAATGTCGTAGTGAAACCGGCATGCGTGCATTTGCCGTCGACCCATTCGGAGTGGCCTGAATTATTCTGCAAAAGCGGACCCATGCTATGCATTCCTCCATCGGCCAAGCCGCAGAGCGATGCTGCGTCGGGAGGACTATCCAAGGCCGCCGCCGCCAAGCTCGATTTGAATAGCGATGTGAAAGTTTTTATTTCCGCGAGCATTAAGGTGTGGCTGAGTCCATCCGTGATGTGCGCCGGGCGAAAACGAGCGTTTGCGTGGAACGTGCCGAGTCCCGGTGTGTTGTCGAGCGGATTGTAGAGTCGCCACGGCCCCATGTTGAACGCGTAGTTGGCTGGATAGTTTTCGCCAACGCCTTTGGAGTTGGTCTTCATCACGTCATTCATCTCGGATGGGCAGAGGTAAGGCGCGATACGCTTGGTTGCAATCTTCGTACCGTCCTCGAGCACGATGGCACCGTAGCTGACGTTAAAGTCAATCAGCCCATAAAAACCCTGTTCTTCCATATAGGGCAAGACGCGCGCCAGCGCGGACCAGCCACCGCTTTTGGGTCCGCCGGGCAAGGGCGCACAGTACGTTGGCGGATAGACGCGGTTGGTCAGCTCATAATTGTGGACTGCAAGTGCGATCTGTTTGAGATTGTTCTGGCACTGCGACCGCCTGGCAGCTTCGCGCGCCGATTGCACCGCCGGCAGCAGCAGGGCGACAAGGACTCCGACTACGGCAATGACGACCAGGAGCTCCACGAGCGTAAAACCGTGTAGGGGGCGGCGGCAGCGGGTACGCTGCCCGTCGTGGGCGCCGCCACTGTGGCGATCCTCTCGGGAGCCGACGACTAGCAACAAAGTGGCAGGCACTCGGCAATTCATGGCGATTCATTCCTCGTTGTATT
>JBGQHN010000103.1:0-12588 GCA_041497975.1 Planctomycetia bacterium | reverse complement strand
CAACCCTATATTTTGTGTGTGGACAGAAACTAATGGATTTGGTAGGATATATGCAGCAGTTGGGAGTTATGACCCAACAAAAAAACCCCGGTTCAGCCCGGCAAGGCCGAATCGGGGCAAACAACAATCCGGCGGTTAGCGCCAGAATGCTGCGACACTTCATTCTTGCACGCTTAGCCGCCCCAGTGAAAGGGGAATCGGAAATGGCTAACGTGCTCAAGAAAGACCTACAGCTCCAAGTCATTCACCTGCTGGTCGAAGGTAACTCGATTCGCTCGATAGTTCGCCTTACGGGCGCTCACAAAAAGACCGTTACGCGAATCCTGGTCAAGTGTCCCACTACCAACAGCCCCTCGATTTGCAAACACGCGGCCTTTGGGCTATATCTGGCAGTTTGTCCCGTTCTACGAAGAAATATTCGCACATGGCACTTAACAAGTACAGCTCGCGCGTCACGCAACCCAAGTCGCAAGGCGCCAGCCAGGCCATGCTCTATGGCACCGGCTTGAGCCGCGAGGACATGGACAAGCCGCAGGTCGGCATCGTCAGCATGTGGTACGAAGGCAACACCTGCAACATGCACCTGAACGACCTGGCGGCGCAAGTCAAAGAGGGTGTCAAGGCGGCGGGGCTGGTCGGCATGCGGTTTAACACCATTGGCGTTAGCGACGGCATCTCGATGGGGACCGAGGGCATGTGCTTTTCGCTGCAATCGCGCGACTTGATCGCCGATTCGATCGAGACCGTCATGTGCGCCCAATGGTACGACGCCAACATCTCGATCCCAGGCTGCGACAAGAACATGCCGGGCTGTTTGATCGCCATGGGCCGACTGAACCGTCCGGCGCTGATGGTGTATGGCGGCACGATCAAGCCCGGCCACCGGGTGCGCAATGGCGTCGAGGAGAAACTCGACGTCGTTTCGGCGTTTCAATGCTATGGCGAGTACCTGGCCGGCACGCTGGACGAATCCCGCCGGCAGGAAGTCGTCGCCAACAGTTGCCCCGGCGCGGGCGCTTGCGGCGGCATGTACACGGCCAACACCATGGCCTCGGCGATCGAAGCCATGGGCATGTCGCTGCCCTACAGCTCGTCGACCCCCCGCGGTCGATCCGGCCAAGCTCGACGAATGCCGCCGGGCCGGCGCGGCGATTCGCGTGTGCCTGGAGCGGGACATCAAACCCCGCGACGTCATGACCCGCGCCGCGTTCGAAAACGCGATGGTCGTCGTCATGGCCCTGGGCGGTTCGACCAACGCGGTGCTGCACTTGATCGCCATGGCCCGCGCGGTCGGGGTGCCGTTGGCGATCGACGATTTTCAGAAGGTCAGCAATCGCATACCATTCCTGGCCGACCTGAAACCGAGCGGAAAGTACGTGCAGGAAGACTTGCACAACGTGGGCGGCACGCCCGCCGTGATGAAATACCTGTTGGAAAAAGGCCTGCTCGAAGGCAGTTGCCTGACGGTGACGGGCAAAACCGTGGCCGACAACCTGCGCGACTTGCCCGGGTTCAAGCAGGGCCAGGACGTGTTTCACACGCTCGAGGATCCCATCAAGGCGACCGGGCACATCCAGATCTTGCGCGGCAACCTGGCGCCGGACGGCGCGGTGGCCAAGATCACGGGGAAGGAGGGAGAGCGTTTTTCCGGACCGGCCAAGGTGTACGACGGCGAAGAGGACATGCTGCGGGCGCTCGAGCGCAAGGAGATCGACAAGGGCGACGTGGTGGTCATTCGCTACGAAGGCCCCAAGGGCGGACCGGGGATGCCGGAAATGCTCACGCCCACCTCGGCGATCATGGGGGCGGGCTTGGGCAAGGACGTGGCGCTGATTACCGACGGCCGCTTTTCCGGCGGATCGCACGGGTTCATCGTCGGCCACGTCACGCCCGAGGCCCAGGAGGGAGGCGCGATCGCGCTGGTGCAAAATGGCGACCGGATCACGCTCGACGCGCGCGAGAACGCGATTCGCGTTGACGTTTCCACCGCCGAGCTGGCGGCCCGACGCGCCCGCTGGAGGGCCCCGCCGTACAAGTTCACGCGCGGCACGCTCTATAAATACATCAAGAACGTCAAGAGCGCGTCAGAAGGCTGCGTGACCGACGAATGAACCCGCCCGCTCACGCGGCTTGGTGCGGCCCGCGGCGCCTTTTGCGGCCCGCAAGCTGGTAAACCAGCGCGTTGCCTTGCTTGCCGACTTGCTCGACGGCCTTCATTTCGCGCAGGCAATAGGCAATGCGCTGGGCCACGTGGCGTGCCACGCCGGCCGACTCGGCGAGATGACCGGTGTGAAACTGCCGGGGAACCGTGCCCGGCACCAGGCGAAACAAATCGGCCGCGCGGCAAATCCGCACGCTGTCGCCGACGGACACCAGCTTCTGATCGGCGACCACCTGGTCGTTGCGCCGCCAGCGTCGACGGCGTCCGTGCCCTGGATAGCGCCACTCTTCCACCTCGACCAGCACGATCTCGAGCGCCAGCCGCGGATGCGGAAAGACCCGCGTGAAATAAACCAGCTCCTCGAAGACGTCCAGCAGCTTGCCGCGCTTGGGGCTCAATCGCCGCGATAGAACGCGGCCGCCCTCGGCAGCGCTTTGTTTGACCAGCAGCTTGCGGGCGACGATCGGCTTGACGACCAGCACCTGGTGCGACTCGAGCAGGCGGCGAATCTTGTCGCGAATGGCCGCCAGCGAACCGTGCTGAATCTCGATCAACTGCCCGCCGCTGATCGCGTCGATGCGATACTTGCCGAGCACGACTTCGGTCAAGGCGCCGTCGCCGGCGTACAGTCGTTTCAACTCGCGGTGCAGCGAGGTTTCCATCGCTGGGTTCTCCTCCTTGAGAGCCGCTGGGCCGGTGCGATCGCGGCGCGCGGGCCGCGCCGGGGCCGAGCCCTAGGTCACGGCGATGGATCGATGCCCAAATCCTTGATCGTCAACAAGCTCGAAAACTCGTATCCCTTGGCGGCGAAAGCCTGCGCGCCGCCGGCCAGGCGATCGATAATCGCCACGACGCGGCGCACGGTAAGGCCAAAGGCCTCGACCCGCTCGATGGCCGCCAGCGAAGAGCCTCCGGTGGTGACGACGTCCTCAACGATCACCACGTCGTCGCCCGGGCTGACGGGCCCCTCGATATACTGCCCGGTTCCGTGGCCCTTGGGCTCCTTGCGCACCAGGATGCCCTTGAGCTGCAAGCCGCGCACGGCGGCCATGGTGATGACGGCCGCGGTAATGGGATCGGCCCCGATGGCCATGCCGCCAACGGCTTTTGGCAGACGCGGGCCCAGGAGGTCCAAAATGCCCTCGGCGATCATTTTGGCGCCTTGGGCATCGAGCGTGATCTGTTTGCCGTCCAAATAGAAGTTGGCCGTCTGGCCCGAGGCGAGCGTGAACTGGCCGAACTTCAAGGCCTTCTCACGCACCAGCGCGATCAACGCTTGCTTGTCGTACACTACACACCCCTTTGGCCGAATCGCCGAGCCAGGTCTCGCCGCTAGCACGCACGGTCCATCTTAAGAGCTGGCCGGCGGCATCGAAAGGGGATGGGCGGCGCGCGCGACGGTCGAGGCCCACTACCGGCGGATTGTCACCTTCGACCCCACGGTCAGAATGTCGAACACGTCTTCGACGTCGCGAGGGCCGAGGCAGATCGAGCCGGGCAGTTCGGTGCGGCCGATGTTCTCGGGGCGGTCGGTGCCGTGAATCCCAAAAGCGCCGCTCAGGCCGATGAATCGCTCGCCGAGCGGATTGCTGGGGTCGTCGGCGCCAATCGCTCGCTCGCGGCCGTGATACACCGGGTTGACTTGCTTGTTCGAGACGGTGTAAACGCCCTCCAGCGGCGGATGCTCGCGGCCGATGCCGATGTTAAAGCGGCCGGCGTACGAGCCGTCGGCCAACATCAGCGTGAGCTGCCGCCTTTCCAGATTGACGACGGCATTGAACGGACCGCGCACGACTTTCAACCGCTCGCCCGGCCGCAGGGCTTGAGGATCGTCGATGCCGTTGATCTTGGCCAGTAGTTGCCAAGGAACGTTGTACCGCTGGCCAATGTCTTCCAGCCGCTCATTCGCCTGGACCTCGTAGGGAGGCTCGAGCAAATGTTGCGTCGAGTAGACCACGGTTCCGGCGACCTGATCCAAAAGTTGCGTGACCTGTTGCTGTTCGGCCGGACCAAGCTGTGGATTGTCATAACAGCTCGAAAGGTGCTGCAAAGCCGAGGCCAGTTGGCCTGCCTCGAGTTCACGCTTGGCCGTCGCCATGACGGCGGCAAAATTGACCACCATGCCGTTCTCGGCGACGGGCGCGACGGTGACCGCGGGCCTGCCATAGCGCTCGGCTGAGCCCGGATCGCCAGCAGGCGCTACGACGACGGGCGGCGGCGCCGGCGATTGAGGTGGGGGCGCCGCGTCAGGCAGCGGCTGCGATGCAAAAGGATCGGCCGCCGATGGAACCGGTGGGACGGGATCGCCTGGAACCGGCGCGCTAACGACCGGTCCGTTGAATGGCGGAGGCGCCGTCGAATTCTGCGGAGGCGCGTTGCCGCCGCCCGGCGGATAGTAGGGCGGTGCGTCGCCGGCGTTTGGCGCGGCCAACGGCGGCGCGGTCGCGGCCGGCGCGGGGCCACGCGAACCGCCAAACGGCGGCGCGATCGGCGGACCACTCGGACCGTTCGGGCTCCAAGGCCCATTGCCACCGGGCGCGGCCGGATCTCCTAATTGCACTTTGGGCGCCGCCCAATCCGTCGCCACGCCCGCCGGAGGCGTGTCGTTGCCGCTGTTGATGCGCACGTACACTCCGTAGCCAATGCCCGCCAGGACGGCTACGGTCAAAAGCGGCTTTAGCGTGTTCACAAGTTCGTCCTCCCTGACGACACCGGCGAAGAGCTCGAACGCGAATAGATGCAGACCGAAGGGGATCAAGCAACCTACCCCGGTCCGCGACCAAACCGGATCGATCCCGGCAGGGTATGGCATGCGCGTCATCGTTCCGGGCGGGATAATATGTCAAGCCTGCATTCGACACCAGATCAAGAACGCAGCCGCGCGGGGTGATGTTAAAATGGGAAGGCGGCTGGGAATCGGGCGACTTTCAAGCTTCTGGCTGCTGGCGCTTGGCTTCGCGCAAGCGAGCCCGAATCGCCTCGAGCCGTTTGGCCAATTCGCGCTCCAGTCCCCGGTCGACCGGGCGATAGTACTCGCGGTCCACTCCCAAGTAGTCCTGAGAGGCGATGGCGTCGGGGCTGTCGTGAGCATACTGATATCCCTCGCCGTGACCCAAGCGCTTCGCCGAGCGATAGTGACTATCGCGCAGCGTGATGGGCACCGGCAGCAGCCGGCCTTCGCGCACGTCTTTTTGCGCTTCGGACAGGGCCAGCATCGAGGCGTTCGACTTTGGCGCGCAGGCCAGGTACGTGACGGCCTGCGCCAGATTCAATTGGCACTCCGGCAGCCCGACCATCTCGCAGGCTTGCATTGTGGCCACCGCCAACGTGAGCGCCTGGGGATCGGCATTGCCCACGTCTTCGCTGGCGAAAATGACGATTCGCCTGGCCAGAAAGCGCACATCCTCGCCGGCCTCCAGCATGCGAGCCAGCCAATAAATCGCCGCGTCGGGGTCGCTGCCGCGCAGGCTCTTGATCAGCGCGCTGGCGGCATCGTAATGGGCATCGCCCGTGCGATCGTATTCGACCGCTTTGCGCTGCACCGATTCTTCGGCCAAGGCGCGGGTAAACTCGATCGGCCGTGCCGCAGTCGACAGCACGCCGACCTCCAACGCACTTAATGCTCGTCGGGCGTCGCCGTCGCTCACCTGGGCCAGAAATTCGAGTGCATCGTCATGCATCCGCACGTCGTACTGACCCAGCCCCCGCTCGCGATCCGCCAAGGCCCGATGGACAAGCGTCTTGATGTGGTCGCAGGAGAGCGGTTCGAACTGAAAGATGCGGCTGCGGCTGACCAGCGCGCTGTTGATCGCGAAGAACGGGTTTTGCGTCGTCGCGCCAACCAGGATCACCACGCCCTCCTCCACGTCGGGAAGCAGCACGTCTTGCTGCGCCTTGTTGAAACGGTGGATCTCGTCGACGAACAACAGCGTCTTTTTGCCGGAGGCCGAGAGCCGGTTGCGAGCTTCGTCGAGCACTTCGCGCAATTCTCGCACGCCGCTGGCGACCGCGCTTAGCTGCACGAACTTGCTGCGACTGGCCTGGGCCAGAAGATATGCCAAGGTGGTTTTGCCGGTCCCTGGGGGGCCATAGAAGATGACCGATCCCAGGCGATCGGACGCCAGCAAGCGACGCAGCAATTTTCCTTCGCCCAGGAAGTGCTCCTGGCCGGCAAACTCATCGAGCGTGGCCGGACGCATGCGAGCCGCCAAGGGCTGCGCCGTTCGTCGATTGGCCGCTTCGCTGGCTTCGAATAGAGACATGGGACGACGCCGTTTAAACCGCGAGAGAGAATACTGAAATTGTAGGGAATCGCGACCCGCCGGGGGAGCGCCGCGCTGGGGCCGCGTTAGAAAAGCCGCAACTGCCCGGTGGACGGTCGCGGCGGAGCGAATTTCGAGCAGTCGAGCGGCGGCAGCGGTTGATCGAGGCCATGTTTGCGGCGGAAGACCTGGAACGTTTGCCGGATCTGGTCGGCATACGGACCTTCGCCCCGCAGGCGCGTGCCCCAGGCATACTTGTTCATGCGCCCGTCGCGCGTAGAGCGAATCAAGGCGAAAACGCGCTCGGCCTTGTCGGGATAGTTTCGCTTGATCCAATCCTCGAAGATCGGCCGCACGGCAAACGGCAGCCTCAGCAAGACATAGCCGGCCGAACGGGCGCCGGCTTCCCGCGCGGCCGCGAGGATGGCGGGGATTTCTTGATCGTTCAGTCCGGGAATGATCGGCGCCGTCATAACCCCGACCGGCACCCCGGCAGCGGACAGTTCGCTGATCGCGCGCAGGCGGGCTTTCGGCGTCGCCGTGCGAGGCTCCATCGCGCGGGCAAGAGTGTCGTCCAGCGTCGTGACGCTCAGATGGACGTGCACCAGGTTCTCCGCGGCCAGCGGGGCAAGCAGATCCAAATCGCGCGTCACGAGCGCGTTCTTGGTAATGATGCCCAGCGGCTGGCGGGCTTCGAGCATCACTTCCAGACAGCCGCGCGTCAGACGATACTCGCGCTCGGCAGGCTGATAGCAATCGGTCACGCCCGATAGCGTGATCGGTTCGCCGCACCAACCGTCGGCGGCCAACTCGCGGCGCAATAGCTCGGGCGCGTCGTGCTTGACGAGAATGCGGGTTTCAAAATCCAGCCCGGCGTTCATCCCCAACGTTTCGTGCCCCGGCCGCGCGTAGCAATACGCGCAGCCGTGCTCGCAACCTCGATAGGGGTTGATGCTGTAGCGGAAAGGGACGTCCGGGCTGTCGTTCTCGGCGATCAGGCGGCGCGTGTCGTTCGGCAAAAACACGGTGGGCACTCGACGCTCGGCCGGCATTTCCTCGGCGGAGTCGCGCTGGGCGAAATCATCTTCGACCCGCACGCGCTCGAAGCGGTTGGGCGGATCCACCCCGGCGCCGCGGCCGACGACGCGCGACTTGTGAGCGTGCGAATCCATGACAGATACCCCTTGCGACGGCCCGGCCACGGGCGGCCCGGCGGTACTGTACAATATTACAGGTACCGGCATCGCCTGCCTAGTCGACCGGGGGTCCAAGGTTCCGCGCCCTCCGTGGACGACGTCTTTGCGGCCGCAGATCCGTTTTTCTCGGCTTTTCCACGAATCGCGCTGGGCGCGGCGTTCAAGCACGCGCCAAGACGCGTCCGAAAAAGAACATGATCGGGGTTTTGTCTTCCTCTCGAGTGGCGATGGCCCAGAGCGCTTGAGGATTTGCAACCATGCCAGCCGGCCAATCATCGCAAGCAGCGGCGCTCGGCCAAGCGGCCAGCGAATACTGGCGGCAATCGCGCCGACCGCTGGCGGCCCTGGCGTTCGTATTGCCACTGTTGGCCCTCTACGAAGGGGGCTTGCTGCTGTTAGGCGCCCAGGCGGTGAGAAACGGCGCCGACGTCTGGTTGCGGCAGATCCTGGATTTGCTCGGCTTCAGTCAATACTTTCTGCTGCCCGCGCTGACGATCGGACTGCTCGTGGCCTGGCATCATTTGACGCAAGAGCGGTGGCAACTTTCCGCCACGGTGGTGTATGTGATGTTTGCCGAGTGTGCCGTGCTGGGCCTGGCGCTTGTCGGCGTCGGTCGGCTGCAGGGCATGCTCATGCAAGAAACCGTCGGCGGATGGCACAGCCCGGACCTGGCGCCCGCGGTGATACCCGGCGTGGCGGTCGCGAGCGGGCCATTGGTGGGCCGCGTATTGGGATTCGTGGGCGCGGGCGTCTACGAGGAGACCTTGTTCCGCATGTTGCTGTTGCCGCCGCTGGCCGTTGCTGCGGCGCGGCTCGGCGCGCGGCGCGGCGTGCGCATCGCGTGCGCCGTCCTGCTGACGAGCCTGGTGTTTTCCGCGGCACACTATATCGGGCCGCAGGGTGACGTTTTCGAAGCCTTCAGTTTTTCTTTCCGTTGCATTGCTGGAGCATTTTTCGCGCTCGTCTTCGTGTATCGGGGATTTGGCATCGCCGCCGGAACGCACGCGCTGTACGACATTTTCGTCAGTCTCGGCTAGAAGTGTCGGACGTGGCGGTGGTTTCGCCCGTCGTGCTAGCAGCGGAGCGTCGCGTACGAAGTGCTGTTCGAACAAATGTCAAGACTCAAAAATTTCGGCACCGGCGCGGCGTAAAAAAGTCTCTTTGTCAGCGCCGCCGCGGCGTTTATAATACGCGCGTGCCGCCCAGGTACAAGCGTGCGTTGAAATGTCCTCCGAAGGAGCCGGTGCCGTGCTCACCGTAAGACCGAAAGTCGCCGAGTTGGTTTTCCAACTGTACGGCCGCGCTTTGCATCCAGAGCTGTTTCAGGTGCACTGCACCCGCACAATCCAGCGCGGCGGCTACGAAGCCACCGTGAATATCACCAGCGCCGGCCACGTCGTCACCTGGCGATATCAGGGTCAGACGCTCACCGAAGTGGCCACCAGCGCCCATCATCCCTTGCCGCAAAAGCGACGGCTGGTGTCGTATCGTCTCAAGGGCGAAGGCAGCGACCAGGTAGAGTGTCGCGGCGGCGCCCGCTACCACGTCAATTTTCAGCTCGAGCCCGTCGCGCCCGAGGTTTTTTGGACCTTCCAACAAGAATTGGCCTGCGACGGTCAACATCAGGGCATGCTCTATCGCTTCGATTCCAGCGGCCGCATGGCCTTGGGAGCGCTGAGCTACATCAACCTGGAAGCGCGCAATCGTAGCCTGCTAGTGCAAGCGTTTCACACCTTCCCCGACGACTACGCGATCGTCAAGAGCCAGTCGCTCTTCGAGACTCCCTAGTCGATCGGCTCGTCGCGCTACCGATCGCGCTCGACCCGCGCGAGGAACTGCTCGATCGCCTCGTTAAAGGCCGCGGGATTTTCCAGGGGAGACAGGTGGCCGGCGCGCGGAATCGACACAAATTCGGCCCCCGCGATCGCCGCGGCGATGCCCCGCATTTCATCCACCGGAGAAATTGCGTCGTCTTGGCCGACAATGACCAGTGTGGGCAGCGCGATTTGCGGCAAGTAATCGGTGACGTCGCTCCGCGCCGCCAACCCGCGCAGTGCCGCGGCGACGCCCTCGGGCGGTGCGGCCAGAACCTTTTCCCGCTGCGCTTCGACGATGCCTGGTTGGCTTTCGAGCGTCGCGGGACCGAACAGTTTGGGGACCATCGCCTCGGCCAGCCCGCGCGTGCCCTCGGTCAGCACCGACGAGGCCAGCTTAAGCCGCGCGCTGGCAGCCTCGGGCGTGTCGGCAACCGCCCGCGTGTCGCACAGCACCAGGGCCCTCAGCCGCGAGCGGTATTTGCGCCAGAACTGAAAGGCGACGTAACCTCCCATCGACAAGCCACAAAAGACGATCGGCCGATCGATGGCCAATGTGTCTAACAAGGCGTTGAGATCGTCGGCCATTTGTTCCATGGTCGCCGTGCCGGCGATGACCTGGCTGCCGCCGAAGCCCCGCAAGTCGGGCGTGATGACCTGGCCGCGCGCGGCCAGGGGACCAATTTGTTCGTCCCACATCGAATGATCCAGCGGAAAACCGTGCGCCAACAGGATTGGCATTCCCTGGCCAGCGACCGTCACGTCAAGCTCGACCTGGCAAGCGCGAACTTTCACCATCGATCCACTCTCCCGTCGCTAATGCTCAGCGTGAGCCGGCTATTTGGCGCCGCTTGATTGCTGGGCCAACGCCTCGCGAAACGTCTTGAGTTGCCGGCCAATTGCCGCGGTGTGCGGATCGAGCGTGGCCGCTTCGGCCTGGTATTTGACCGCGCTGGCGTAGTCCTTCTTCGCGAAGTAGCAGTGGGCCAGCGTGTCGAGCAGGCCGCCGACCCGCTTGGGCGATTCGCCTTCGGTCCGCGCCAGCTCGACCGACTTGTGCGAAAAGCGGATCGCCTCGTCGACGTCGCCTTCGGTATTGGCGATCAGCCAGGCGATCTGATTATAGAACGTGGGTTCTTCCGGCGTGGTTTCGATCTGCGCGCGGCAGACGTCGATCACGTCCTTGATCAATTTCACGATCTGCGCCCGTTTGTCGGCGTCCTTGTCGGTCACCCGATACAGCGCGATCAGCACGTCGACGTTGGTGCGGTCCTGCTCCAGCGCCTTGTCCAGGAATTCGCGCTGCTTGAGCGGGTCATTTTGCTTGGCCGCGTCGCAGGAAAAATAAAAGTACATGCTCGAGCGGAGCAGGTTGGGCGTGACTTCGCCTTGCTGGCGCGTGGCGCGAATGCGCTGCATGACGCCGGCATCCTTGTCCGCGGCGTCCATGAGTGACTTGAGCACTTCAGCCGCCTCCAGATCGCGGCTCCGATCGTGCAGGCTGTCGCCCAAGAAGCGGCGGGCCCTGACGTCGGTGGCCGAACCGGCGGGCCCCAGCGCAATGATCTGGCGCAACTCGCGATCGGCCCATTCGACCAGCCCGCGCTCGACCAGGCGATCGACCACCGCGGCATGTTCCTGCGGGTTGTCGCCGCTGAGCTTGAGCGCCTTGTCGGCGGTTTGCGCGGCCAGCTCGCGGTTGCCCTGGGCCAGGCGCGCCTGGCAAAGCGTGTACATCAGCACCGGGTCGAGGTCAAAGCTGGCGGCGAAGCGCGTCGCCAACTCGTCGATCGCGCTCCATGCCTTGCGCATCACGAGCCACTCGATCAGCTCCGTCAACGATGCCGAGTCGCCTCGCTCGCTCTCGACCATCTGGTGCATCACGTCCAAGGTCTCGTCGGTTCGCCCCAAGCGATCGAGCAGATCGATCTTCCGCCGCAACAATTCCATCACGATCTGGTTGCTGGTCTCTTGCGGGTGCTCGTCGAGCGTTTTTCGTTCGGCCGCGACCAGCGCCGACCACTTTTCCAACGCGCCCGCCGGATCGCTCTGCGCCTGCACGTAGGCCAGCAGCCACTTGCCGGCCGGGCGGCGGCCGTGCTGAAGATTCTTGCCGATCGTCGCGGCGCGGCGCGTCCAGGCGGCCGCATCGGCCGGCACCCCCTGGGCGATAATCGCCAGCGCCGCCTGCTTGGAGAGCACGGGCGATTTCTCGAACCGCACCAGCTTGCACAGCCACTCCAGCCCCTGGTCGTTCGGCAACTCGGCAAGCTGCTTGATGCGCAGCAATCGTCGCTCGTCGCTCTGGGTTTCATAGTCCTTGAAAATCTGCTGGATCTGCCGCGGATCGCCGTCGCGCGTCCACTGCGCGCGCACCAGGCGCACCAGGTAGGCTGCCTGCATCGCGATTTCCGGATCGTCGCTGTTCTCGGCTTCAGCCAGCGCGTCGAACGCGTCATAGCCGAGTTTGACCAGCTCCTGCTGCGCCCGCTGGCGCACGGCGAACTGCGAATCGCCCAATTGCGCGATCAGCTTGGCGATCTGTTGCTCGACCGCGTCGTCCGCGGCGGGCTCGTCGGCGGCCCAGCAGCAGACGGCCGTTTGCAACAGGAGCGCCGCAAGCGCCGTGATTCTGAAGAGCTTCATCTGCGACCTCGGAGCCCGCGAATGTTTCGAAAAATTGCCGGCAATCAGGGGCTTGCACGGCAACTCGCACTGTACAATTGGTTTGCCGGCGCGGCGATTGCGCCCCAATTCAGCATACCTGAGAACTGCGCGGCGCGGCAAGCGAAGCGGCCTCACGTCCAGGGCTGCTCAGTTATGTAGCCTGGCGGGTTGTTGCTGCGTAGGATGACTTGGCGACACATTTCGGATTCCTTTTTTGCAGGGAGGTCTTCTCGTGCAACCCGCTCGCGCGGGGAATCTGCTGGAAATGGCGCAGCAGATTCCCGATCCTCGCGGGCGCCAAGGACGACGCTTCTCGCTGTCGGCCATGCTGGCCACCGTGATCTGCGGAATTTTGTGTGGGGCTCGCGGTTACGAGGCCATTGCCGGCTGGCTCGCGGTCCAAGAGCCCAAGGTGGCCTATGCCATCACCAGCGTCCCACGCGTTCAAGCCGGAGCCGCCAAACTGCTGGGATGGTGGCGTGGACACT
>JBGQHN010000102.1:0-12604 GCA_041497975.1 Planctomycetia bacterium | reverse complement strand
GGCGCTCTTCAGTCCTTCGGTGGAGCAAAGTCGGGCAGCGTGCCGATATCGTATTGCACTTGTTTGAGAAAGGCGAGCAAGTCGGCCAGGCCCTGCGGGTCAACCGTCTTCTCCAGACCTTCAGGCATCAGCGACTTGCCAGTGCCGTGGATTTGCTCGATGTTCTTTTTCATGATGGTTTCCGTCACGCCCTTGTCGCGCGCCAGCGTAATGCTGTTGGCCGTTTCGCCAACGATCAATCCCGTCAGCGTGCGGCCGCTGTCGTCGGCCACGACATAGTTGACGTAATTGGGCTGCACTTCGCGGTTAGGATCAAGGATCGCCTCCAGCAGTGCGGCGGGCGTGCGATTGCGAATCAGAGCCAGGTTCGGCCCAACCTGAAACCCGCGGTCCCCCAGCCGATGGCAGGCCATGCACTCGCGCTCATACACTTTGTCACCCCGCGCCGCGTCGCTCGGCAATGACAGGGCCGACTGATAATGGGCAATCACCTCCGCGCGTGGGCTCGACGAGTCGCCAAACAGCTTTGTGGCGTTTTCTCGAATCGCGGCGTCCTGGTGATTCAATAGCGCCGCGCGCGTGGTGGACGTCACCTGGGCGGAGGCTATGTCGTTGCGCTGACAAGCATCCAACAATTGCGCGGCCCAGACGGCGCGCGAAGCCAGGGCTGTAATCATTTCTTCTTGCAGCTTCGGGGTTGAGCCGCGCCACGCCGCGATGATCCGCTCGGCCGTTGTCGTCTCGCCCCACCGGGCCAGAATCCGCACGGCCGAAAGTTGCAGCGCCTCGGGCTCGTGCGCATCGAGCATTCGCTCAATTACGTCGAGCGATCGCTGCCCGCCCGCCAGACCCAGTAGCCGCAGGGCCTCTTGTCGCGGTTCGATGGCGGCCTGTGAATCGCCTGCCTGGCGAGACGCTTCGTCGACAAGTTGGCGGAGCATTGCGGCGACGGCGGAGGATGCCGCCGGCTTGACACTCTCCAACGACGCCGAAGATCGCTGCAAACCGGTCCCCAGGCCAAGCACGATCGCCATCTGGGCCGCCGGACCGGCGGCAGCGGCTGTGCCCAGTGCGCGCCCGACTTCGCCCGCGTTGTTGCGAGCGCCCACGATCATGGCCATTTGTTCCAGACACGCCGCGGCCGTCGGCTGGGCCAGAAACTCGCTATTGCTCGCCAGGGCTGCCAACACCTGGTCCGATCGCTCGGCACACGAGGAAAGCACGGCGGTGCGAGTCCAGGGATCTTGAGCGTCGCGCGCGGCGATGGCGGCCAAAGCTGGCACGGCGCGCGGATCGGCCGTTTCGCCCAACGTGAAGGCAACTTGGAAGCGGACGCGCGGGTCGGAGTCAAAGGCCAGCGCCAACACCTTGTCCACGAGCACCGGCCAGCGGACGAAATTCGCTTCGGCCAATCGCAGGGCATGCGCGCGCACGCCGGCCGATGGATCGGACAACCCCGCGGCCAGGTCACGTTCTTCTAACGCGCCCAAGCCTTCGAGCGACCACAGGATGTGCATGCGGCCCACTGCCGACGGGCAATCGGTCAGCCGGCGACGCAGCGCTACGACGGCCGAGCGATCCTGGCGTTCGAAAATAAGCCGGGTAGCCGTGTCGCGCCACCAGCCGCCCGGGTGCTCCAAATACCCGACAAGCTCGGCCGTTGTGGCCTGGCCCAAACGCGGCCGCGGCGGCACTTTGAAACCCGGCGGCGCAAGACGATAGATGCGTCCCTTGTCGCGGCCGCTGGTCAAATCGAGATGCGCCACGACATCGTTGGCGATGTGAATCGATTCGATCACTTCTCGCGACATGTCGAGCACGTACAACGTGCCGTCGGGCGCGTTGATGCAGTTGACCGGTCGAAACCACGTGTCCGTCGATCGGACGAATTCGGTGCCGGGGTCGGCTCGCTCCGATCGAAAACTCGCTCCCGCGCCCGTGAGTTTGCGGCGGTGAACGAGATTGTTCTGAGAGCAGCCGATAAACAAGTCGCCAAGGTACTGCGGAGGATAGGCATGGCCTCGGTAGATCGTTACTCCGGCGCCAGCGTCGATCACGTTGTGGCTCAAGCCGGCCGAAGTGGCCGCACGTTCGCCGGCCGCCAATCGGCGGCTCGAGCGCACGTCTCGCCACCGTTCGATCGGGCTGGTGCGAAAGATCGGCGTCACGCCGGGCGCCAAATCGTTCAGTGCGGTCTGGACCGCCAGGTGCGGATTGCGAGCCAGGTAATTCTGCGGCAGCACCACGTGATACGCCGGCTTCGATTCGCTGCACAAGAAGCGGTTAAACCAATCGTCGAAGGCGTTGCCAAATTGCTTCGAGCCGCTGACCGTTTCGAAACGCGCGGTGACGGGATCGAAACGAAAGTCGCGGCTCGAAAGCACGATCGGCGCAACGTCGGCCTTGTCGGCCGGCCGAATCGCGCCGCCGTTCGACGAACCGGAGCCGTAGATCTTATGGTCGACGTGCCAATTCAGATTGTTGACCACGCCCTGTTGGTTGCGGTCTCCGAAACCGGTGAAGATTCTCTGCATTACGTCGGCCCGATGATCGCCGTTGGTGTCTTTCAGATACCACAGGTCCGGCGCGGCCGCAACGTACACGCCTCCTTTCCAACACACGACGCCGGTCGGCCATACAATCCGCTCGGCGAAGACCCAGCTCTTGTCGTATGTGCCGTCGTCATCGCTGTCTTCCAGATAGCGCACGCGGCCCAGCGGCGCTTGGCCTTCCTTGGGCCGGTACGGGTAGTCGATCATCTCGGTCACGTACATTCCGCCGTTCTCGTCGAAGCAGGCCGCCACCGGATCGGTCACGTCAGGCTCGTGCGCGACCAGCTCCATCCGGAATCCCGCCTGGACCTCGAATGTCTTTAGCGCCTCGTCCGGCGATCTGGCCGGCACCGGCTTGAGGAAATCGGCCAGCGACTGTCCGGCCAGCGCGGCTGCGTCCGTGTCCTTGCTGCGATCACTAGTCTCACGCTTGCGCTCGGCTTGAGCCGCCTGGTCGACGCGGCGGCGCATCTCCAGAAGCATCTCGCGCGAGCGGCGAAAATAATCGATCGGGACCGATCTTTCCGGCTCCTTGCGGGCCTCGTGGTCGGCGATTTGTTCGTCCAATCGGGCCACGAGCCATACCAGATCGGCCTCGCGGCACGGTGCTTTGCCGTTCAAATAGACGTACACCGGATTGGTGTGCGATTCGGCGTCGGCGCTGCCGGTCGGCGACTTCGAAAACGCGCGGGCCGCGATCCAACCCGACTCGTCGAGCATAAGCGAACCTTCCAGCACCAACTGCTGGCTCTCGCCGCTTTTGGGCGTGGCCTTCAGCTCGCTTGCCACCCGGCCATTCACGATCAATTGCACGTCCGTCACCGGCGCCGTTTCGCTGCGCACCGTGACGCGCGCCTTGAGCGTGCGCGGGGCCGCGTCGGACGTGGTGATAATGTCGCCGGGGCGCTGGCCGTCGACGTCCAATAGGATGAGCGGGCCGGTGGTCATGAAGCTGCGTCCCATCGCGGCGCCAGCGAGCCAATCCTGAAAACTCGGCTCGCCCGCGATGTGCACGTAGGTGCGGCAATCCCCCAACTTGCGGCAGGCCGGGTAATCGCAGGCGGCGATCCCCGGGAAGCGAAATCCGGCATTCAACACGTGATACCAGCCTTCCAGGCCGATGCCGCGGTAGATGCCGAACTGCAACAGCTCGACGCCGTTGGTCGCGCCTTGCACCAGGTCGGCCCAAATCTCTTGAGCGTATCCGCCGTGGGCGTGAAAGGCATAGCCGCCCTGCTGCCGCGTTTCGGCGCCGATGGCGCCAAACACCGGCCCCACGTTGGGATCGAGCTTCATCCCCTCCAGCACTAAGCGATCGCGGAGGTAAAGGTTCAAATGGCCGAAGATGTTGTTGCGATATTCCTGACCCGAGATGATCTGGTAGTCGCCCCGCTTGCGAATCGACTTCGCGCCCAGCCCGCGCAATTGCGGCGTGACCAACTCGGGCATCAATCCTGGATAAGCATTGGTCTCGTTGTAGCAAAGCACCATCCCCAGGCGGATGTCTTCGGCTTCGAGCAAGTCGAAAATCGTGGCTTCATCCGCATCGCTGGCGCGGATGAAGTGCAGATGCGGATCGCCCGAGTACCAGCCCTCGCCGGTCATGGGCACGACGCTGGCGATCGTCAGTTTCAAGTCGCGAGACTCGCCCGCGCCGACTTCGGCGGTTTGCGTTTCGGGCCGATACTCGAAACCCTTCCAGACCTCGACACGCACGGGTCCGGCGGGCACGTCGACGCCGAACATCCCGCGCGTATAAAAGAAGCGGCCAAAATAACGAATCGGCGCTTTGGTCGAACGATTGCCGGCCAGCCGCTCGGGCCAGGTCCCCGTCAGACTATATGCGGCTAACGGGTTGTCCTTGGGCTCATAAAAATTTCCGTCGGCGCCAACGACGTTCACGCGACACAGCGTCGGCTTTCCCGTGGCGCGGTCGACGATCGTGACGTTGAGCCGCGCCGCGCCCGCTCCGCTGGCGACGGCCGGCTTGCCTTCTGTAGCAAAGCCGGGCGGTGTAAAGATGGTGGCTTCGTCGCGCGGATTGAGCGGAGCCTTGTCGAACTGGCCGTGTTGGGCCTGCGCGCGCGGCACGCCGCACGCGAAGAAAAAAAAGCAACAAACGGCGCAGACCATTCGACCGTGGCGCCCGGCGAGCAAACGCGGCAAGCTCATGACGGCTCTTCGAATGATACGGGGGCGGGTTGCACCAGGCGGCCGGCAGCGAGAACGGCCGACCCGCTACAATGCTACACCCCCGCGGGCGCGCTCGCAACGGTTCGCGTCATGGCCACCGCCCGGCGCGCACGGGGGACATTGTCCGCTCGAGCCGGATGATCTTGTCGAGAGAAGGGGCTCAGCGCCTCACTTCTTGTACTCGATCCACGATACCTGCGTAATCAATTGCTCGAGCGAAGCAAACGAAATCGCGGCATTCGTGGCGAAGCGCGGGCTGGAGTTGGCCGGAAACGTGGCCAACGTGGCATCCCCGACCAGGAACACGTTAAAGTCCTTCGACAGATTTTGATATCCGGCTGTCGTCTTGCAGTAGCACATGTCCGTGGCATAGCCGGTCAACAACACGTGGCGAATGCCCTGGCTTTTCAAGAATTGTTTCAAGGGCTCGTAGCCCGCCGCATCGTAGATCACCACGTCGTCCGGATCCACGTCCACGTCCTTGGTGACCGGAATCGGCAAGTCCCAGAAGCCGGCATTGTTGAACCTCGGTCCAGGATTGAGCCCGCTGAACTGCTTGAAGTAATCGCCCACGGGCTTGTCGGCCGAGAGCATCAGCCGCTGGGGCACTGGTTCGCCCTTATAGACAAAGCCGTTCAACTTGGCATCGAGTTCGAGGGCCCCCTGCCGGCGCTCCAACTCGCTGGGCCGGTGGGTCAACGAGCGATACATTTTTTTGCGAATGGGGTCTTCATGTCCCGGCAGGCTGTACATCACGAGCGAAACTTTGCCGCGCAAAGACTTGAGCAACGGGTTGATGACTTCGCGCGTGTGCCGGCCGGCGAGATGGTTTTTTTCGGGCGTGCAAAAATCGGCCGCGCCGGCCGGTTCGGGCGTGCGCCATCCCTGACCGTCATCGACGCCCCAAGGGTGGACCATGATCAGTGCCGTCTTGGTCGCCTCCAAACGATTGGGCATTTCCACGATCCCCCGCGCGTTATACGAAAAGCGCCAGGCGCGCACATCCAGGTCGGCCCGCGGATCATCGATCAACAGCGGTGCTTCGTAGCGCACGCTCTCATGCACCGGCTCCACAAACTCGGGGTGATCCGCCAACAGCGGCCGCGGATTCGTAATGCGTGTCAGGCGATTTTCGTAAGGTCGCTGAGGGGCTTCCTCGGCCGGGCTGGTCGCCGTGCACGTCGCCCAAGCAATGACCAGGGCCAAACTCCCTGCGACTGTCACGCCTCGGCGGTTCCGTCGGCTTCCATCACCAGCAGGCATCTTGTGGGTCGTCATACGGAAATTCTCCTGGCGGGTAGCGCTTGCAAAGGGCCTCGGCCGGCGGGCTTAAAGTGTCGTCCATCATAGCAAGCCAGCCACTCGGCTCAATCATCTTCGTGGCGCTGGCGTTGGCGGCTCGCGACCAATTACAATAGCGCCGGCGTCGGCCCTAGAGGTCGTCGAACGCGGCGAGCAAGTCAACATTGGCCGTAATCAGCACGCGAGGGAGAACGTGGGCATCTACGAGGAATTAGGACTTCGGCCAATCATCAACGCATCGGGGGCCGTTACTCGGCTCGGGGGCGCGCCGATGAGCGCTGCCGTGCTGGACGCCTTTTGCCAGGCCGCTAAAGAATCGGTCCCCCTCGAAGAGCTGCAAGCCGTCGCGTCCAAGGCCATCGCCGCCGCGACCGGCGCTGAGGCAGGACTGGTCACCGCCGGCGCGTCCGCCGCGCTGACCTTGGGAACCGCCGCGATACTCGCTCGTTACGATTTGGGGCGGATGGAACGCTTGCCCAACTGCGACGGCTTTCCCAACGAGTTCGTCGTGGCGCGCGAACATCGCAACAGCTACGATCACGCGGTGCGCGCCGCGGGCGCCAGCCTCGTCGAGGTCGGGTTTCACGAGATCATTTCCGGCGCGGGAGTGCGGCGCGCCGAGGCCTGGGAATACGAAGCGGCCTTTGGGCCGCGCTCGGCCGGCGTGTTGTACGTCATGACAACCGGCCCACAGCCGCCGCTGGCGGACGTCGTGCGCCGCGCCCACGCGCATCACTTGCCGGTGCTGGTCGACGCCGCCGCCGAAGTGCCCCCTCGCGCCAACCTGAAGGCGCTCGCGGCCACCGGTGCCGACCTGGTCGCCTTCAGTGGCGGCAAGGGAATTCGCGGTCCACAGGCCACGGGGATTTTGTGCGGACGGCGCGAGTTGATCGCTTCCGCCGCGCTGCAAATGCTGGATATGGACGACCATTTTGAGATCTGGCAGCCGCCCCGCGATTGGATCGACCGCGAACAGTTGGCCGGCTTGCCCCGCCACGGAATCGGACGCGGGTTCAAGGTCGCCAAGGAGCAGATCGTGGCCCTGCTGGTTGCCTTGAAGCTGTTCGCTCGCGGCGACTACGACCGCGAGCTGGCCGGATTTCGCCGCCGACTGGGCGCAATTGCCGAGACGCTATCCGGCAGCCCCGCACGTTGCCAGTTGCAAGAAGAGCACGAAGAATGCCTGCCGATCTTGGAGATTACGATCGACGAGCGAGCGCTCGGCCGCACGGCCTTCGACGTCTGCCGCGCCCTGCGGGCCGGTTCGCCGCCGTGCTACGTGGGACACGTCGGCTTGCCGGAGGGAAAACTGGTTATCAATCCATTGCACTTGGACAACCAGAGCGCTGCCGAGCTGGCCCGCCGGTTGCGAGAAGAGTTGACGCCCAAAGCCTGATCCGACCGCGGTTCACCTGGGAGACTTCACACGTGAGAGCGATCCGCCGACGTTATCGCGCGATTGTCTGGGCTCTCGTGGCCGTTTTGGCCAGCGCCACAACCGGCCGCGCCGAGGGGCCGCCGCGCAGCGTCGCGGTGCAAGACGACGTCATGGTGCCTATGCGCGACCAGGTGTCACTGGCTACGGACGTCTACCTGCCTGCCGGAGACGGCGGGGCACTGCCGCGGCGGTGGCCGACGATCCTCATGCGGACCCCCTACAACAAATCGGGCGCCCGCGCTGACGCCGAGTTCTTTGCCGCGCATGGTTACGCCTTCGTGGTGCAAGACACGCGCGGGCGGTTTCGCTCCGAGGGTGTCTGGCACATGCTCAACGACGACGGCCGCGACGGTTTTGACACCTGCGACTGGATCGGCCGGCAGGCGTGGTCGGACCGCAAGGTGGGCACGATCGGCACGTCGTACGTCGGCGGAACTCAGCACGCGCTGGCCATGGAACGGCCGCCACAATTGGTCACTGCGATTCCCGTCGACGCCATGTCGAACCTCGGCTACCAAAGCATGCGCAACGGAGGCGCGTTTGAGCTGCGGTTCTGGAATTGGATTTTTGGCAATGCCGGGCCCGAGGGCAGCCGCCAATCGCGCGATCCGGCCACGGCGGCGATGCTCAAAGAGATGAAAGACCATCGCCTCGATTATCTCGCCAATCTGCCGCTGCGGCGCGGCACCACGCCGCTGAAGCACATAGGAGAATACGAAGACTGGCTGGTCGAGGCCCTGGGGCATGGAATCAACGATGACTTTTGGAAGCAGAACAATATCCTCGACTACACTTCCAGCTACAAGGACATGCCCGTCTACCTGGTTGGCGGCTGGTACGACTCGTGGGCCGGCAACACGACCGCTAATTTCGCGGCCTTGTCGCGCGCGATCAAGGGTCCGGTGTATTTGATCATGGGCCCCTGGATCCACGGACAACAGGGCGGATCGAGCCACGGCCAGGTCATCTTCGGCCCGGCGGCGGCCATTCCCGATCCGCGCGCGTGGCGCCTCGAGTGGTACGATCGCTGGCTCAAGGGGGTCGACAACACGGTGGGGAAGCAGGCCCCATTCGCCACGCCGGTGCGGATCTTCGTCATGGGGACCGGTGACGGCCGCAAGACGTCCGGCGGTCTGCTCAATCACGGCGGCGCGTGGCGCGACGAGCGCGAGTGGCCGCTGGCGCGGGCCAGGCCAACCGCATTTTATCTTCACGCCGGCGGAAAACTATCTCAATCCGATCCGTCGTCCGCAGGCGGGTCCACCGCGTTTCGTTTCGATTCGGCCCGGCCGGTGCCGACCATTGGAGGAAATATCTCGTCCGGCAGCGACATCCTGTTGCAAGGGGCCTGGGACCAGCGCGGCGGCCCGCACGTCTGGAACTCGCCGGCTCCCATTCCGCTGTCGGCGCGCAACGACGTGCTGGTGTTCCAATCCGAGCCGCTGGAGGGCGACTTGGAAGTGACCGGCGAGCTGGTCGTTCATCTCTGGGCGTCGTCATCGGCGGTGGATACCGACTTCACGGCCAAGCTGATCGACGTCTATCCGGCCAGCGCTGACTTTCCCGGAGGATTCGATCTGAATATCGGCGACGGGATCGTGCGGGCCCGTTTTCGCGAGTCGCTCAAGAAAGAAGTGCTGATGCAACCGGGACACATCTATCCATTTTCGATCAAGCTGTATCCGACGTCGAATGTCTTCAAGCGCGGACACCGCATTCGCTTGGATGTTTCGAGCAGCAATTTCCCGCGCTTCGACGTGAACCCCAACACGGGCGAGCCGCTGAACGACCATCGCCGCAGCGAAGTCGCGATCAACACGGTCTATCACGACGCCCTTCATCCCTCGCACATCGTGTTGCCGATCGTGCCGGCCGCGGCGCGCGAGCCGTGATCCTGCCTACGCGGGGAAGGGCACCCAGGTCATCGAACGGACCTCCTCCAGCGTCGTGTCGCCGGCGCGCACTTTGAACATGCCGTCCGAGAGCAAGCTGCGCGTGCCGTGCGAGCGCAACAGATCGCGCAGCTCATCTTCAGGCGCGCCCTGTTCGATGGCTTCGCGGATCGCGCGATCGGGGAGTACCACTTCAAACACGCCGATCCGCTCGAAGTAGCCCAGATAACGGCACTGTTCGCACCCCAGGTTGTCGAAAAGGGACGCGGGGGGTTCGACGCCCTGGTCGACGAACAGCCCGCACTGCGCTTCGTCGATGGATACCTCGCGGCGGCAATGCTGGCACGGCCGTCGCACGAGGCGTTGCGAGATGATGCCGGTCAAATTGCCCGCCAGCGAACGATTGTCGATGTGCAGGTCGCGCAGGGCAGTAATGGTCGAGGCCACGTCGCGCGTATGCAAGGTGGTGAACACGTATTTGCCCGAGCTAGCCGCCCGCATCGCGATCTCGGCGGTTTCGGCGTCGCGGATTTCGCCCACCAGCACGATGTCGGGATCCATCCGCAACAGCGTGCGCAGCCCGCTGGTCATCGTGACGCCGTGGCGGCTGTCGACGGACATTTGGCGAAAGCCGTCGATGCAATACTCCACGGGGTCCTCGATCGTGACGATGTTGCGTCGTCCGTCGTCCAGCGCGTGCAGCATGGAGTAGGCGGTGGTTGTCTTGCCCGATCCGGCCGGACCGGTGACCAGCACGACTCCCTCGCCAAGTCGCAACATTTCGCGCATCGACTCGAGCGACTCGGCGGTCAGTCCCAGACTGTCCAGGCTGCGCAGCAAACGTTGGCGATTCAAGAGCCGCAGCGCGATCGACTCGCCGCCGACAACCGGTACCCTGGTGATGCGGACGTCATAGTCTCCGTCTGGATCGGGCAGAGAGATACGACTCTCCTGAGGATGAAAGGGGTCGGCGATGTCCATTTCGGCCATGATTTTCAACTGCGATACCAGCGGCCGCGCCACGTCGTGGTGCAGCCGGCAGTAGCGATGCAGCCGGCCGTCGATGCGAAATCGCACTTCCACGTCGTTTTCCAAGGGATCGAGATGGACGTCGGTTGCGCGCGCGGCGGTCGCACGGCGCAAGAGCGCCACCGCGCTTGATCGGTTCGCTTCGATTGCCGGCAGTTCGGCTTGATGAAATTCCGTGGGAGAAAGGCTGGGGGCCTGGCCCTGGGGCAACTCGGCGGCCGGCGGCTCTGCCGAACTGGCGGCTGCCGGTTCTCTCAAGCTCAGCACCGGGCAGGGGGCTTCGCGCGCGACGGCTTCCGCCACGCTGCCCATCAGAATGCGGCGCCAACCCGTTCGACCGGCCGAGCCCATCACGATCAGGTCGACTTGTTCTTGTTGTGCCAGCCGCACAATCTCAGTCGCCGGATCACCGCGCAACGTGCGAAATTCGTGGACCAGCACTTGATCGCCGGCGACCGCGGTCCTGCTCACCAGCTCGCGAAATCTCCGCTCCTCGTCCGCCTCCGGATTTTCTTCGTCCGCCGTTCCCAGGGGCGGCAGCGAGGGAAGCTCGACGTGAGCCAGCATCAACAGCGCGTGCGACTCCCGGCAAAGCGACAATGCATATGGCAGGGCGGCGTTGCTGGACGGCGAATAATCGGAAGGAAACAGAATCTTCTGGATCATCGCAAATTCCACGTGCCGGTTTTGGCTCACTCCGCAGCGTACGCTCCTCGAAAACGAGGCGTCAAGTCGCGGTCATCGGATCCAAACGTTCAATTTCCCACCGGAATCACGATCACGGCCCGTGCCGTGCCGCGAATCACGCGCTCGGCCGTCGTTCCGAACAACAGTTTTTCGATGCGGTCCCGTGTGGCGCACTTTCCCATCAAAATGGCGTCGACTTGAAAATCGTCGGCCTTGCGCAGGATTTCGAGAAATGGGACCCCCTCGCAAACCATGGGCTGTACGTCCAATCGATTGGCGGCGCGGGCTTTGAGCGCGTCGAGCTCCCGCTGGGCGCGCTCGCGCATCACGCGCAAAATCGTTTCGCGCGATTCCAGTCCCAGACCCGCGATGAAATCGACGACCGCCGGATCGATCACGTGCAATAAGATCACTAACGCATCGTCGCCACGGGCCAGTTCCAGGGCCTGGTCGAAGACGCTGCTGGATATCGGCGAAAAGTCCACCGGAACCAACAAGGCGTTGAAGTCGAGCACGGGAAGCATCTCCGTCGGGCCGGCGCAACCGGAAGCGGCTGCCATGCTCCGGAAAGCAATCGGCGTGCCAAACACCGGTCTGTCGTCGGTTCAGCACGTCGAGGGCAGCACTTCGAACCCAGGCGTGGTGCGCGGATAGCGCACGGCCGTCGAGTTTTTGTGCGGTGATTGCGATCGACTCGTTCACCGCCGGACAGCTAGCGCGATGCTCTGGTGCGCAGCGTGCGGTTTCGCACAGCGGGCGTACAGGGCGCGCACTTGCCCGGCTAAGGCCAATCTTGCGGCCCGAATCGGCCGGCGCAAATTGTGACGATTTCCGTCTGGGCGGCGGAGGGCGAGGATGAGGCGGCCAAGGCCAGCTTGTGGATGAAAAACAAGCTCTCGTACAGCGAGGGCATGCTTGCGGGCCTGGCCAGCGCGGACTTCGACGCGATCGGCAAGAATGCCCGGTCGATGAAGGCCCTGGGACACATGGAAAAATGGGTCCGCGGCAATACGCCTGCATATCGCTCTCAGCTCCAGATATTCCAAAACGCCGACGAACGGTTGATTCGGATGGCCGACCAAAAGAACCTTGACGGCGCCGCACTGGCTTATGTCCAATTAACGCTCAGTTGCGTCAATTGCCACAAAGTCGTGCGCGACAGTCAACGCGAGGAGCCGCGTCCTTCGAAATGATTTCCAGGCCCGACGAGCCGACACCGACGACGCCTGTCCCTAAACACCAGAGCGGGCCTCACACTGCATTCGCGGAGCGCAAGAACACGTGGATCGCGCTGTTGTCGATCGGCGCCATCGCCGCGCACCTGGTGCTGCGGTTTGCGATCGGCTCGTCGCCAGCGGTGTCGGACCTTCCGCTATTTGTAGCGCTGGCGCTGGGCGGGTTGCCGTTGGTTTACGAGCTGGTGACGCGGGTGTTGGCCCGCGAGTTCGGCTCCGATCTGCTGGCCGGCATCTCGATTGTCACGTCGGTGTTTTTGCAGGAATACCTGGCCG
>JBGQHN010000101.1:0-12712 GCA_041497975.1 Planctomycetia bacterium | reverse complement strand
GAATACTCGATTCTTGGTGCGCGAACCGCTCTGGCCAAGTGCCTATTTGGCCTCCGTGACGGGGGCCAAGGGCTCAGCGGTGGGGGAGTTCTGAATTTCAAGGAGGGCTTGCTTTTGACGCACAAGCACGTCTTCGACGTGTTTCGCCTTGTCGACGTCCACGGTCCACATCCCGAACAAGGCGCTCAAGCCCATGACCGCCAAAACACCGCCGACGACAATGCTCACCCAATTGGCCCGACGTTGCGCGGCGGCGCTCGTCCAAATGCCCCAGGTGATGCCTTGCGTCCACAGACCGTTGGCGAAGTGGTAGACGCACGCGAGCATGCCCACGGCGTACACGATCTTCAGCCACGTCGGCTGCAAGGCCACGGCCGCGGAACTTGCCGCGTGCTCGGCGTCAAACGCCGCGCCGCCCATCTCCTTGAAGGGCGCGCCGACCAGGTGGTGCAATTGCGCCACGTGAAACATGATGAAAAAAAACGCGATGATTCCGGTGGCGCGCTGCAGCGTATAGCGGATGTTGCCGGCGTAGGGATAGGAACCGGTGTTGGGTATCGCGCCGGCTATGATCATCCAGCCGACGAAAGCGTGAAACAGGATCGGGATGAAGATAAAAATGATTTCGATCGGCAACAGCGCGACGCCCAGGGCGTGGATGCGATCGACCTGCTCCTGGAACGCCATCGGCCCGTTGACGATCGACGCATTGGTCGCCAAGTGCACGACCAGATAAGCGCCCACCGGCACCAGCCCACTCAGGCTGAACAGCCGGTAAATCAGAAACTGATTCCGGACCAGGAAGGAAGGACGAGGTTCGACAGTCGAAACCGCCGAAGCGGAAGTGGTTTCCACGGGGTTTTTCCTAAGCATCGACCTGACCGCGCCGGCCAGGCGAAAGTGGTGTCGATCAGCACTTCGAGTAGTATAGGGGCGCTCAGTTCTATGACAAGCCGCGTTCGGCGGCAGTGCATCCCCATGGGCGCCAGTCGAAAAATCGTCTTGGCGCGAGCCTGAAATCGACCGCCCGGTCGGCATTTTTCGCGGCGATTCCAAACACCATTTCGAGGTGGAATCCATGGCACTCGCCCGCCGGGCCCCGACCCGTCGATTCGACGTCGTGCCATGTCCGAAGCGACACCGAACTTTCAAGCGCTGGCGGCCAGCGCCACTCTCATGGTGCCGGTTTTCACCTCAGAAACTGCCTAAATGGCAGCCGAAACTTTGAATGGCTGCTTTTCGCATGTCCCGCAGCTTATCTAGGAATGATTGCTGAAGTATTATATAAGCTGAAGCATTCCAAGACGTTACACAAAGGATTTCCGAAGTTTACGTGGCAACAAAGCACCAACGGTATTTGAGTTGCAAGGTAGCGGTTTGCGACACATAGCGGCGCACGGTCTGACCAGGTAATTCACGAGATGCGGCTACTGGTTCCATCACTGCTGATCACGGACGACGATTATGACTTCCGCGAGACGTTGCGCGTGGTGTTTGAGCCGCGATTCCGTACCTTGACGGCCCGCGACGGCGAAGAGGCCCTCGATATCGTGCGGAGCCAGGAAGTGCATTTGCTGCTTCTGGACATGCACATGCCGAAGCTCACCGGCCTGGAAACTTTGCGGCAAGTGAAGCGATTCAAGTCGCGGTTGCCGTGCATTCTGCTCTCCGCGGCCCTTGACGAGAACTTGATTCGCCAGGCCCAGTTGGCCGAGGCGTATTCGGTGCTGTCCAAGCCCGTTAGCCGTCTGCAATTGACCAGCACGGTCGACGCGGCCATGCGGCGCATTTACAACTGGGGCAGCGACACCGCTGGTCCGCCGCGGCCTTCCGACGATCGCCGCGACTGAACAATCAGCGCCTTCTGGACGCACGTGGCGCCTCAGCCGACGGCTTGCTTCTTGGCGTGTTCGGCGGCTCGCCTGCCAACTTCCTCGGGCGAAACGTCTTCGACGTGCGTGCCGATCCACCACATATTTCCCACGGGATCCTGCACGCCGGCGTTGCGGTCGCCATAGAACTGGTTGGCCGGCTCCATGAGCGACGTAGCGCCGGCGGCAATCGCGCTTTGGTAGGTGGCGTCCGTGTCGTTCACGTATAGATAGATCGCACTGGACATGGGTTTCCAGGGGTCGGCGGCTTCGGCCATCATGACCATCGAATCGCCGATGCGAACCTCGGCATGCCACAGCGTGCCGTCGGGCCGCGTTGTGCGGTGGATTTCCTTGGCGTCGAAGGCTCGCTTGACAAAATCGAGCAATTTGCCGGCCCCTTCGACCGTCAGGTACGGCGTGACCGTGTGGTATCCCTCGGGAATGGGTTTGACTGCCATGGTTTCCAGCTCCTATGTCTGAAGATCGAGATGTCCCTGGTGCAGTGAACCGCGCGGATCAGTCGAGTTCCTCCCGCCGCAACATCGCCCGGCGCCTTTTGCTGGCCTGTCGCTTGCGCTGTCTGCGACTTTTTGCCGAGAGCTTGTTCATCCCCGGTTCGCCCCATACCGGAAGTCGATGCGTACTTGTCGCTCCTCTTAGCATGATTGACTCCTCCCGATAGCGCATGAAAAAGCCACCGAATTCGGTGGCTTCATTCTAGCAAATTCGATCCGCCGCACGATCGCCGAGACGGGTCTCGGCTGGGCTACACGCTTTCGGCCTGCGGCTGTTCGCCGTCGAGTCGCTCGATCGGCTCGCCCCCGGCGCGCTTGCGGTCGGTCTGGGTGCCGGGCACGATCAGCGGGCTGGGCGAACTGGCCTCGATCAGGCCCTTCAGCTCGTCCGAGTCGACGACCTCCTTCTCGATGAGCCGCGAACTGATCGCCTTGAGCGACGCCAGCCGCATCTCCAGAATGTGCCGCACCTTGTCCATCGACTCGTCGATGATCCGCTTCACTTCCTGGTCGATCTCGCGAGCGGTCTGCTCGCTGTGGCTATGTTCGCGCTGGAAATCCGCGCCGGTGGCCAAAAAGGGACTCCGAGAACTTTCGCGGTAATTGACCCGGCCCAGGCGGCTCATGCCAAAATCCATCACCATGCTGCGGGCGATGCTGTTGGCGCGTTCCAAATCGTTCTGCGCGCCGGTCGAAACGTCCTGGAAAACCAGCTCCTCGGCACACGTGCCGGCCAGCAGGACCTGGATCCGGCTTTCCAGTTCGCCTTGCGTCATCAGGTAGCGATCGCCCTCGGGCCGTTGCAGCGTGTAGCCCAAGGCCGCCAGCCCGCGCGGAATGATGGACACTTTATGCACCGGGTCCGTATTCGGCAGGCTGTAAGCCACGAGCGCGTGGCCGGCCTCGTGAAATGCCACGCGCATCTTTTCGTCTTCGTGGATGATGCGTTGTTTCTTTTCCAGTCCGGCCGTGACGCGCTCGACGCCTTCGTTGAACTCGTCCATGCCGACGGCGGACTTGCCCTTGCGGGCCGCCAGTAAGGCGCCTTCGTTGACCAGATTCGCCAGGTCGGCGCCCACGAAGCCCGAGGTGATTCCCGCCACTTCCTTCAAATTCACGCTTTCATCCAGCTTCACGTTTTGCACGTGCACTTTCAGAATCGCCTCGCGCCCGCGCACGTCCGGTCGATCGACGAGCACGTGGCGATCGAAGCGGCCGGGCCGCAGCAGCGCCGGGTCGAGCGTTTCGGGCCGGTTCGAGGCGGCCAGCACGATCACGCCATTGTTCGAGTCGAAGCCGTCCATCTCGACCAGCAAGGCGTTGAGCGTTTGCTCGCGCTCGTCGTGCCCGCCGACGATGCTCGAGCCGCGCGTCTTGCCCAGGGCGTCCAGCTCGTCGATGAAAATGATGCAGGGCGC
This sequence comes from Planctomycetia bacterium, assembly GCA_041497975.1. Taxonomy (GTDB): domain Bacteria; phylum Planctomycetota; class Planctomycetia; order Pirellulales; family PALSA-1355; genus PALSA-1355. The sequence goes on along the minus strand of JBGQHN010000101.1, from coordinate 8,905 downwards.
TTTGGCTTCGGCCTGCTGGAACATGTCGCGCACGCGGGCCGCGCCCACGCCGACGAACATCTCGACGAAATCGGATCCCGACAGGCTGAAAAACGGCACTCCGGCCTCGCCCGCAATTGCCTTGGCCAGCAGGGTTTTGCCGGTGCCCGGCGGTCCGACCAGCAGCAGGCCCTTGGGAATGCGTCCGCCCAACACCTGGTATTTTTCGGGCGTGCGCAGAAATTCGACGACTTCGCGCAGCTCCTCGACGGCTTCATCGATGCCAGCCACGTCCTCGAAGGTCACGCCCAGGTCTTCCTGTGCGTACATTTTGCCGCGGCTGCGGCCGAAAGCCATCGGCGAGCCGGCTCCGCCCAGGCGTCGCATCATGTAGAAAATAAAAAATACGCAAAACCCGGTGAGCACCAGCATCGGCACGTACGATCGCCAGGCGGCGGGGCCTTCGGAATTGTCGAAGTCCCTCTTCTTCTCTTCCAAAAGCTGTGCCAACCGATTGTCCATCGGTTTCAAATTGCTTTGAAAGACAACCACGCCGCGAGACGAGGAATCGCCGGGGGTCTCGCGCGTGATCTTGCCGGTCACCTCATAGCTGCCGATCTTGATGTCGGTCGGATTCGAGAAGCGCAGGACCTGCTCTTTGTCGCCCCTTTCGCGGTGGACGTCGATATAGTTGTTCCCGTCCTTGGCGTCCGACACCTTGATCAACTCCAACAGGTCGCTGTACTGAATCTTTTCGTCGGGGCCGCCCGTCATCATGCTGACCGCCAACAGGGTCAACACGCCCAAGACCAATAGAAACCAGACCACGTTGTTGTTGATCGGCGAAGGCTTCTTTTCGCCGACTTTGCGGAGCGGGTCTCGGTCGTTCTTCATCGAATGGTGTCTCTGGGAGGGTGCAAATGCTCTGGTATCGGCCTGCGAAACGGCCGATAGCCTGGGAATCAGGTGCGCCAGCGATGTGGCCACCCGGGCGTCCACGACGCAAGCAGTTCAAACGACCACGGCGGGTCACTCTCATAGTATGACGTATATTTTCGAAATACAACGAGTCGCGTCCGCCCTGGTGCGTCCGCGGGGGGGTGATCGTTCCGGGTTGTAGGCCAAGGCGGTTTGGTCTTAGAATGCGGATGCCCGGGCGGCGGAAACTCGCTCGCGGCAAACCAGTTGACGCGATTTTCTCCTCATTTGGCTCGGATCCGCCGGTAGTGGGTCGATGACGGTTATACGGGCCGCGCGGCGCCCCTGCCACTCCATCCGACCCTCGTAGCGCGACACACCGCATATGACCGCGGAATTTGCCAACGTGGCGGTTTTTGGCTCGACCGGCAGCATTGGCCGCAACACGTTGGAGGTCATCTCAGCTTCTCGGGGAGCACTGCGCTGCGTGGCGTTATCGGCACATTCGAATCTCGATGTACTGGTCCAGCAAGCACAAAAACTGCATCCGCGATGGATTGTAGCGGCCGACCCGCTGGCGGCGGCCACCCACGATTGGTCGGCGCTGCCCGGCGACGTCGAGCTGGTTGTCGGGCCCGAGGGATTGGAAAGCGTTGCCAGCCGCCGAGAAGTCGACATTGTCGTCGCGGCGATCGTCGGCAGTGCCGGTCTTCGCGGCACCTGGGCGGCTGTCGAGGCCGGAAAAACCGTGGCCCTGGCAAATAAGGAAACGATGGTCGTGGGCGGCCCCCTGGTCACCGAGTTGGCGCACCAAACTGGCGCTCGCATCGTACCGGTGGATAGCGAGCATAGCGCCGTTTTCCAGGCCTTGCAGGCCGGGCGGCGCGAGGATGTGAAGCGGATCATACTGACCGCCAGCGGGGGTCCGTTCCGCAATCACACCGCCGGACAGCTGGCCGAAGTGACCATCGCCGACGCGCTGAGACACCCCACGTGGACGATGGGCCCTAAGATTACCATTGATTCGGCCACGATGATGAATAAGGCACTGGAAATCATCGAGGCCCGCTGGCTGTTCGACTTGCGGCCCGATCAGATTGACGTGGTTGTCCATCCGCAGTCGATCGTGCATTCGCTGGTCGAGTTTGTCGATGGCTCCGTGATCGCCCAACTTGGCTCGCCCGATATGAGACTGCCGATTCAGTATGCGCTGACGTATCCGCGGCGCACCGCGGGGCCGGCGACGCCGTTGGATTTTACCGAGCGGATGCGTTTGGATTTTGAACCGCCCGATCCGGAGCGTTTTCCGGCGCTGGCGTTAGGATTGGAAGTGGCGCGCGCCGGGGGCACGGCCGGCGCGGTCTTTAACGCGGCCAACGAGGCCGCCGTGGCCGAGTTTCGCGCGGGCAAGCTGCACTTTACCGAAATCGTGCCCCGCTGCCGCGCCGTATTGGAACAACATCAATTCGATCCCCGCCCGTCGCTCGAACAATTGTTCGCGCTCGACCGCTGGGCTCGCCAGGAGGTGATGCGTTGGGCTTGTCTTTAATGCCTCTCATGGCTGTCGCCGTCAATTGGGACCTGCTCGTGGTGATCCTCGAAGTCGCCGTCGGGCTGGGCATGGTCATTTTCGTCCACGAGTTGGGCCACTTCGCCGTGGCCAAATGGTGCGGCGTCAAATGCGAGAAATTCTACCTGGGGTTCGACATCTACGGGCTGAAGCTCGCGAGTGTCCAATGGGGAGAGACGGAGTACGGCATCGGCATTTTGCCGCTGGGCGGCTACGTCAAGATGCTTGGCCAGGACGATAACCCGGCCAACGCGGCCAGAGAGCGCGAGCGATCGCGCCTGCAAGCAGCCGATTCATCAGCCGCTGGCGGCTCGACCGCAACAAACGGCGACGGGGCGACAAACGGCGACGCGGCGCCAGCTTCCGACAGCCAGCCGCTCGATCCTCGCAGCTACATGGCCAAGAGCGTGCCCCAGCGCATGGCCATCATTTCGGCCGGCGTGATCATGAACCTGATCTTCGCCGTGATTATGGCGGTCGCGGCCTATGCGCTGGGCGTCCGCGAGGTAGCCTGCGGAATTTCGGCCGTCTTGCCCGGCGAAGCCGCGTGGAAGGCGAACTTGCAGCCCGGCGACCGGGTGCTCGCGATCGACAATTCCGATGACCGACAACTGCGGTTCCGCGATTTGCGCACGGCGGTGATGCTGGCCGACTTGAATCAGGGGATCGATTTTCTCATCGAGCGCGAAGGCGTCGACAAACCGTTTTTGGTCAACGTCAAACCCGACCCTGACAAGAATCGGATGCGGCCGACGATCGGGGTCGCGCCGCCGGAGACGACGACGCTGTCGAACGAGAAGGCCACTTTTGCCGGCACGCCGGCGGCCAAGACCGGCGCGTTCAAACCCGGCGACAAGATTGTGTCGGTCGACGAGACGGCCATCGACGCCCATGCCCAGCTTGTCGCCGCGTTCACGCGACACCAAGACCAGACAACGCGGGTGGGCCTGGAGCGCCGCCCGAAAGGCGAGGCGAAAGACGCGGATCCCACGGCCGATTCCAAAGATGTCCAGCGCTTGGATGTCGATGTTCCACCGCGACCCATGCGGACCTTGGGTCTGGTGATGAAGATGGGCAAAATTACCGCCGTGCAGGCCGATTCGCCGGCGGCGGCGGCCGATGTGCGGGCCGGCGATTTCATCACCGCCATCGACGAACAGCCGCCCAGCGATCCGATGCGTTTGCCCGACGAACTGCGGCGCCGCGCCGGCGAGTCGGTGACGCTGTCGATATCGCGCGAAGGACCCTCGGGACAAGACGAAAAGCTGGAGAAGGCGATCACGCTGCGCGATTGGCCCTGGCCCGAGGAATCGAGCGAGCTGGGCACGTCGGTATCGGTGCCCGCCCTGGGAATCGCCTACAAGGTGTTGAATTTCGTTCACCAGACGACGAAGGACAGTCCGGCGGCGCTTGCGCAATTGACCAAGGACGACAAGCCAGCCGCGGTGCCGCTGTTTGCCGCCGGAGACGAAATTGTCCGCGCCGAGTTCATCCTGCCCGCCAAGGGGGGCGGCAAACAGACTGCCGACCCCACGCAAGTCTCCATGACCAGCGCGCCGGAGCCGATTGAATTCAGCTCCGAAAAACCGAACTGGCCCTACTTCCTGTGGCTCGTGCAGCGTGCTCCCGAGGGCACGAAGTTCAAACTTTCGCTCAAAGACGGCCGCAGCGCGACGCTCGGCATGGCGGCCGCCGACGATTGGTTCGAGGCCGATCGTGGGTTTGTCTTTCCGTACGCGGTCGTGACCGTTCAGGCGCATTCGCCGGGCGAAGCCGTCGTCATGGGCGCCCGCGAGACGCGCGACGCGGTGCTGCAAGTCTATTTGTTTTTGCGCAAGATCGGCTCGCAGATTTCCTTGTTCAGCTTGGGCGGTCCCAAGACGATTGCCCAGGCCGCGGGCTACGCGGCGTATGACGGGGTCGCGGAATTGTTGTTGTTTCTCACGCTGTTGAGCGCCAACCTGGCCGTGATCAATTTTCTGCCGATTCCTCTGTTGGATGGCGGTCACATGATGTTTCTCATCCTCGAGGGCCTGATGCGGCGCCCGGTGAGCGAACGCGTCGTCGTGGCCTTCCACTACCTGGGATTTCTGTTCATTATCACGCTGATGCTGTTCGTGCTGGGGCTCGATTTCGGCCTCATTCAGCGGCCGCGCTGACGTTGACTTCGCTAGCATCGCACTTCGCTCTTGTCCCGAGGGCCCCTACGCGTTAGATTTCCGTCCCTGATGGTTCGCGCCGCTTGCCGCGCCTTCGTTCCACGACGGAAAGGATTCCGAATATGCCGACGACTCTGGCGGCATTGGCACAACTGGTCGATGGCGAGGTGGTCGGCGATGCCACCGTCGAGATTGGCGGCGCCGCCACGCTCTTGGATGCGCAAGCGGGCGACATCACGCTGGTGGACAAGAACGATAAGGCCGAGCGCCTGGCGGCCACCAGCGCCAAAGCTGCCGTCGTGCCGCGCAGCTTTCCGACCGAAGCCTTGACCATGCCGGCCATCGTCGTTGACGACGTGCATCGGGCCTTTACCACGATCGTCATGCAATTTCGGCCGCCACGACCGGGCCGCCGCGTGGGCATCAGCCCCGCCGCCACGATCAGCCCCACGGCCCGGCTCGGCGACGACGTTGACGTGCACGCCGGCGCCTCGATCGACGGCGACGTCGAGATCGGCCCGGGTTCGACCATCCACGCGGGCGCGCGGATCATGGCCGGCTGCAAGCTGGGCCAGAACGTCACCGTCTATCCCAATGCCGTTCTTTATGAAAACACCGTCGTCGGGCCTCGCAGCGTGATCCATGCCGGGGTCGTGCTGGGGTGCCACGGTTTCGGATATCGGGTCTTTGAGGGAAGCAATCTTCCCGCTGCGCAATTGGGCCACGTGCTGGTCGGCTGCGATTGCGAAATCGGCGCGTGCACCACGGTCGATCGCGGCACCTATGGCCCGACCATCATCGGCGACGGAACAAAGATCGACAACCTGGTGATGATCGCGCACAACTGCCGGATCGGCAAACACAACATGATCTGCTCGCAGGTGGGGGTGGCCGGCAGCACGATCACCGGCGATCACGTGGTGATGGCCGGCCAGGTCGGCGTTCGCGACCACGTGCGTATCGGCGACGGGGCAATTCTAGGCGCGAAGGCGGGCGTCAGTCACGACGTGCCGGCCGGCGCGCACGTGTTCGGCATACCGGCGATTGCCGAGCGCGAACAAAAGATCCAGTTCGCCGCGATTTCAAAGCTGCCCGAAATGCGGCGGCAGCTCAAGGCGCTGCAACAGGCAGTCGACGAATTGCGGCGCAATCCCGCGAGTTCCAACGGCCAGCACGCGGCTTGAAAAAGGGGACATTCTACTTTATTTGAAAAGTAGAATGTCCCCTTTTTGACTGTGGAGGCGCTCGAACGTGAATTCCGCCAGCTCGCCGGCCACCGTCTCGAGTTTGCCAGTCCATCGTGAGACGCCCGGCCCAATTGTCCCGCCGCCGCGCGTCGGCCTGATCGCCGGCTGGGGCCGCTATCCGCTCGTCGTGGCTCAGGCCTTGGCCGCGCAAGGCGCTCGCGTGTACTGCCTGGGAATCAAGGACCATGCCGATCCGGCGCTGGCCGAGATCTGCCACGATTACGCATGGATCGGGCTGGGCCAGATCGGCAAGGTGATTCGCTATTTTCAGCGCCACGGCGTGACGCACGCCACCATGGCCGGCAAGGTTCACAAAGTGCTGCTCTACCGGCGCTGGGCCTGGTTCCACCATCTGCCCGACTGGCGCGGCATTTTGACCTATTATCCACACTTCGTCTCCCGGCGGAAAACCAAGCAGGACGACAGTCTGCTGGGGGCGATCGTCGAGGCATTTCAATCCGCCGGCATCGCGATGAAGCCGGCCACCGACTACGTTCCGGAGCTGCTTGTGAAGCTGGCATGTCTTACCGTTCGGCAGCCGACTGCCGCCCAGCGCAAGGATATCGAGTTCGGCTGGCGCTTGGCCAAGGAATTGGGCCGCCTCGACGTGGGACAAAGCGTGGCCGTGAAAGATTGCTCGCCCCTGGCGGTCGAAGCGGTCGAGGGAACCGACGAGTGCATTCGCCGCGCGGGCTCGCTGTGCAAGTCCGGCGGATTCACGGTCGTCAAGGTCGCCAAGCCCCAGCAAGACATGCGTTTTGACGTGCCCACCATCGGCATCGGCACGCTCACGTCGATGGCCGCCTCGGGCGGCAAAGTGCTGGCCATCGAAGCCGGCCGAACGATCATCATCGACCAGCCGCAAGTCGTCGAGCTGGCGAATCAAAAGAAGATGGTCGTGGTGGCCCTCGACGCCGACGGCCAGCAAGCGGCCCTGTAGCCGCCTGTCGAAAAATTGGGACAGGCACCTCGCGGACATGGTTTTTCACGCGCGTCCGGCGATCTGGCTCGGAGCCAGTCCCATTTTTCAACGGCCTGCTAACCCCGCCCATTCGCGTGCCAGCGGCGTCCGTTTGACCGCTCGAGGCCGGGCCAACGGTATGCGCTTGACAACCTCAGATGAGTTGTCTTATAATCCGCTTCAGACAACTCGTCTGATCATGGTCGGAGGCGGCATGCGATGGCCAAACGTCGGATTCATTTGACCGAGGCGGAGTTCGCCGTGCTCGAACCCTTGTGGCAATTTGGGCCGCAGACGATTCGGCAGCTTACGGCCCGGTTGTATCCGGGCGAATCGGTTTCCGATTACGCAACCGTGCAAAAGCTGCTCGAACGGCTGGAGACCAAGCGCACGGTAGTGCGGGATCGTTCCGCCCTGGCCCACGTCTTTTCGGCCGCGGTCAAGCGCGAAGACTTGATCGACGACCAGTTGCAGGACATCGCCGATCGCCTGTGCGACGGCTCGCTCGTGCCGGTGCTCAATCAGCTTGTGCGACGCGTCTCGCTATCGCAGGCCGAGCGCCAGCAATTGCGAAAGTTGCTGGAAACCCACCCCCGACGTTCGTCCGGCGAGCGACCATCATGACAGCGTGGCTGGAAAGCGGACTTTCGAATGCGTTGGTGGCCACGCTGCTGGCGGTTGTGGCATGTGTCGTTACGCGGGCCAGCCGCAATCCTAAAATCGTTTTCGCCGCCTGGGTGCTCGTGCTTGCCAAGCTGGTGACGCCGCCCTTGGTGGGCTTGCCCCTGGAAAGTTTGCGCCCGCGTTGGCAAGTCATTGAAGCGCCAGTCGCAGGCCACGCGCTCGCGCTTCCGCCCCTGGCGAATCCGTACGCGACTTTGCCGGCGCCGACGGCGGAAATTGACGATGCAGTTACAGTCGTCTCCGCCGACGTCGACAGCGAGAGACTCGGATCAGGGCGCGTGTTGCTGAGCGAAAGCTTCCTGGCACCAATCGAAGCCGATCAACGTGACATGGCGTTGGTCGATTCTCCGGACGAAGCCGCCCGTTCCGATGCGTCGGCCTGGGGTGCGATTCCCCTTCTGTTTGGGTTGTGGCTGGCCGGTTCGGCGCTGTGGTTTGCGGTGGCGGCCGCGCGCATTGCGCGATTTGGCCGATTTTTGCGGCTGGCCAGGTTGGCACCCGGTGCGCTGCAGGCTGAAGTGCGCGCCTTGGCGCTGGGCATGAACCTGCGGCAGGCTCCCACGGTGCGGCTTGTGAATCGGCGAGTCCCGCCGTTGGTTTGGGCGATGACCGGCCCGGCCACGATCCTGTTGCCCGTCGCACTGGTGCGCGGCCTATCCGATGAACAGCGCTCGGCGCTGCTGGCGCACGAACTGGTGCACCTCAAGCGGCACGATCACCTGGTCCGCTGGCTGGAGCTGGCTGTCTTAGGGCTGTACTGGTGGCACCCGGTTGCCTGGTGGGCGCGGCGCAACGTGGAGCGGGCCGCCGAGCACTGTTGCGATGCCGAGGTGATGGCGATGTTTCCCCAGCAAGCGCGCTCGTATGCCGAGGCGCTGTGGACCACCGTGGATTTTCTGTCGGACTCTCGGCCGGCCATGCCGCTGGGGGCCCAGGCGTTCTCTCAAGCAGGCCATGTACGAAGGAGAATGGAAATGATTTTGCAAGGAACCGTAGCGCGCCGCGTCGGTTGGCCGTTGCGCTGGACGATCGTCGCCATCGGCCTGGCGGTTTTGCCGCTCTCGATCCACACACTCTGGGCCGATCCGCCGAGCGCGCCGCCGGCTGAGCCGGCCGCCAGTGAGCCCGCGGTCGCCGCAGAACCAAGTTCTATCGAAGTCGTTGTCGAGTCAGTTGCAATCAATGATCCCAGCGAGCCCGGCGAAAAACCGGCCACCGCCGAGCGGACACCAAGTGTCGAAGAGCGTCTGGAGCGGATGGAGAAAATGATTCAGGCTCTCGCCGAGCAAGTGAAGGGCGGCGCGTCGGTTCCGAAAGTCAAAGCGGCCGCGGCAGTCCCAGCCGCTCCGCAAGTCACGGCGCCCGCGGCGGTCCCAGCGGTTCAATT
>JBGQHN010000100.1:0-13002 GCA_041497975.1 Planctomycetia bacterium | reverse complement strand
GGGCGACGCTGCTTGGAAGCTTTCGCGAGCCGCGCGACGGATCGTTCGGCCGTGGCCGCGGCTGTGGGACTTGCGTTATGCGCACGGCCAGGCAAAATAATGCCGCCCACAACGTCGCGCTGACCGGCGGCAAGTAGGCTGCCGGCAGAACCAACGCGGCCAGCGCGCTTATCGAAGCAAGCAGGACCAGCGCGGCGGGGCGCCCGGTGATGTTCCACAGTCCTAAGCTGACAACGGCCAAGAACACGGCCCAAGCCAACGAATCCATCGCCGCGGTGCGGACGATGCGAATCCGCGGGTTGCTCGTTTCGGAGAGTCGCAACGTGTAGGCGCTCCAGCCTTCGATCTCGTTGAAATTTGGCCCCACGATCGAGGGCGACACCCACGGGGATGGCGCGCGCTCGGGTTTCCCGCGCCACGATTCAACGGATGCGAATCGCGACCAGTCCTGGCCCGCCGCCGCTCGGCGCACTTCGTCGAGTAGCGGACCTGGTGACAGCGCGTGTACGATTGGGTTTTCGTGCTGTGAGAGGTGACTCGCATAGGATGCGGCGCCGGGAGCGCTGGTGATCACTATCGTGGCAGCGTCGGCCATCAACACCAGGCGGGCATCTTTCAGCAACGCGAAACCGCGCTCGGGGCCGGTTTCATCGGATTGCAATCGAACGCGCGCCTGCGGCGTCAGGCCAAGCCATGTCAGGCTATCGTCGTCGATCAACAAGGTTCGCCGCGATTCGGCTTCCGCCTCGGCGCACAGCGACAAAAGCTGTCCCCAGGTCAGCTCTTCGCCAGCAGCGTACTTAGCAACGATCGTGCCCAGATTTTCGGCGAACCCGTCGGCAGCCTGGCGCGTCGCCTGGTTCGCGGCGCCGGCGAATGTGGTCCGCCAATCGGAGGCCGCCAGAGGGTTGAATACCTTTTGTCCAGGGCCCCGGCCCAGCACTCCAAAAAAGCGTTGGCTCCAGGTTAACGGCGCCGGCGAATCGGCCGAAAAACGGCCGGCCGCCTCCGGTATCGAATAGCCCGGCGGCAACCAGACCGACCACTGACGAGCCATGATCGGGATATCGAGAGTTGGGAACGGCGGTTCGTGACTTGTGACCAGCGCGGACAGGCCGTCGGGCGTTGAGTAGCAGAGCGACAACGTCGCGAACCTGCGGCCGGGCGGCAGATCGATGACGACGGCGTCTTCGGCCGGCGAAGTCGGGCCTGGCGACAGCGGTTGCCCGTCGACCCACGCGGCCTGCAGTTTTGCATCAGCGCCCAGCGACAGGCGGAGTTGTTGTCGGCCGGCTGTCTGAATGTGATAGGTCGCCCAATGCACCGACGAGCCGTCGGGCGCATAGCGAGAGTCCAATCGATTGTGCCATGCCCAGGCTCCGGACTCGGCTTGCGTCGCCTTGGTAGGAGCAATGGTCACCGCCGGTTCGGGACCCAGATCATCGCGCGAGGGTTGATAATGGTACGTCGCCCGAGCAGTTTGATACCGGTCGGCGTCCAAGCGTTCCGCGGGCACCGGCGCGAGACGGCTCTTGATGGCCAGGCCGGAATCCGCCAGGGCACGAATGGCGACGGTTCCACGCTGCGTGGCGGCATCGGTGATCGACGCCAACGACAACGGCGTATCAGCGTCGAAAGCAAGCGACCGAACGCCCCGCACTTCGAAGGCCCCCGGCCGCGCGAGCTGCAAGTTCAATTCCCACACCTCGCCGCCGGGTGGCAACGCGGTTTGCGTTTGCTCGCCGGCTGATAGCCGCCGCGCCGAAAACTGCCCGGAATTCCCGCCGGCTAGACTCCATTCCAGGGAAGCGTCGCGGGCATGGGAAAAATGGACGAGCAAGCGATCGACGCGGGCCGCCTCGGGAACACATTGAATGGTATAAGTCTCGGTTAACACGTTCTTTTGCACCGCGGCATCGATGCGGATATCGGCGGCATAGTTGGGTTTGCGCCGCTGCAACGCAACGGCAGCCTGCGCAAAAGCGGCGTCCTCGGCAAACACAAAACCAGCGGCCGGCTGAGGGAACAACCTCAATTCGGCGGGGCTGAGTTTAAGAGGATCGATCCGGTCCAGGTCTTGCGATCCGGTCCAACGCAGTTCCGAGCCTTCCGCCGCGTGGATGCTGATCAGCCTGATTCCACGTTGGAACTGGTCCAACGCGAGCATCTGAAGTTGCCGGGCGTCAAACACGCTGGCCGCGGGCAGGGCACGGCGGCCGTGCACCAACAGCCGCGCCGGACGGTCCGGCGCAATCGCGCTATCCAGACTGACTTTGAAAAAGGCACTGTCGGAGGGCGAGTCGTCGAGTTCCCAGTTCACGGGCCGCCTGGTTTCCAAGTCTTCAACGGCATCGACGGTCCAGCCGGACTGAATATCGATCCGTGCCGCTCGACGCTGGCCGCGAGCAAGCCCCAGTTGCACGCCGCAAAGGCTTGTTACTTCGTGGGAGCCCACCTCAACGAGCGTTCCGCTGTCAACCTTGAGTCGCTCGCGCGGTTGGGCGACAACAACGTCAATCGTGGCCCCGGGTCGGTAATACTGGATTTCGATCGCTTCTCCGGCCAAGGGCGCCGGCAGCGCGGTGACTTTCGACTGGCGACAGCCGTCGGTCACTAATCGCTCCAGCACGAACAAGCTGGGAATCGAGAGTTCGGCCGTACCCTCTTGCCACGACATGGCCTGGGGACGCAGTCCAGGCAGACGCCACTGCTTGCCGCTCTCCAACGGCGCCATGGCCGACAGTTGCAACACGCGCCCCGTGCCGACAATGGGTTCGGGCAACTGCAAAACCGCGTGGGTTAAGCGAGTTTCCACGTCGGCCGTGGCCGACCAGGGAATTTCCAGCTCGCCATAGCGCGCGGCCACCAGGCGCAGGTTTGGATCCAGATCCAAGGCGATGCGCTCCAATGGCTCGCCATGGACGTCGAGCGTCAGTTGCGCGACAAGATTGACGCCGCGAGTCGAGAACCTGTAAGTGACGGCTTGCCGCAGCAGCGTCAACGGTCGGCGTTGGCGCGCGAGGTTTTCGGCGACGACCCGCAGGTGCAGCTGGCGATGGCCCCCGAGCTCGACCGTCCAGCGGCCGGATTGCGGTTCGGCCGGCGCGCCCTGGGAGACAATTCCCGGATCGGCGGTTACTTCCAAACCGGCAGGCGCGTCGAGCGTCAGGGCGGCCATCGGGCAGTTTGGAAGCTCGAGGCGAAAACTGACCGCTCCCGAGGCCGTCCGCTCGCCGCGCAACGACCAATCGAAGCTTAACCGCGGCCCTTCGACCAGCGCGCGCAAGCGGCCGTCGGGGCCGGTGCCGAGTACGGCGGGCCTGGTGCGCCGATCCTGCCAGGCGGCGCCGAGCGCCAGGTTGCATGGATCGAGCACGAGGATGCCGTCCGATGCGGCGCTGTGGGTCAATTCCAGCGTGCCGCGGCCGACTAGCAGGTCGTCACCCACAAGCTGCGCGGTGTACTGTGCGCGTTCGATATGGATTGCCCGCGCGCTGGGCGCCCCGGCCGCGGCCCAGCGAATTGTTTGCAAAAGTTGTGCGAATTGCTTGGCGTCCATCGGCAGATAGCCATGGGCCCACGCGCGATTCTGAATTTCTTCCGCGGGAATAAACGTGCGATGAAATGCCGGAATCGCGGGATCCGTCGCGGCGGGCGCGGGAGTTTCGTCGGCGCGACTCGTTACGCCGCGGCCGAGCAAAAACATGCACAGCAGGGCCCCGACCAATCGGACGCTGTTCATGATTCATGTTCCGGAGAGGTCGTGGACACCAGCGGATCGGTGGCGGTCGACGGTTGTGAGCTGTTGGCCGTGGCGCGGTGAAAAACTTCGGTGCCACCCCGTTCGACGATCGCTTTCGAGCTTCCGTGGATTGGCACGACGGGCGCCGTGGGACGCACCGACATGCGAGACAGCCAGGCCCCCGCCACGGCCAATACCAGGCCCAGGCTCGCAGCCTGCGCAGCTAACAGCGCCGATTCCGGATCGATCAGACTGCCGGCCGCCACGGCGACTGCCAAGGCAAACAACACGGCCGGATGCCGCGTGATGGGAAAGTAAATCAGCAGCAAGCCAACCAGCAGCAAGGGGAGCGACGCGAATAAGACCAGTCGCGCGCGGTTCACGGTGTAGACTTCCAACGGCTCGAACTTTCCCACGGTGCCGAACAGATACCGGTTGGTCGAACGCGAGGCGGCTTGCAGGCGGGCCGCGTGCTGCTCTTGACTTTCGCCCGGCAATTGGGCGGTTTCTTCGTCGGCCCGCGCGGCACTCCAGTTTTCCAAGTCTCGCTGCTCCAAGGTAGGCTGCCGCTGCCAGCAGAAGTTGGACCACACCCAGCGGAATTCTCGCGTAAAGTGGACCGGTGCGAACAGCACGTGCTCGTGTGACGGCAGGACCAACTGCCAATACAGTTGCTGGACCCAATTGGCGGACTTGACTTGCACGGGTGCCATCGCCAAAGAACCGGCCGGTTGACGCTCCGCGAAATGATAACGCAAATCGAGCAAGTGTCCGCCATCGATGGCCGCGGGCAACGATACCGACACGTCACGCTGTTGAATCGAGTCGGGCATGACGCGGCGGCCGTCGATTTCGAGCTCGAGCAATGCGGTGTCCACGCCGGCCGGCAGTGTTAACTGCAAGCGCGGCTCGCTGGTCGTGAAGCGGTAGACCGCGCGGTCCTGCCGCCCGGCGTCGCTCAGGTGCGTTTGGATCCAGGCGCGCTGGATCGTGGTGGCATTGGCCGTCGGCCGCTCTTTGTAGCCCAGCGCCAGGGCGACTTCGGCCAGCGCGCGGCGGGCCGACAACGTCAGCGAATCTCCGCGGGGTGCCTGCAGGTTGGGCGAATCGTCGGTCCACGGCCCCTTGGGATAGTTCACGGAGATGCCGGCCTTGGGCACGACGACCAGTTCGCTGGTCGTTACTTGACCCTCGCCAGGAATCACCAGCGGAATAGAAACCCGCGTTTGGGTTGACTCGGCGGGCCTTTCGTGCCGCACGGCGTATCGAATTTGCAAATCGCAGCGTCCAATCCGCGGCGACGGCAGGGGCACGCGCAGCGGCACGATTTCGTTGTTTTCGTTCGGACGGTCGCGCGTTGGCGCGGGAATCAGTCGCTGGCCATCCAGCGTGATCGCGAGGCGGTCGGCTCGAACGGCGCGTGGCACGCCCAGCATCAGGTGATCGGCCGGTTCGTAGGCGATGCGAAACGTGATCCGCTCGTCGACCCGCGTTTCCGACTCGTCGACGTCGAGCTGCGCGCTGGCGCTGGCCGAGATTGCTTGTTCGTGGACTTTGACCGAGGCCACGAACTTGGCCGCCGTCCCTTCGGCGCGGAAGAAAAGAGGATCTTGAAGACGTTCGGGCAACTTCATCTGCGGCCGTACCGTCTGCGGCGCCAGCGCCGCGGCCTGTTCGGCCTCGAAAGTCAACTCGATATTGTCGGCGGGCACCACGGCCACGTTGGCCGGAGCGATGGTCTCGGCGCGCGGGCGCGGCAGTTCCAAAGTGACGACCCCCAGGTTCGGCGAGATCTTCTGATGGGCTTCGAGCGTCAATTCCAATTCGCCCGACGAGGCCTGCAGCAAAGGAATTAGCAGCGGATCGCTTTGCACCGGGACCGCGTCGACGTTGACCAGGTTGCCTGGACCGACCATGTCCAGTTCCCAGCCGGGTAGCTCCACCTCCAACGAACGGATCTTGGCTCCTCGAATCGTGTATTTCAGCTTGGCGCTCAGTTGCGCTTCTTCGCTGCCGACCGACAGCACGTATTCGCCCAGCACGCGCACGCGGGTTCGCTGCGGCACGACCCGCGCGGTGAGAGAAAAAGGCTGGGCAAAATACTCGAATCCTGCGGTCAATCCGTCGCGGCGTGCAAAGTCCGCCGCGTCCTCGACCTGGGCGACGTGATTCGTCTCGCCCCATAACACCTGCCAGTTGCCTTCGATCTTGACCGCGATGGTGCCCGATTGCCGCACCGCCCCGACCACCTCAAAGCCCGCCAGTTCCAGCAGTTCGTCGGCTCGCGACGAGTTGTGAATCCGCTCCGTCACGAGCGGGACTTCGACAGGTCCGGTCGTTTTTTTGGTCAGCTTGATTTCATAGAGTTTGCCTTTGGCGGCGGTCGCGTCGACCGCCACCACGGACGTGCCAGAACCAGGCGTGCCGACATAATCGGCGCCCGGCGGCAAACGGACTTGAAAGCTGTCGAACTCACCGCCCAGACTGCGCACGACGAGCTTCGCCTCGGTGTTCAGGCTCCGGCCATTGATGCGGACCGCCAGCGCGCCGGTGGCTTCCAGGACCGAGGGCAGGGCGGCGACCTGGACTTCGGCCGCGTGCCAGGCGACGTCGAACTCGCCGCCCAAGCCGATCACGTTCAGCTCGGTTCTTCCGCCCTCGAGCGCCCGAGTAGATTCCAGCGTAACGCCCTCGGAAACCTTGGCCAGGGCCCGCTCCACGGGAACCCGCAAAAGAAGCTGCGATTCGGCGGCGCGCGGCACGTTCAGTCGCAAATGCGATTCCGGACCGACGCGGACCACCGGGGCCAGCACTTTCAATGTCACCTGGTGCGTCTTGCCCGCATCACCGCGAATCCACACGACATAGCCATTGCGCTGGGGGTCATAGTTGAGAATGTGTTCGCCCGGCCCGTCATATGCCGGATCTTGGACCACCGCGCCGTGCAACCGAAGCGGCACACCCACCCAACCGTTGTCCAGCACCGTGACGGTATACTGGGCGACCAGTTCCACTCTTTCTCGCGTGCTCGAACCGGTCAGCGCGAGTTTCTGAATGCTAAAAGCCGGCTGCTGATTCTGCGCGGCTAGTTGGTGTTTCGCTTTCCAGGTGTCGATGAACTCTTCGAACGTGATGCCAGGCATGGCTTGAAGGTTGCCGTCCTTGTCCTTAAGCATGTAGATCTTCGGCAGCACTTCGCCCGGCAGAACTTGCTCAGCCGCCGCCGACTCGCCCCGGTCGCCCTTGGCCAGACCAGGGGCATCTTGCGCCGTCAAAACGCCCGCCGACAGCACCCAGGTCAACACCCCGAGCCAGGCGGGTAAAAAGATGCCCGTTTGCCAGAGTCGCTGTCCCATGGCAAAACGCCCCCGAGCCGCCGGCTCTAGCCGACGGTGCGCCCGAACGGTTGAGAAACGAGAAATGAAAGGAAAGTCTCGCCTTTCAGTTTAATACGAGCGTGCGACAAGCTCAAAACAATTAAGCTCTCTAAAGGCCGGCTCGTAACATCACAATGTTTTGCCGAGGCCTTCGGAGTCTGCCGCGGGGCCGGCCGGATTCGAGTATTCTTCGGCCGGAGGTTTCGCGCGGTTGGGGATCATTCATGCCAGCCGGCTCGTGTAGCATTTTGCAGCAAATCGCGGAAAAGCTCGTGCAGGTCGCGATTCGCACTCGCCACGGGGTGGGGTAACCTCAAGTCGAATCGCCCGCCGTCCAAGCGGCTGACGACGCCGCCAGCCTCCTCGACTAATAGCACGCCAGCCGCCACATCCCAGCTGTGCGTGCTTAAGGCCCAAAATCCGTCAAATCGACCAGCTGCCAGATACGCCAGGTTCAACGCGGCCGAACCGGTTCGCCGCACTGCCTGACAATTTAGCAAAACAGATACGAATTGCGCGATTTCTGGCGAACCAGGCTCAACTTTTGCCGAAAAGCTAGCGGCCATGAGCGCTTGGGACAAATTGCGCACCAGGCTTGTGTGGATCGTTCGGCCATTGAGTCGAGCGCCTTGACCGCTCACAGCGCTAAAAAACTCATCGTGCACCGGATCGAAGACGACACCCACGATCGGGTTGCCGCGGTGCAATAGTGCCAGGGACACGCAAAAGTGAGGGACTTGGTGCACGTAGTTGGTCGTGCCATCCAAAGGGTCGACAACCCAACAGTATTCGGCATCGATGTTCGTCCGGTTATCGGCTTCTTCGCTGATAAAGCCGTGCTGGGGAAACTCGGACAAGAGAATGCCGCGAATCGCTTCTTGCGACGCCACGTCAGCCTGGGTGACAAGGTCGGAAGGTCCCTTTTCGCGGGCCTCGATGCGCCCGATCCAGTCGAGCAAGGACTGGCCTCCGGACCTGGCGGCCCGTTCACAAAGCGTTAGGAAATCAACCACTAACTCGTCCTGCCGCGTTGACGGACGTTTGGCGTGATGCGGCGATTATATGACCCGGCCGGACACACAGGCAACCTGGAAGGGTCTGGCCCCCAAAGGCCGCGCCACGTTGGCCATAGGACAGGGAATTTGGTCTGCCAGAGCGGCCTGGAGACCTCTGGTATCCGACCGCCTCGGCAGCGGCGAAAATTTTCGCCAAATTCGTTGCCCAACTATGGACATGGCAAACCGATATGTTAAGATCAAAGGCGAACAGTGAGGACTGTGCCTCCGGGTATCATCGAGTATAAATCGTCCGCAAATAAGCTCGGCCTCTTCTCTGTTCCGGCCCCGCCGTTTCGCCTCGCGCGTAGCGGCGGGGTTTTTTTGTTGAGTTCATTCCGAGTGCGCTTCTTCGATGGCGCTAGGGATCATGGCGGCGCATTTCTGGCAAGTTGAATCCGGGATAGCGAGTCTGAAGCAGCCGCGATTCACCGCGTTTGTCAATCCACTGCGGCCCTCCAGCGGCTTGACGAATCTGCACGTCGACGGTCGCCCTTTACCCGACTTCAATTCGCTGTGCGTTGAGCTTGGGGACGTAGAACCGCACGACGCGGCCTCGATCATCGAACACTATGTGCGCGGCGGTGACTTGGTGGCAGCCTACGCCGACCGTCCCGCGCGTGGCATGCGCGCCGAGATTTATTGGCGCGCCGCATCGCACGAGCTCGCTGGCGCGATAGCCGCGGTCGAGCTGTTGGCTTCCGTGCAAACGAGCTTGCTCGACAGTTGCCCGCGGCTTTTGACGCGCAGCACGGTGACCGCCGACCAGGTACTTCAACTGTCCGACGTGGAGCGGGGCGGATTCAAGCCTGTCGCGCCGAATCCCCGCGACGACGTGTCCAACGTTCCATCTGACCAGCCAGATTGTTATTTATTTCACCTTGTTGCGGCCGACTACAGTTACCTGGAAATGGTGCACCCGTCGGATGCGCAAGCCTCGCACAGCCAATGGCCGGCCGCGGCGACCCGCCCGCTAGTGAAGTCGGCGCCCAACCGCTTCGAGCTGCATCATCAACTCTTCGCCGAGCGACTCGAAAAGGGCGTAATTCTTCGGGCCCGGGTGCTCGGCGTCCTGCTGGATCGCGATGGTGACCAGGCCGCGGCGGCGCGGCACTACGCGGCCTTCATCTCCGAGCGGCTGCCGCTGACGACTTAGCAACGCGCTTGATCGAATCGCAGGGGCAGTCGCCGCGCGGCCGTCTTGTTGTCCGCGGCTTGCCTGGCAATGGCACTTGCAAGGGGCGTTTTTTGCGAGAAGATTGACACTTTCCAGATATCCACGAGCCGGCCATGTCCTCATCATTACGCGCTCGAATCTTCGCGGCTTTGGACGAGATCGTCCTGGTCGATCCGCACACGCACATCAACCCCCATGCTCCGGCCGCGACAACCTTGGCCGACATACTCGGATATCACTATTACACCGAGCTGGCGCACTCGGCCGGCATGCCCAAGGCGCGCATCGAAGAGCCCGGCCTGGATCCCAAGGAAAAAGTGGGTCGGCTGGTCGAGTATCTCGGCGTTTTGGAAAACACGATTCAAGTGAGCTGGCTGGTGGAAATGGCCCGGGAGTTGTTCGGATTCGAGGGCGAGGCGATCACGGCCGACAACTGGGAGGCCTTGTACGATCGCGCGGCACTGGCCATGCGCCGGCCCGACTGGGCCGATCACGTGCTCAAACGAAGCAAGCTCCAGGCGGTTTTTCTGACCAATGATTTCGACGATCCGCTGACCGGCTTTGATACCTCGCTGTACATCCCTTGTTTGCGCACCGATGATCTGGTGTTCCACTTGGCGCAAAGCGCCGTGCGATCGCGGTTGGAAAAAGCGGCCAGTGTTTCCGTGCACGATGCGGCATCGTTGCGCTCGGCGATCGCCAGGTTGTTCGAGCACTTTGCGGCGCGGGGCGCCAGGGCCTGCGCGATTTCGCTGCCACCGGACTTCGCGCCGACAAAGGTCGAGCCAAGCGAGGCGTCGGCGGCCGTGGCAGACGCCTGGCGCGCGGGCCCGCAAGCCAGCGGCGAGCACTTGCGCGACTTGGGCCACTTCGTGTTCTGGTCCCTGGCCGAATTTTGCGCCGAGTTCAAGATGCCATTCGACTTGATGATCGGCGTCAACCGCGGCGTCTATGCCGAGGGAGTCTTCCAGGGACGCGATCTGTACGACAGTCGGGTCTCGCTGATTCAATATCGCGAACTGTTTAATGCCTTTGGGCAGGTCAAATTTCCGATCTCCGTGCTGGCCAGCGTGACCAATCAGGAATTGGTCAGCTACAGTTGGATCTTTCCCAACGTGCTGACGCACGGACATTGGTGGTATTCGAACACGCCGACGTACATTGAACACGACGCGGCCGCGCGGCTCGAGGCGGTGCCGCGCACCAAGCAGATCGCCTACTACAGCGACATGTACAAACTCGAGTTCGCGCTGCCCAAGTTTGCAATGTACAAGCGGATTCTGGCGAAGATCCTCGCCGAACGGTTCGTCATCGACCGGGGGTGGAGCGAAGCGCGGGCGGTGGCGCTCGGCTTTCAAGTGCTGCGCGGCAACGTGGACGGCGTGTTCGGCGGTTTTCACTCGCAGCAGCCGTCTTGAGTCAAGGCATTTTCCTTGAAGATCGCGGGATAAGCGGATATCTTGAAGGTGTCGCCATTGTGCGTCGCTGGAGTCACTTCCGCGGCCGAGACTGACTGCGAAGCTCGCTCGCGAATGTCAAAGCGGGTTTCTCGAGTCCGGTTTGACCAACTTTTCCCTGTCGCGTCTTGTCTATTTTTTATGTCGCACCGCGTTGCCGCTCCCCTGCGGGGTTGCGTGCTCATCGTGTTCTGCCTGGCGCTTGGCCGCGCATCGATCGTGGCACAGGCAGCCTCGATTGGAGTGAACTTCACCGGCGTGACCGTGGCCGACGGCATCAAGCTCAACAATAACAACGGCTATGCCCCGCCCGACAATGTTGGCGGCGTCGGGCCCGAAAGCATCGTGCAGCTCATTAACGGTGCGTTTGCCGTGTACGACAAGTCGGGGATTCAGCAGGAGTTGATCTCCGCCCGGCAGTTTTGGACCGAGGCCGGCATCGACCCGGGCCCTGGGATTGTCAACCTGGGAACGTTCAATCAGCGGATTATCTACGACGCGCCGAGCGGGCACTGGATTGCGGCTGGGTTGAGCGGTGAGCCGACGAACAATTATGTAATGTTGGCGCGCAGCGAGAATTCCGATCCCTTGAGCCAGTGGACGGCAGTGCGTTTTCTGGGCAACGCGGGCGGCGACGGCAAATTCGTCGACTATACGCGTCTGGGCGTGGACGCCA
Source organism: Planctomycetia bacterium (assembly GCA_041497975.1). GTDB lineage: Bacteria > Planctomycetota > Planctomycetia > Pirellulales > PALSA-1355 > PALSA-1355. The sequence continues at coordinate 1,518 of JBGQHN010000100.1, read as the reverse complement.
ACGGCGTGTATATCTCGACCAACAATTACACGAGCAACTTGCCCGGCGGCGGGCTCGATGGCGTCTCGGTATTTTCCTTGCCCAAGGCGGACTTGCTGGCCGCCACGCCCATCGTCTCCAACTTGAGTCGCTTCGATGCCATCGACGCCGGCGAATACGGGCTCTCGATTCAGCCGATCGTTAACTTCGGCCCCTCGACCGGGCACGCCCCGATTCTGGGCACGTCGGCCGCGCTGGGTGATAATGTCTTGCTGCGCGCCGACCTGACCGGCACCGGCGCCGCCGGAGCCACGATTTCGCCGGGCACCATGATCAACGTCGCTCCGTATATCGCCCCACCGCTGGCGGCCCAGCCCGACTTGACGAGACAGATTCAAACCATCGACGATCGCATCAGCGCCCACGCGTACCAGATCGGAAACATCATTTACGCGGCGCTGGCCACCAAGGTGGGCCTGAATTCGGGCATTAAATGGATGAAGATCGACGAAACCACCAACCAGGTGATCCAGGAGGGAATCCTGAGCGATCCCAATTTCGATTACTTCCAGCCGTCGATCTCCGCCAACGCCGACGGGGACATCGTCATCAGCTTCAACCGCTCGGGCTTTGGCGCCGGTGGAAACCTGAGCATCTTCGCCTCCGTCGGCAAAATGATGGGGAACTTGACCACCTTTGCGGCTCCGTTCTTGTTGAAGGCGAGCACGGTCAACAACTACCATTACGTCAATAACCGGTGGGGCGATTACACGACCACGGTTATCGATCCGCTCAATCCGAGCGTGTTCTGGACATTCCACGAATATGCTTTGAACAACAACGCATGGGCGACCCAGATCACGCAAGTCATCGTGCCAGAGCCTGAGGGCATCATGCTTGGCGCCATGGCGATGCTGGCTGTGTCGCTCGTGGCCTGGCGCCGCCGCCGTCGAGCCCGCCCGGCGTAGAGAGAGCCGGTGCTTCTCACGCGATTGTGTTTCATCGCCCAATGTCGCGCCAAAACCACGATCGGGAAGATTTGCTGGCTGAAGCCACGGCGCTAGTCGAACGAATCAGCCTGCGCGTCGCGGGCTCGAACGACGAAGTGCTGATCGGGTTTCGCCGCGATCATGCCGCCAGCATTTTTTTCGGCCAGGATCGTGTTTTTCAATTCACCTCGCGGGGCGAGTTGCGCCGCGCGTTTGTCGGGCAATTGTTCAAGGCCGAGCGGGGACAATTGGTGTCACTGCGCAAAGAACGCACCGAGCAAGCTGTCGAGATGCGGCGCCACGTCTTGAGTCCCGCCGAGACCCAGGAATTTCTGGCGAGCATGCACGCCGATCTCCAGACGCTGCGCCAGGCGCTTGCCAGCGGGAACTTCGCGGTGCTTGGCCAGGTGCCTGCCGAGGTCGACCTGCTACGCCGCGCGAAAGGGTGGCTGGATGGGTTCGCCGATCGGACGCAAATTGCCAGCTCGCCGCGCGCCGGCTAGCGCACCGGCAGGGCGACGACCTCCGCCTCGCCCGCGGCAGACGTCAG
>JBGQHN010000099.1:0-13033 GCA_041497975.1 Planctomycetia bacterium | reverse complement strand
GCAAGAGGCCGGAGGGAAGAGGCGGGAGGCCGGAGGAAGACTAACGCACTAGCGATCGAAACCTCTCCAATCCTCAGTCCTCAAACTCCAATCCCCAACCTCTTCCCTCCGGCCTCCAGCCTTGGGCCTCCAGCCTCAATCGACCCCGGCAAGTTCCTTGCTCTTTTGAGGCGCTGTTCGCGACGGGCGATTTGAGGGCAGCCATTTGCACAGCCCGATGCCCGCGAAATACAATCCGACCAGCGGCACGAGCATCATCATCATGCTGTAGGGATCGCCGCCCGGGGACAGCACCATCGAGGCGACCGCCATCACCAGCACGGCAATGCGCCATTTCGACAGGTAAACCTGCACGTTGAAGATGTGGAGCCGTTCCAGGAACAGCATGATCAGCGGCAATTGAAAGCTGACGCCGAAGCCCAAGGGAAGCAGCAACACGAAACTCATCCATTCACTGATCCGCGGCTGCAGTGCCTGCCCCATCGACTTGTTGATGCTGAAGAAGAACCGCAGCACCGGCGGAAAGACAAAGGCGAAGGCCATTGCCGCGCCGCACACGAATAGCCCAACGCTCGCCGGCAAGAACGTGTGGACGTATTTCTTTTCGTGCGGGTATAAGCCGGCCGCCACGAAGCTCCACAAGAAATAGAACACAAACGGACTGGAGATAATGGCGCCGAACAAGAGCGCGGCCTTGATCCAAATCATGAACCCTTCTTGAACGTTGAAGGCCGTCAATTTCAGCCGTTCATCGTCCGATAGCTTCCGCCACAGGAAGACTCGGATCAAATCGTCCTTCGTCAGCGTGGGCTTCGCGTCGGGCTTCTCGCCGGACGGCTCGACTTGAGTGTTGGGGCCGCTCGCTGCGGCGCCCTTTGGCAGGTTGACGCCTGCGAACGTCCGGGGATACTTGCTGCGCAATTGATCGAGCATTTCACCGGGCGCGACGAACGCTTCCTCCGGCACGAGCCCGTCCTTGAGCACGATATTCTCGACAGCGGGATTGTGCCGCAAATCCTCGGGCAACCGCGAGTTGACATACTCGAGGGCTTCCTCTTGGTAGTACGTCGTCAGCGCCCTTTCCAACGGAGACTGGATCAACTGCACGATCGTCGGCGCAAAATACAGCCCGATGCCAAATCCGATTGCCAGGCTGACCACCGCCTTGAAGAGACTGGCGCGGAGCTCTTCCAGGTGCTCCCCGAAAGTCATCGAGGTATGTTTGAATAGATCGTCTTCGTCGTTGCTCTTGGCCATGTGGGCGCAAGCATCCAGGGTGCCTGAGGCGCTTGGCAAGAAGTGCCGTCGGGAGGGTTCAACACGATAATACCACTGTTTTTACCCTTGGGCAACAACCGCTGGCCCGCCGCGCTGGGTACGCTTATAGTGAAATTCCGAGCATTTTCACTTTGGCTTCGAGGTCCCCGATGAGTGTGCTGTATCCGCTCCGCTTCCATCCGATTTTGCGGCGCTACTTGTGGGGTGGACGACGACTGGCATCGCTCGGAAAACCGCTCGGCCCTGGCGACAATTGCGCGGAAAGTTGGGAAGTTGTTGACCACGGAGCTGATCAGAGTGTCGTCGCCGAGGGCGCCTTGTCCGGAGTCTCGCTCGGTGAATTGGTGCGCCAGTACCCTCGACAATTGCTGGGACGCCACGCCGGCTTTCAATCGTTTCCACTCCTGTTCAAATTCCTCGACGCGAATGATCGGCTGTCGATTCAGGTCCACCCCGACGATGTTCGGGCTGCCAGGCTCAATCCGCCGGATCATGGCAAAACTGAGGCGTGGGTAATTCTGGAGGCCGATGCGGGGAGTTATCTGTACGCGGGACTGCGGCAGGGGCTGGACCGCGAAACGCTGAGACGCGAAATCGCCCGGCGCACCTGCGAATTGTGCATCGAACGCATCGAGCCACGCGCGGGCGATTGCTTCTTCCTTCCCGCTGGCGTGGTGCACGCGCTGGGTCCGGGGCTGCTGGTGGCCGAAATCCAACAATCAAGCGACACGACCTATCGGATTTATGATTGGGGACGCTTGGGATCCGACGGTCGGCCGCGGCAATTGCACGTCGAAGCCGCGCTCGACGCGATCGACTACAGCTACGGGCCCGTCGCCGCCCAGCAACCGCAATCGACCGGCCCGGGCATTGAGCGCCTGGTGGCTTGCGACAAATTTGTCCTCGACCGCCGGACAGTCTCGGCCGCGGACTGCATTGGCGGCGATGATCGATGTCACATCCTGGCGGTGGTCGAGGGCGCGGTTGACATCAAGGGCGACCCGGCCGGTCAACCGCTCAAGCGGGGCGGGGTCGTGCTGGTGCCTGCCGAACTCGGCCAGGTGGACCTCAAATCGCATGGAAATTCCGTCGTGCTGGACGCCTATTTGCCCTGATTTGCGCTATCTGCCGGCGCGACGCGTGTCTGCTAGCAACCGCGTGCCTGGACGTGCGCTGCGGGGGCGGCAGTTCGCCTTCTGTCCCACTGGTTGCGTGCCTATAATTTGCGGCCCGTCTCGTCAGCTCGTTCGAGTCGCATTGGCGTTGGGCCTCTGGCCGGCGCTGACTAGCTGTTGAAAAATTGGGACAGGCACCTCGCGGATATAGTTTTTCACGCTCTTTCGTTCGATCTGGCTCGGAGCCAGTCCCATTTTTCAACGGCCTGCTTACCGACGCACCGGGAGTCGATCCCCATGGTTTGGCGTTACCTGCTGCTTTGTAGCGCGCTTGTTGGCGCGACGGGTTGTCCAAGCGTGCAGGGACCGGGATATCTCCACCCCGGCTCAGCGCAGTATCAACAGGCCCAGGCACAGCGTTTCGATCCCTATCCGGCTACCGACGTGGGGCCCGAAATGTCGGCCCGGCCGTTGGCATACGTGCGCCCGGCTCCTGAGAACGAGCGTGTGCAAAACGTCGACAGCTTCATCAAGCGCTATCGCCAGCCTCCGCCGATAGAACGTTATCGGCCGCCGCGCTCAAGCGTGGCACAACCGCCCGTTCCCCTCATTCCCACGACCATCGGGCAGGATTCTGCCCCTCTTTTCGTGCCATAGCCGCGGGTCGTTCCCCTGCCGCGGCCCGCCTCATGCGAGTATGATGGCATAGCGTCGTTGTCGACTCGCTATCAGCCTCTCGGCAAGATTATGTCCGTGCGTCATCGAGCGTCCGAAAAATCACCACTGGCCCCAGCGCCCACGGCAAGCGGGCCCGAGCGGCTGCAAAAAATCCTGGCGGCCGCCGGTTTGGGCAGTCGGCGCAAATGCGAGGAGCTGATTCAGTCGGGTCGCGTCGAGGTCGATCGCCGCGTAGTCGGCAAATTGGGCACGAAAGCCGACTTGCGGCGCCAAGAGATCCGCGTCGATGGAGTGCCCCTGCCGCGTCCTAAGCTGGTCTACTTTCTGGTCCACAAGCCGCCCGGCGTCGTGTCCACCAATAGCGATCCCTCCGGACGGGCGCGCGTCATTGATTTGGTTCCCTATCCCGGCCGGCTGTTTACGGTCGGTCGACTCGACATGTCCAGCGAGGGGCTGATTCTCGTGACCAATGACGGGGAACTGGCCAACCGCTTGACGCACCCGCGCTATGGGGTCGAAAAGACATACCAGGTTGAAGTTGCCGGGATGCTGGACCGCAAGCAACTGCAGAAGCTTCGCCAGGGCGTGCACCTGGCGGAGGGCTTTGCCCGCATCGCTTCGGCCAAAGTCATTCGCCAATACCAGCACAGCACCTTGTTGGAAATCGTCCTCAACGAGGGACGCAATCGCGAGATTCGGCGGGTTCTGGCCCGCGTCGGGCACAAGGTCGAGCGACTGAAGCGCATCGCGCTGGGACCGCTGCGCTTGGCCGATCTGCCGTCCGGCGAAGTACGCCCGCTGGCGCGTGACGAGATTCGCGTTCTGAAACAAGCGGCGCGCGGCATGGCCGCTAAGTCGCGTCGCCCGGCTGTGCGTACGGCCCCGGCCCCGGCGCCCGCAGCGGCGCCACGCACGCGAAAAATTATTGGCGGCCAGCCGGCACAACCCGGCTTGGGCCGAGGCAGTTCGGGCGGCACCAGCGCGTCACCCAAAGCGGGCCGTGCCAGTAACGGTGGCAAACCCATTCGCGCAGCGCGAGCATCGTCGCGAAACAAGCGTTCGTAACAACACATCCAGCGTTGCGGTCAAGGGCACGCCGAGCATGTCTGACGTCGCCGAGTTGATACAAGCAGCCGTGAAGTTGCATCAAGGTGGCCAGTTGGAGCGGGCGCGGCAGATGTACCAGCAAATCCTCACGCAAGATCCGCGCAACGCCAACGCCCTGAATCTGTTCGGGCTGGTGGGCTGGCAAACCGGCCAATTCGCCGAAGCAGTCGAGCATTTGCAGAAAGCAATCGCCATCGATTCTTCGCAGGCCGCTTTCTTCGGCAATCTCGCCGAGGCGCGTCGTGGACTGGGCCAATTTGCCGAAGCAATCCAGGCCTACGAGCAGGCCGCGAGAATGCAACCCAATACGGTAATCATCCACCTCAACCTGGGAACCGTGTTGCAGCAAGCCGGGCAAGTCGATCAGTCAATTGCCAGTTACGGACGCGCACTCGAACTCGATCCCCAGAACACGCCCGCGCGCTATCACCTCGGCACGGCGTTTGAGCAACAGGGCAAATTGCATCCCGCCGGCTCGTGTTATCAACAGATCCTCGACGTCGAACCCGATCATGTTCCATCGCTCGTGAGCCTTGCCGGCCTGCGGAAAAAACAGGGCAATCTGGGCGCCGCGGCGATGCTCTACGAGCGCGCTCTCAAGCTTGAGCCGAAACGCGCGGTGCGACACTTTGATCGAGGCAACGTATACCAGCTCGATCGCAACTGGACCGAAGCGATCGCCTGCTATCGAACCGCGCTCGAGCTGGAGCCCGACTACGCCGCGGCGCTGTGCAACCTGGCCAATGCGCTGCGGGAGGACGGTCAGCTCGACGAGGCATTGATCCATGCGCGACGGGCGGTCGAGTTGCTGCCCCAATCGGCCGAGGCGCACAGTAACTTGGGCGTCGTCTTCCACGATTCCGGCCGCCTGGCCGAAGCCCAAAGTCGCTTCGAGCGAGCCATGCAACTCGATCCATCCAAACCGGAGTTTCCCCTGAACTTGGGTACCCTGTTCAAGGATCAAGGCCACGTGGACCGCGCGATCGAGGAGTACGACCGCGCACTGCAATTACAATCCGACTATGGCCAAGCGCTGTGCAGTCGAGGCATGGCGCTATTGAGCTTGGGCCGCTTTGCAGCCGGCTGGGCCGGATATGAACATCGTATCGGCCTGCCGCAATTCGATACCTTCGCGCTTGCACAGCCGTGGTGGGATGGCGGGCCGCTGGCGGGCCGAACGCTGTTGGTCCACTGCGAACAGGGACTGGGAGACACGCTGCAGTTCATCCGCTACCTGAAATTGGTGCGCGAGCGGGCCGGCGACGGCAAAATCATCGTGGCGGCGCAAGGTCCATTACTGCCGCTGCTGGCCCAATCGGGTTTCTCCAATCTGGTTTCCAGGGAGCAGCCGTTGCCGCCGTTCGATGTTCACGTGCCGCTTATGAGCTTGCCAATGCTCTTCAAAACCGAAATCGAAACCATCCCGCGCGAGATTCCCTACCTGGCCGTCGATCCGGTGCGCGTCGTGCATTGGCACGATGCGTTGACCAAATACCAGGGAATCAAGGTCGGCATTGCATGGCAAGGACGGAAAACCTATCGCGACGATCGAAGGCGGTCGATTCCCCTGTTGTCGTTTGCGCCGCTGGCCGACGTATCGGGCGTGCAGCTTGTCAGTTTGCAAAAGGGGCCGGGAGTCGAACAAGTGGAGGCCGTGGCGGGCCGGTTCGAGGTGCGCCAGCTTGGCGACGCCTTTGATAGTGCCGGCGGGGCATTCATGGACGCCGCGGCGGTGATGAAGAACCTGGATCTCGTCGTCACGTCCGACACGGCCATTGCCCATTTGGCGGGCGCTCTGGGGGTGCGCGCGTGGGTAGCGCTGTCGCGTGCGCCCGACTGGCGCTGGATGTTGGATCGCGAGGATAGTCCCTGGTATCCGGGCATGCGATTGTTTCGCCAAAGCCGCCAGGATCAGTGGTCCGACGTGTTCCAGCGAATCGCCGGTGAATTGCGGAGTTTCAGTCACTCGACATGAACGATCACGCTGCCGAACACGGAAAGTGAGCCACCCGCGATGACCAGCGCCCTGCATGCCGCGTACTGCGCCGATCGCGCCTGCCACGAGCGCGTCACAATACTCGAGAACGTGAAAATCGCCCGCGACACGTTTCGGGTACGGTTTTATTGTCCAAGGATCGCGCGGCGGATCGTGCCCGGCCAGTTTCTGATGCTGCGGCTGGCCGACTGTGACGATCCGCTGTTGGGGCGACCGTTGGCGCTGTACGACACGTTTCTGGCCAATGCCGATCCCGACGCGGCGGTGGGCGGCCTTGACATCGTGTATCTCGTGGTGGGCAAGCTGACTGGACGGCTGGCGCGGCTGTTGCCCGGCCAATTCTTGGAAGTCTGGGGACCGCTTGGAAATGGCTTTCCGCCACAGCCGACCGGGCATTTAGTGATGGTGGCCGGCGGTATTGGACAAACGCCATTTTTGGCCCTGGCGCGCGAACACCTGGCCCAGCGCCAATACGGTGATCCTCCGCGGCGCGTGCCGCTGGTCCAGCGCGTGACCCTGTGTTACGGCGCCAGAAGCAAGGATTATTTGGCCGGCCTGGAGGACTTCCAGAGTTTGGGAGTTGAAGTCCGCACGAGCACGGACGACGGCACGGCCGGCCATCGTGGTCTGGTCACCCAACTGGCGGAGACGGTGCTGGACGAGTCGCCGCGGGCGCGCGTCGTGTGCTGCGGGCCGGAGCCGATGATGGAAGCCGTCAGCAGGATCACCGCCGCGCGCGGCGTCGCGTGCCAGGTGTCGTTGGAGACGCCGATGGCCTGCGGGATCGGGATCTGTTTTAGCTGCGTCGCCCGAGTTCGTGACGACCAGGGGGATTGGGATTATCGCCGCACGTGCGTCGACGGCCCGATTTTCGACGCCCAGAGAATCGCGTGGTAGTCGAGACTCACGGCGCCGCTTGTTCATCGGGCGTCGACGATTGTGCGGCGCAGCGCGCAACCATTCGATGAACCGGTTCGGGCTGGCGCGGAATCGCCTACTTGGCCTTCTGCTTGGCCGCCTTCAGCGCGGCCGAGAGCCGCGACTTGACGCGCGCGGACAGATTGGCATGCACGACGCCCATCGCGGCGGCCTTGTCGAATCTCTTGGCGGCGAGGCGAAACTCTTTTTCGCCGGCCTCGAGATTGCCCTCGGCAATCGCGTCGCGCACCTTGCGAACTTGCGATTTAAGGATGCTTTTCTGGGCCCGATTGCGGGTGCGGCGAACGAGATTCTGGCGGAGTCTTTTCTTGGCGCTTGTCGAATGGGGCATTGCTGGTCGCCGTGGCAGTTGGTCGTCGTGGAAAAAGTCAGGCCGCCGCAGAGGACACACCCCAGCGGCCGCGAGAATCAAGCTTTATGACCGATTTTCGAAATCTTGTCTAGTAGTTGTGGCACGTCTTTGTAGCCGAATTCGAGGCCCGCCAGCTCGTTGAGGTACTTTTCGGCCCGTTCGAACTCGTCTTTGGCCTGCGAGTCCTTGCTGGCAAGATATTTTTCCGCCAGTCCCAGGGCCAATTTGCCCGCCCGATACAAAGCCAGCTTTCTTTCGTCCACTTCGCGTGGCGAGACGGCCTCGAGCGAAGCTTCGTAATTGGTCATAGCCAGCTTGTATTGCTTGATCTGCTGAAAGCACTCGCCCAATTCCATGTGCGTTTTCGCTTTGCGCTTGGCATCGTCGGTGGCGGCTTGCAGGCACTTGATCGCCTCGCCGTATTGGCCGGCGCGTTTCAGCCGCAGGCCCAGCTCGAACTTCAGACCGGGATTGTTCGGATAGCGATCGCAACGGGTGCGGTAAATCTCGGTCTCGACCGAGTTCAATTCAGCCCGCATGCGCTTCACCAGGTCGACGGCTTCGGGGGTTGCCTCCTTGGCGGCGCGTTTTTCCGCGATCGTGAGCTGTTGTCGGCTGGTGCGCAATTTGGCGTCTTCCAGCCGTTCGCGCACCATCACGTCGCCGCCGGAAACGCTCAGCGCGCGGTTGAGCACTTCCTCGGCCTCCTTATAGCGTTCATCCCGCGTGTGCAAATCGGCAAGCTCCACGTACAAAGCGACATCCTCCGGCTTCTTCGCGATTTGTCGTTCCAATTGTTCGGCGGGACTCAGCTTGCTCGTAGCCTCGGAACGCCGGTCGGCCTTGGCCGCCTTATCGGCCATGACGTCCGTGCTGTTTTCGGCGCCTTCGTAACCGCCATGACTGATCGTCTTTTCGATGGCCAGGTCGGCAATGGCCCGCATTGCTTCTTCATCGCCGGGCTTGGCTTGCTCGACGCGATGCCAGCAGGAAATGGCCTCGTCGAATCGTCCCATGCGAGCCAAAGCGCGGCCACATTTGCGATTCACTTCGGCGTCTTTCGAATCGACGTCCAGCGCCTGTTTCAAATAGACGAACTGGGCCTCGTCGAAGTTAAGGGCCTCGCACGCATCGGACATGGCCGTCAACGTGGAAACGTCCCACGGATTGAGTTTGAGCACCTCCAGGCCGGTCTTCATCAGCGAGGCCCAGTCCTTGGAGTAGGCCGATTTCTTGATGCTGCCCTTGAGCGCGGTCACCCTGGGCGTGCTGGTAAAGCCCGCGCCCTTCTTGTTGTCGTTATACTTCTTGCACAGGTTGGTGATGAATTGCTTGACGTAAATGGCGTTGGCCGGATCGCCCGACACGCACATTTCGAACATATTCGTGGCGTAGTCAAAATCATTCTTCATGGCGCTGCGGGTGCCATGCTCGAAGCAGGCTTGCAGGCGCCGTCGAGTGGCCGGCGGAAGCGGTTGCCGGCCGGGATTGTCGGAAGTTTGAGCAGCGTCGGGCACGGGTCGATATCAGCCTTTTTAAGCGCCGCGAAACGGGCGATAATAAACATTCGCAAGCGAATGCCGCCAAGCTCGATTTTACCCCCTGAGGCCGGTCGAAACAACGCGTTTCGAGCGTGCCCACCGACCCCAAACACCGCATGACTCACGGCGTCGGCAAAGTGTACCTGGTTGGAAGTGGACCGGGCGATCCGGGTCTAATGACGCTGCGCGGTTGCCAGGCATTGGGCAGGGCCGACGTCGTGCTGTACGACTACCTGGTGAACCCGCAAATTCTGACGCATGCGCGGCCTGACGCGGAATTAATCTGCCTGGGACGCCACGGTCGCGACCGCATCATGCCGCAAAGCGAGATCAACGCCCGGCTGATCCAGATCGCGCGCCAAGGAAGGACCGTCGTGCGGCTGAAGGGCGGCGACCCGGTCATCTTCGCGCATGCGGCGGAAGAAACCGCGGCGCTCGAGGCGGCCGCAATTCCCTATGAGGTCGTTGGGGGAATCACCGCCGCGCTGGCCGTCGGGAGCTATGCCGGAATTCCCTTGACCCAGGGCGAAGCGGCCTCGGCCGTGGCCCTGGTGACTGGACAAGAGCGCGAAGGCAAGGCGTCGCTGGGATTAGACTACTCGGCACTGGCGGCATTTCCCGGCACGCTCGTGTTCTACATGGGAATCACTACTGCCGCGCACTGGACCACGGCGTTGATTCTTGCCGGAAAATCTCCGACGACTCCGGCGGTCATCGTGCGCCGCTGCTCGTGGCCGGATCAAGAAACAATTAGCTGTACGCTCGGAACCGCGGCCGACGAAATCAAACGCCGCCGCCTGCGGCCGCCGGCGCTGGTCGTCGTCGGACCCGTGGCGGCGCTGGCGCCCGCACGAACCTGGTTTGCGAGCCGGCCTCTACGGGGTGTGCGCGTGTTGGTCACACGCGCGGCGCATCAAGCGTCCGATCTGGCGGCGGAGTTGGCTGAGCTGGGGGCACACGTCCTGTCGCAGCCGGCCATCGAGATCTCGCCGCCCCCGAATTGGCGCAGCGTCGATCGTGCGTTGGCCCAATTGGACCGCTACGATTGGCTCGTCTTCACCAGCGCCAACGGCGTGCAGGCGCTGTTGGATCGGCTGTTGGAAAAGTCCGATCTGCGCGCGTTGGGCTCTTTGAAACTGGCGGCCATCGGCACGGCGACCGCCGAGCATTTGGCCCGCTATCACCTGCGCCCCGACGTCGTGCCCGAAGACCACCGCTCCGAGGCGTTGGCCAAAGCCCTGGAGCCCCAAGCCGCTGCCGGAAAGCGGTTTCTTTTGGCCCGTGGCAGTCGCGGACGCGAGGTCCTGGCCGAGCAGCTTGCCGCCCATGGTGGGCACGTCGAGCCGATCGTCGTTTACACGAGCAGCGACATAACGCAAGTGGATCCTGAAATCGCCCATTTGCTGGGCGAGGGACAAATTGATTGGATCACTGTGACCAGCCCGGCCATCGCCCGGTCGCTGGCCGCATTGTTCGGCGCCCAACTGGTGCGAGCGAAGCTGGCGACCATCAGTCCCCTCACTTCCCAAGCCCTTGCCGAGTTGGGATGCGCCGTGGCGGTCGAAGCCGTCGAATACACGACCTCTGGCCTGGTCGATGCGATTTGCCGAAAGCAACTCGAGTCGGGCGCATGAGGCCGCCGCGGAACCTCGACGCCTTGGTGTAAAGACTCTCAACTCGGGCTCCCGGTTCGGTTTACGTTCGTCGCCTCTACTTCAGGGAGTATCGCGCGCATGAGGGTTTTGGTCGAGCCGTCGGCGTCGGCCTGCCGAAATTAACTGATAGCTGGCTGTTGAAAAATTGGGACAGGCACCTCGCGGACATGGTTTTTCACTGGTTTCGTTCGATCGGGCTCGGAGTCAGCCCAGCCGGTCCCATTTTTTCAAGCGCCTGATTAGGCCAAACCTTCTTCGGCCAGACGACTTGGGAGAATTTGATGAGCGCGCGGCTATCCACGGGGCTATTGACGATTTCCATCGACTTGGACGCGGACGCGACGCGGATCCAGCAGGCCGATCAACGAGTGATGGATGACGTGACGGGCGAGCTTTTGGACGTGCTGCGCAATCGGCGGTTACCGGCGACTTGGGCCGTTGTCGATCCGGCTATTTCGGCGGCCACCCAGCGGATTCTGTCTGCCAGCGCGGACCACGAGATCGCCATCCTGGGCGACCCGACTTGGGTCGGGCGCGACGCCCCGCGCAGTCGCTTCGCCCGCGAGCTAGCACGGCGCGCCGATCGCAGCCGCAGTGTGGGAGTTGCTGTTTCGACGCTGGTTCTCAACGTGGCGCAGCTCGATCAGCATTGCGACCTGGCCATCAAGCATGGCATCACGGCCGTTCGTCACGCTCCCGCCGACGCGCGTTCCGCCCGCGCGCTGCAACCGCAAACGCTGCAATATGGTCTGTGGAGTTTTCCCGTCTCGGTGAGCCTGCCCGGCACCAGCCGTTGGCTACCCGGCGGCGGCGGCGGCCGGAGAGCTCAGGCAATCGTCGACCAGGCGATCATGGCGCCGGGGCTTGTGCACCTGGCCATCGACGCCCCGCGGCTTGCCGCGCTTGGAAGTTCATCGCGGCGCGTGCTGGATCGCGTATTGCGTCATGTCGACCGTCGCCGCAGCCAGGGCGTGCTCGACGTCGCGAGCATCGGCGGGCTTGCACTCAGGCTGGCCGGCCAATACCAAAGCCAACCGTCGCGATCCATCTTGCATTGCGCCGCATAGCGGCCGCGACGCTTCAGACCTGCTCTCGATAGGTGCTCCAACTCATGTAGCCCAACATTCCCGCGCAGAGCAAAAAGGTGACGTCCATCCAGTAACTGGCCCTGCCAAACGGAAATTCCAGCAGCAGATCCAGCCCAAAGATCAACAGGAACAGAACGGCAACAACCATCCCTGAAATGGTCAACGCTTTGGGCATTCTCACAGGGTCCTTGGAGCGGCGCGCGAAAGCAACGGTCGGTGGAACTAGTATAGTTCACGCTTCCAGCGGCGAAAACCTCGGATATTTCCGGCGAAACGACGTGAAAACGCGCATCGATGCGCCGGATCGTATACGATCGTGTTGGTGAATCATTTGCCCTCCGCGGTACGCGTCGCGCGATGTCTACAACTCTCCCCGATCGTGGCCAAACCTGGCAACAGTTTCGATCGCAGATGCCCGTGGCGGCCAAGTGGGCCTATTTCGACCACGCCGCCGTGGCGCCGCTTCCAGCGACGACGCAACGATCGATCGCCGCCTGGTCCATCCAAGCTTCCGTCGATGGCGACACCTGCTGGCCCGCCTGGAGCCAGCGCGTCGAAGACGCGCGGCGGCTGGCAGCCCGACTGCTTGGAGCCGACCCCGCTGAAATCGCGCTGGTGCACAGCACGAGCGAGGGCATTGGCCTGGTCGCCGAAGGATTTCCCTGGACCGCCGGCGACAACGTCGTGACGCTCGAAAATGAATTTCCCTCGAACTTGTATCCCTGGATGAACCTGGCAACGCGGGGCGTCGAAACACGGCGCGTCGCGGCGCAACAGGGCAGGGTGGATCTGGCCCGATTGGAAGAGGCATGCGACGGCCGGACGCGCATCATCTCGGTCAGTTGGGTCGGCTACGTGAGCGGTTGGCGCGCGGATTTGAGCGAGCTCGTCGAGCTGGCAAGGCGGCGGGGCGCGCTGTTGTTCGTCGACGCGATTCAAGGCCTGGGCGTGTTTCCGCTGGACGTCAAGGCCACGCCGATCGACTTTTTGGCCGCCGACGGCCACAAATGGCTCTTGGGGCCCGAGGGCGCCGGCTTGTTCTACCTGCGCCGCGAGCACCTGGACCTGCTGCGTCCCATCGGCGTCGGCTGGCATAGCGTCGAGCACGCCTCGGACTACGGCCGCATTGAGCTGAAGCTCAAGGACTCGGCCGCGCGCTACGAGGGGGGCACGCAGAACATGGTCGGTTTTCTGGGCCTGGCCGACAGCCTCGAATTACTGTTGGAGTATGGCCCAGAGGCGATCGGCCAGCGCTTGCTCGAAATTACCGATGCGGCTTGCGAG
>JBGQHN010000098.1:0-13161 GCA_041497975.1 Planctomycetia bacterium | reverse complement strand
GGCGTTCACCGAGTTTTCGATTTCGATTCCCGCCACGTTGTTCTCGGCGCGGTTGCGGCGGACGATGATGTTTTCCGACTGGCCGACGTAAATGCCGGCGTCCGAAGCATCGCGCGCGATGCAATCCTCGATCAGCACGTTCTGCGAGAGCACGGGATACAGGCCGTAGCCGCCATTGGTTTCCTTCGGGCCGCCCGTCCAACTGGTGCGCACCCTGCGGAACGTGACGCCGTTACAGCCGTTGACCTTGATGGCGTCGCCCTTGGCGTCCTCGATGGCCAGATCCTCGATCGTGAACTTCTCTTTGCTGGTTACCAGGACGCCTTCGCCGCCCGTGCCTTGGCCTTGCTGGTTGAAAGCCAAGATCGTCTTGTCTTCGCCTTGGCCGCGAATGGTCACGTTGCTGACGTCGAGCGACAGCGTGGACGTGAATTCGAACTTCCCTTCGGCAAATTCAACCACGTCGCCCGGCTTGGCCTTGATCAGAGCGGTTTGGGCACGCTTGTGGGCATCGGGCCCGGGTTCGATTTTCGAAATCTTCTGTCCGGAGGCTGAACCCACGCTGGAGCCAGATCCGGTTGACCTGGCACAACCGGCCACAACGAGCATGGTGCACGCGAGAGAAAAAAGGGCTGAGCGAAGAATAAACACGGGGAACCTCCTTTAGAATTGGTTCATCAGAAGCCCGGCCAAACTTTATTGACGCGGCCTGAGAAGATGCGGGATCGTGTTCGAGGCCATTATAGCCGACTTATCACCGTTGCACAGAGAGGGGGGTCGCGGCGTTACCCGGCGCGAATCGCCCCCGCAAATCCTCCGGTTTAGGGCTCGCTGGCAGGCGTCTGCTGTGCCGGCTTGGCCTGTGGAAACTCCACCGGTGCGTAATAGGGCCGATCGCCAAGCTTGCGTACTTTCGCCAACCAGTTCGACATTTCCTTCGACTTTTCGAAGGACCAGTCCTGGCGGTGATAATTCCAACTGTCGGGATTTAGTTTTTGCGCCTCCTGCCAGTGCTTGGTTGCCAGCTCGGGCTTGTGCTGCTCAAAAAAGTACGTCCCCAGCTTGAAGTGAGCGTCGGCGAGCCGCTCGCTCGCGCTGCGGACCGCCAGCCGGGACCGCAAGGCGTCGGGCGGAACGACGTAGGCGCTTTGAGCGCCCTTTTCGACCCAATCTCGCAAGCCTTCCGCGTACCGATTGTCGCCGATCGTCTGGCCCAGCACGCGCTGCTCCTTGCTGTAAGCGACTTCTCCCGGGCGCACGATGTTGCCCTTTTCGTCGACCCACACGCCGGTCGGCACATTGACCATTTGGTACAGCGAACTGACCGTATGCTTGGGATCGACCAGCGCGGTGAATGTGACGTGCGCTTTTTCATACCAGGGATCCGCGACCTTCGCTCCGGCCGTGTCCTGGGCCGCGGCGATGATCTCGAAGTTCTTGTCTTTCAACTCGTCATAAACCTTTTGCCATCCGGCCAGGTCAAAGCGACACCCGCACCAGGAGGCCCAGGTCAAAATGAAAACCTTCTTGCCGCGAAAATCCGAGAGCCGCGCCGTCTTTCCGTCCCGGTCGGCCAGGGCGAAATCGGGGGCCTGGCCGGACAAGAGCGGCGAGGTCTCGGGCCGCGGAACCGGCGTGAAGCTCCACAAGTTTTCCTGCGTGTCAGCCGCAAACATTTGATTCATCTCGTTGGCGAAGCGAGTCACGTTGAAGTATTTCGCTCCGAGCTGATTCGACACCCAAGGCGAGTCGGGCGAGATGGTGATGCAAACGTCGCCCGCGCATAAACCCTGTGGCTTTAGTTCAAATCCGGTGATGGCCAGCACGTCCTTGGCCGGAACTAACAAGTCCTCGCCCTGCAACACAGCGCGCTCGATGGAGACCGTATTCTCACGGGCCAGCACGGTGACTCGCGTTGCGTCCAGGTCGGCAGCGTGGGCTTGAATGAACCAATAACTTGCACAAAAAAGGCAGGCCAGACACGACGTGCTTCGTCTCATGATGTTTTCCCTCTGTGGACTGGCAGTCAACGCGACTCGTGGTTCGCGCGGGGCGGGTGCGAGTATCTTAGCAGTTGGCACCGGGAAATACCCCCCCAGAAAAGGAACTTGTTTCGACACACCGCGCCGGACCGGCGACAGGCTTCGATTGCCTTGGTCGGGTCCCTGGAATATCGTGTGGTTGGTCGCGTGTCTTGTTTTAAACAGGAGTTCGAACCATGCATAAGTACCTCGCTACAGGGGCGGCGGCCGCGATGTTGGCTGTTGCCGGCGTCTATGCGGCGGCCCACGCCGACAATTCGCCGGCCTCTGCCCAAAAGGCTCTGCGGCACGTAGTGCTCTTCAAATTCAAAGACGGCACGACCAACGAACAGTTAAAGGAAGTCGTCGACGCGTTTCGCGCGCTGAAGACCAAGATCGACGCGATCGTGGATTTCGAATACGGCACCGACGTCAGCACCGAGAATAGGGCACAAGGCTTCACCCATTGTTTTTTGGTGACGTTCCGCGACGAAAAAGGCCGCGACGCGTACCTGCCTCATCCGGCCCATAAGGCCTTCGGTGCCCTGGTCGGACCGCGCTTGGACAACGTGTTGGTAGTGGACTATTGGACGCAGCGTTAGCCCTGGCCAGGTCGTCGGCGCAGACGGAGCGCCGCAAACTTGCAATCTCGACTGGGTCTCGCTAGGTTAACTCGGGCGGTCGCGCTCGGCGAGCACGCGCCCCATTTCTTGTCCTGCTCCCGGATATCGGAGGCGTGCAATGAGACCTTTGCGTGCGTACAAGCTGGCGTTCATGCTGGCAATTTGCCTGGCAACGATCTCGCGCGCGGCTGTCTCGCCGGGGGCCGAGGAAACACTGCGGACCGATGCGGGCATGATCTCGGGCCAGCGCGTCGGAGACGACGGAAAGGTTCGCGTCTACAAGGGCATCCCCTTCGCGGCGCCTCCGGTGGGAAAACTTCGGTGGCAACCGCCGCAACCGCCCGCAAGCTGGCAGGGCGTTCGCGAGTGCAAACAATTCGGCTTCGTGTGCCCGCAGAACTCGTATCCGACCGGTTCGATCTACGCGCAACCGCCGCAACCGCAAAGCGAGGACTGTCTTTTTCTGAACGTGTGGACGGCGGCCGAAAAGGCTGACGAAAAACGCCCGGTGATGGTGTGGATTCATGGCGGCGCGCTGACGCGCGGCTCGGGCTCGCTCGGCGTGTACGACGGCGAATCGCTGGCGCGCAAGGGCGTGGTGCTGGTGACGATCAACTATCGCCTGGGCCCGTTCGGTTACTTCGCCCATCCGGCCCTGAGCAGCGAATCGTCGCACGCTTCGTCGGGCAATTACGGCGTGCTCGACCAGATCGCGGCCCTCCAGTGGGTTAAGCGCAACATCGCCGCGTTCGGCGGCGATCCGGGCCGAGTGACCATTTTTGGCGAGTCGGCCGGTTCGTGGAGCGTGTGCGCGCTAGTGGCCACGCCCCTTTCCAGGGGGCTTTTCCACCGCGCAATCGGCGAAAGCGGCGGATGCTTTTCGCCCATGCAATACCTGAAGCGCGAGGTCCACGGACTGCCACCGGCCGAGAAAGCCGGCGAGAGCCTGGCGGCCATACTGGGCTGCGACAAAGCGGACGCCCCGCTGGCGGCCCTGCGCGCCAAGACGACCGAGGAAATCCTGGCGGCCGCCGCCAAGGATCCCGCCCAGGCCCGCACGCGCGCCAACGTCGACGGCTGGGTGTTTCCTGACGAAATCTTCAACATTTACTTCCAGGGAAAGCAAAATCTCGTGCCGGTCATCGTCGGGTCGAATGCCGACGAAGGCACGGCGCTAGCCGGCCCGATGGTGCCCAGCAACGTAAACAGTTTTCTGGCGGCCTCGAAGCGTAAATATGACGACTTGAGCGACCGCTTTCTCAAGGTTTATCCGGTCACCAGCGAAAGCGACGTCCGCGACGCGTTCGTGCACAGCCTTCGCGACGAATGGTTTACTTGGGAGATGCGCACGTGGGCCCGCTTGATGCGCAAGGCGGGGGGGCAGGCCTACGTTTATTACTTCTCGCGCGTGCCGCCTCGACCCGACGCGACCAAGTACGGGGCATACCACGCGGCCGAAATCATCTACGCCTTTGACAATTTGCGCAAGGTGTCCTGGATGAGCGAGCCGGCCGACCAAAAGCTGGCCGAGGCAATGTCGGGCGCCTGGGTGCGCTTCGCAGCTAGCGGCGAACCCGACGGCGGAAATCTTCCAGATTGGCCGGCTTACGACCAAGAAAAAGAACCCTATCTCGAATTCGGCAACACGATCCGCGAGGGCCAGGCATTGCTGAAAGGGGAGTGTGACTTTTTCGACGCGTACTACGCCGCCAAGCGCGGCGGCACGCCCGCCGCGCGGTTGCTTGTTCCGTAGAACTTCCTCGGCTGGCAAACTGCCGCGTTGTCGATATATTTGACCGACTGGATTGCCCACGGCCACACGCGCCGCGAGGGTGATCTCTATTCGAGGTCATGCATAGGAAATTTGTGCCATGTTTGTATTCTCCGGTGCTACCGCGCCTTTCCATTTCGCTGTCCGGCCGGTCACCAACGCGCCGGCGATTCGCGCCGAGGACGAAGACGAAGACCTGGACGACATCGAAGAGATCGTCGAGCCGGCCGAGCCCATCGAGCAGGCCGACGATTTCGACGAAGACGACTTCGACGATGATTTCGACGACGACTTCGAAGAGGAGTTCGAGGACGACGAGTTCAACGTCGAGTCGGGCGACGACGTGTCGGATGATGACGAAGAGATTGGCGACGACTTCGAAGAGGACAATGAGTGAGCAGGGTGCCGAGCGTCGGTCCTCCCCCAACCTTAGCCGGATCGTCGAGGGACCGGCCGAAAACTCCACCGGCTGGCATCAGCTCGCGGCGTAAACTAAACTCCAATTCGTCAGGGCCGTGTGATCCACGGCGGCCCTAGTCGCCTGCTAAAGAGCCCCCAGTGTGAGGAGACCCGCGTGAGTCGACCGTGGCGATGGTGTTGTTTTGCCGCCTTGCTGGCGACGATCCTTTCGCGCGAGGCCCTGGGCCAGTCGGTGGCGTCGACGCCCGCACGGCCAACCCAGCGCGAGCGATTCACGCTGGGCACGGCAGATCGCGTCGTGCTCATTGGCGGCACGTGGGTTGAGCGTGACGCAGCGCACGGCTACTTGGAGGCTGCCCTGACTAGCCGCTTTGGCTCACACGCCGTGCAATTTCGCAATCTCGGTTGGAGTGGCGACAACGTGTTTGGCGAGGCCCGCGCCGGCTTTGGATCCGTCGCCGATGGCTTCGAGCATCTGCGCGAGCACGTGCTGGCCTTGAAGCCAACGGTGATTCTCCTGAACTACGGCGCCAACGAGTCGTTCGCCGGCAAGGCAGGTTTGGACGCGTTTCTGAGCGGCTTGGACGCGCTGCTGGCGATGCTCGATGAAACGGGCGCGCGCATCGTTTTCATTTCGTCCCCGCCGCACGAAGACATGGGCCGTCCGCTGCCCGACCCTGCCGAGCACAACAAGGACCTCAAGATTTATAGCGATGCGATTGCCGAAGTCGCGGCCAAGCGCCGGGCGCCGTTCGTCAATTTGTATGACTTGCTCGGCAAAAAGTTGCGGCCGCCGACGCCGGTCCCGCTGACGGATAACGGACTGCACTTGACGGCCTACGGTTATTGGCGGGCCACGCCCGTTATCGAGCAAGCCTTGGGACTGCCGCCGCGGCGCTGGCAAATCGAGATCGACGCGGCCAACCGCAATATCTCGGCACGCGGCACCGTGGTTGGGCGTGCTCGCTTCTCGCCCGCGCGGCTCACGTTTCGAGCGCTCGATGAAACGTTGCCGCTTGCGCCGCCGCCTGCCGAGTCACCGGCCAACGCCGTGGAGGTCGGCGATCGGCGGATCGTGCGCGTCTTGCACCTTCCGGCCGGGAAGTATGCGCTGCGCATCGCGGACCACGAAGTACGCGTGGGCACGGCCGCGCAATGGGCCGCCGGCCTGGGCATCACGAGCGGGCCCGACTTCGACCAAGCCGAGAAGCTGCGCCGCACGATCGTCGCCAAGAACTTGCTTTATTTTCGTCGTTGGCGGCCGCAAAACGAAACATACCTGTTCGGCTTCCGCAAGCACGAGCAAGGGCAAAACGCGGTCGAGATTCCGCAATTCGATCCCTTGGTGGCCGCCAAGGAAGCCGTGATCCACGGCCTAAGCGCGCCGGCTGAGCGAGAATATGAACTGATCAAATTGGATTCCAAATGATGTCAGCCCGTAGTTTGATTTTCAACCGGATGCGCAGGGGGTTGTTCGTGGTCGGAATGTTGTTGGCCGCGGCGCCTGCGGCCTGGGCCCAGCGAGATCTCAAGGTCATTCCCGATCCCGATCCCGAGTTGGAACGGCGTTCGTTTCAAGTCGCCGACGGTCTTGAGGTCAACCTGTACGCGGCCGATCCGCTGCTGGCCAAACCGATCCACATCAATTTCGACGCCCAGGGACGGTTGTGGGTCGCCAGCAGCGAGGTGTATCCGCACGTCAAGCCAGGCCAGGAGGCCGACGACAAGATTCTGGTTCTGGAAGACGCCGACGGCGATGGCCGTGCCGAAAAAACCACGATCTTCGCCGCCGGATTGTTGATTCCCACCGGAGTCGAGCCGGGTGACGGCGGCGCGTACGTGGCCAACAGCACCGAGCTCGTGCATTTCCGCGACACCGACGGCGACGGCAAGGCCGACACCCGCCGCGTCATGCTGTCGGGCTTCGGCACCGAAGACACGCACCACATCCTGCACACCCTGCGCTGGGGTCACGACGGGATGCTGTACTTCAATCAATCGATCTACATTCACAGCCACATTGAAACGCCGCATGGCGTGCGCCGCCTGAACAGCGGCGGCATCTGGCAGTTCCGGCCCGAGACCATGCAGCTCGAGGTTTTCGCCCGCGGACTGTGCAATCCCTGGGGACACATCTTCGACGACTGGGGCCAGTCGTTCGCCACCGACGGGGCGGGCGGCGAGGGAATCAATTACGTGTTTCCCGGCGCCACGATGTTCACTTATGCCGGCGCGACGAAAATCCTCAAGGGACTCAACCCCGGCAGCCCTAAGCATTGCGGGCTGGAAGTGATCAGCGGCCGGCACTTTCCCGAAGACTGGCGGGGCAGCCTGGTCACCAACGATTTCCGGGCCCACCGCGTATGTCGTTTCGTTCTCAGCGAGACCGGCGCGGGCTATTCGTCGCGCGAGCAAGGCGAGATTATCAAGACCACGCACGCGGCATTCCGACCCGTCGACGCCAAAATGGGGCCCGATGGCGCGCTGTATATCGCCTACTGGTACAACCCGATCATTCAACATGGCGAAGTCGACTTCCGCGACGAGCGCCGCGACCACACGCACGGCCGCATCTGGCGCGTGACGGTCAAGGACCGGGATCTGGTCGAGCGGCCGCGATTGGTCGGCGCCTCGATCGGCTCATTGCTCGATGCGCTGCGCGCACCGGAGGATTTCACGCGGCTGCACGCCCGGCTCGAGCTCAAAAACCGGGGCACGGTTGTCGTTGGGCCGCTCGCCACATGGGTCAAGGGGCTCGACCCCGCGGACAGCGAATTCGAACATTTGCGAACCGCAGCCCTCTGGACGTACCAGGCGCTCGACGTGGTCGAACCCCAATTGCTCGCCGAGCTCTTGCGCTCGAAGGATCATCGCGCGCGGGCCGCCGCCACGCGCGTGCTCGACGCATGGATTTCCCGAATTCCGCAGGCAGCGGCGCTGCTGGCCGTGCAAGTCGAAGACGAGCATCCGCAAGTCCGACTCGAGGCTGTCCGCGCGCTGGCCCACTTGCGTTCGGCTCAAGCCGCACAGGTGGCCATGCGGGCGCTCGATCACCCGATGGATCACTTTTTGGACCACGCGCTATGGTTGACCGCGCGCGACTTGCAATCGTCCTGGCTGCCGGCGCTGGAGCGCGGCCAAATCGATTTTGGGGGCAACGTTCAACATCTTACGTACGTGCTGCAAGCCGCCGGTTCGCCCCGCGTGGTCGGACCGTTGATGGACTTGCTGGCAACAGGCAAATTGCCGACCGAGCGCCGGCAGAGCGTGTTGCAGCTAGTCGCGGCCCTGGGCGGCCCGCAAGAGCTGCGCGTGCTTCTCGACATGGCTCTCGACGACCGAGCGCCGAACGAGTCGCGAGCGGCTTTGTTGGCCTCTTTGGTCAAGGCGGCGCAGCTGCGAAAAATCCAGCCCGCCGGTGACCTTGGACCGATCGCGACGCTCGTTGGCCACGATGACGAGCCGCTGCGGATCGCGGCGATTCGCGCGGCCGGAGCGTGGCGGCTCGATTCGGCGCGCGAGCCATTGCACCGGTTGGCGGCGGCCGACAGTACGAGCGAGCCGGTTCGCCGTGCGGCCCTCGAGGGCCTGGCCTCGTTGGGCGCCGGAAGCGCGCCCGCGCTAGTCGCGCTGTGCGCGGCCGACAAGCCTAGAACAATCCGCGTCATGGCGATCGCGGCGCTGGCGGCGCTGGACGTGACCGCGGCCTCGCAGCAATTGATCGCGATCATGCGAGAAGAGTCTTTTTCGGCCGACCCGGCGCCGATGATCTTGGCCATCCTGGACCGCAAGGCCGGGGTCGCCGCGCTGGGCGCGGCACTTGAGGGGATAACGTTGCCGGCCGATACCGCGAAGTTGGCCATTCGCGCCGTTCGCTCGGCGGCCCGCGAAGAACCAGCACTCGTCACGGCGTTGACCGCTGCCGGCGGAATCGCGGCGGCGACGCGCGCCCTGTCGCCGAGCGAGGTGAGCGAACTCGTGGCCGACGTCGGCGCCAAGGGCGACGCCAAGCGGGGCGAGGCCATCTTTCGCCGGGGCGAACAATCCTGCCTGAAGTGCCACGCGATCGCGGGCGCCGGCGGGCGCGTCGGGCCGGATCTGGCCAGCGTCGGCGCCAGCGCGCAGGTCGATTACCTGATCGAATCGATCTTGCAACCTAGCGCCAAGATCAAGGAGAACTACCACTCGCTGACGGTCGTGGTCGACGGCCTCATCGTGAGCGGAGTGAAAGTACGCGAAACCGATAAAGAGCTGGCACTACGAGACGTCGAAGACCGCGAGGTGACCGTGAACCTCGAGGCCGTCGAAGAAAGGAAAGAAGGCGGGTCGCTGATGCCCGTCGGACTGGCCGACAATTTGACGCGCACCGAACTGGTCGACCTGGTGCGGTTTCTCTCGGAATTGGGAAAAGTGGGGCCCTTTGCCACCGGAAAGTCTCGCGTCGTGCGCCGCTGGCAGGCCTTGGCTTCCGGCCCGGAACTGCTGGCCGATCTCACCCAGGCTGGTTCCGGCAGACCGCTGGGCGACGAATCCAGGGCGAAATGGACGAGCGTCTATAGCGAGGTGTCGGGAAATCTGCCCGTGGCGTCCATACCGATCCAAGAGCTGAACGGATCGGGTGGGGCGCGGCGTGTGGTGCGGTGTCATTTGGAGGTCGCGACGCCCGGCAAGATTGAATTGCTCGTCGCAGGTGACGTCGACAGAATCTGGTTGGACTCGGCGCCGACATCGGCCGCGTCGCGTTTGACGCTCGACTTGCCGGCCGGCGTGCACTCGATTACCTTCCTCTTGGGGACGAAATCCGGGGATGACTTGCGAGCGGAACTTGCCGACGTGCCCGGCTCGGCCGCGCAAGTTCAGATCGTCGGGGGCAAGTAGTGGTTCGCCATGCGGGCGACGACCGACAACAACCGGCCTTCCTCTTCGCGACTTGCCAGGTAGGGGCCGAGCGCGCGTTGAAATCCGAGGTGGCGCGCGAGTGGCCGCCTTTCCGCTTATCGTTCTCGCGCCCCGGCTTCTTGACGTTCAAGCTTCCCGACCACGATCTGCCGCGCGACTTCGACCTCGGAAGCGTATTCGCCCGCACCTGGGGATTCTCGCTGGGCAAAGTCGAGGCGCCCAGCGTCGAGCGGCGAGCGATCGAATTCTGTGATGCGGTTGCCGACCGCTCATTCGATGCGCTGCACGTCTGGCAACGGGACACGGCGACGCCCGGAGTGCGCGGATTCGAGCCCCACATCACGCCCGAGGCGCATGCCGCCGAGGCAGCCATTCGCCGGGTTTGGCTCGAACGCGCTAGCGATAAGGCGCCGCTTGCCACAATCGCACAACCGGGCCAACTCGTATTGGACTGCACGTTGGTAGAGGCCGAGCGGTGGTGGGTCGGTTACCATCGAGCCGACGCGGGCGATTCGCGTTTTCCAGGCGGGCTGCGAGAGATCGCGCTTCCGAGCGAGGCCGTTTCGCGGGCCTATCTCAAAATGGAGGACGCGCTGGCCTGGTCCGGATTGCCCATCCGCCCGGGACAGCGCGTCGTCGAGATCGGTTGCGCGCCGGGGGGCGCGAGCCAGGCCCTGCTGGCGCATGGCCTGAAGGTGATCGGGATCGACCCGGCGCGCGTCGATCCGCGCGTGTTGGCAAATCGGAACTTTACGCACATTCAAAAGCGGGGCTCGGAAGTGCGGCGGCGCGAATTGCGCGGCGTGACCTGGTTGACGGCGGACATGAACGTGGCGCCGCGCTACACGCTCGACACGGTCGAATCGCTTGTGACCCACCCGGCCGTGAACGTCCGCGGCCTGCTGCTAACCCTCAAGTTGCTCAACTGGGAACTGGCGGAAGAAATTCCGAGCTACCTGGAGCGCATACGCGGTTGGGGATATGCCCAGGTGAGGGCCAGGCAACTGGCTCATAACCGCCAGGAAATTTGCGTGACGGTGCTGCGGCGAAAACCGGCCGAGCGCGGGCGGGCGAGTTAGTGGGGCTCTCGTCGCTGCCTGTTGTAAAACTGGGACAGGCACCTCGCGGACATGGTTTTTCACGCGTTTTCGGGCGATCTGGCTCGGAGCCAGTCCCATTTTTCAACCGCCTTCTATGGTTGCGGTCCGCTAGCGCAACACGCCCGAATAGAACTTCCGCCGGCCGCTGCGCGTGTCGAGCAAGAGCGCGCCGTCGGATGCGATCCCGGCGCAAAGTCCGGTGGTACGCTGAGCTCCAACTTCGACCGTCAACTCGCGGCCCAATTGCAGACACAACTCTTGGAACCGTCGGCCAAATTCTTGCGGCGCCGCCGCCGAGGCGCGCACGGCCGCTTCCAGGTTTTCCAACAGGTCCAGCAACAGCGCCGTGCGATCGAACGATCGGCCTGCCAGTTCGCACAAACTTGTTGCGCGAGCGCGAACGTCGTCGGGCGCGCCGGCCAGACGATTGTTGACGTTCAACCCGATGCCCACGATGTGGCGTCCGTCGGGAAGCACGTCGATCAAAATGCCGGCCACTTTCTTGTCGGAAACGAACACGTCGTTGGGCCAATGCAGTCCGATCTCGTGGCCGAGCTCCCGCGACCGCAGCGTTTCGACAATTGCCACGCCGACGGCCAGCGATCGCTCGGGCAGGGGATGGTTCGACACGTTCCAGTCGGCCGGATCGAACAGCAGGCTGAGTGCCAGGCTCCCGCGGCCGGTCCACCAGAGATTGGCGCCACGGCCTCGCCCGGCGCTCTGCTGGTCGGCCACAATCAGTAGCGGCAAGGGACCGCAGTCGGATGCGCGGGCGACTTCCTGTGCTCGGTCCTGGGTTGAGCCCAGCGTGGCAAAATACTCGAACCGAGCGACGACCCGGCTGCCGGCCAGTCGTTCCCGATCGAGCTCGTCGGTCGCTGGCATGGCCATGATCGCGGCAACTTTGCTTCGTAGGGGGGCGGCGGTTGCCCTCTCGTGGAACGATGGTCCATGCTATCAAAGCCATCAGCCTTGGGCCAACGACTTTGTGGGCGAAGAGCCGGCCGGTGGGCCATTTTGTCGCTCCGCTAGCGTGACCGCTGAGCGTTCCAACGCCCGTTGATCTTGACCTGCGGATCGGGGCTTGTTATTGAACCCCGCCTAAATAATTCCGCCCCGGGGCGGATTCCCTTCTCACGCACTCGGTTCCGAGCTTGAAGGCAACCAGTTCTTCCACCGCTTGTTGCTTGCGCGGCATGGTGTTCACACTGTGCTTGGCCAGCGCGCTGCCGCTGTGGGGACAGCGAGTGCAGTTTCCAACGATGGTTAGCGCTCCAGGCGCGGCGACGACGACTCCGACCTGGACCGCTCCGCCGGCCACGACGTATTCAGCGAGCCCGGCCGCCGGCCCGCTGAGCGCGACGTTCGATCCCTATGCGGCTCCCGCCGTCCAAACGCCCGCGCCTTATTCGCCGTACGCCGCACCGCCGGCTTATTCTCCCTACACAACGCCGCCTCCTGCCGCGCCATTCGCGTCGCCGACGCCGTACTCGCCATACGCGCCTTCGCCTTACTCTCCGACACCGGGGGCCCTGTACCCCGAGGGGATCGGGACGCCGCAGATTTTGCCGCCGGGCGGCTTCAGCTTCGGACAGCCAACGCGATTCCTGCAGGAAGTGCGCGGACGATACACGTGGCTGTCCGACATGGGTTCCAACAGCCTGGGAGTCAACGACGTCGACACCTCGGCCACGTTCGCCGTGCCGTTCTTCCGCACCAGCGCTCCGTTTTTGATCACGCCCGGATTCAGCGCGCACTTTTTCCAAGGGCCCGTCACTGCCGCCCCCGATTTCGCCGATCTGCCGCCGGTCACCTACGACGCGTATCTGGACGGCGCCTGGCATCCGCAGATCAATCCCTGGTTCGGCGCCAACCTGGGAGTCCGGGTGGGCGTCTACACGGACTTCAATACCTTCACCACGCACAGCATCCGCGTGATGGGCCGCGGCCTGGGAGTGGTTACGCTGACGCCGAACTTGCAGTTCGCCCTGGGCGTGGTCTATATCGATCGCGTGGTGGTCAAGATTCTGCCAGCCGGCGGACTCATCTGGACGCCAAATCCCGACGCCCGCTACGAGATTCTATTCCCTAATCCCAAGCTGGCGCACCGCTGGACCACGATCGGCAACACCGACCTGTGGGCGTACGTCAGCGGCGAGTACGGCGGCGGCTCGTGGACCATCCAGCGGATTGGAGGCATCTCGGACCAGGCCGACTACAACGACATTCGCGTGAACTTGGGTCTCGAGTCGTACGGCTATCGCGGCTTGCACGCCAACTTCGAAGTGGGTTACGTCTTCGACCGCCAGATCGTCTATCGCAGCGGC
>JBGQHN010000097.1:0-13397 GCA_041497975.1 Planctomycetia bacterium | reverse complement strand
GATTACCGTTGTCCAATACCAGTTCGTACTGGACGGCAAACAGACCGATGGCGGCGATCTGAATGCCATAATTGCCCGGTTCGACTCCCGTGTTCCCCGGGGGAGAAACGGGATCCGAGATCACCGGATCATGAGGAACATACGCGCCGGTGTAGACGCCACTCATGTAAGAACCCGGCAACAGTTGGATCGTCGTGGGCTGGAGGTCGACATACAGGCTGCCAAACCAATGTGTCTTGTCCGAAGCTTCCCCGTAAGGACCGGTCGAAGCGACTTGCGGCACCGACGTCTTGCTGCCACCAAGCGCCGGACCCACGAGCTTATTGGCTTGCTTCAGATAGCTCTGGTCCATGTCGAGTTTGAATTCCACGACGTTCGCTCGAACACTGGTGGCCGATAAGAAGAGCACTGCCGCAGCAGCGATCGCCACCTTTCTGCGATCTAGACGCCGATCGCATGGCGTAACACCACCCTTTGTCTTCATACGCATTAGCGGTCTCCTTAAGAAGAACAGTGAAGTTGGCAAGGTTGCTTAGCTACAACAGCTACGCATTAACTCCCCGAATATAGTCACAGTCCCTACAACTTGCAAGTTTCTGCTCAAGAATTTTTTGTTTTTTCTAAATACAGCCACCGGCCTCCCCTGACGAGCGCAAGTCTGGGTTGAGCTCGGAGTTATAAAAAACGTTCGTTGGCGGTCCCTCGCTTTGCAAGGCCATCAAGCCACCCTAAAGTGGCAGTTTCCGGCTCCCCTGGCGCTGGATGCAGCGTGATGCCCGCCGTGGCCGAAATTCCCCGGAGTTTTCTCACTGAAGCGCCGCTCTCGCCGCCGCGGCCGTCGCCTCAATGTCGTCCACGGTGTGGGCCGCCGAAACGAACAGCGCCTCGAATTGGCTGCAGGGCAGGTACACTCCTCGCTCGATCAGGCCCCAAAAATATCGGGAATAGCGGCGCACATCCGAGCGGCTGGCGACATTCCAGTTCGTGACCGCGTCGGGATTGAAAAACAGGGTCATCATGCTGCCCACGCGGGCCACGCTGTGCTCAACGCCGGCTGCCGTTGCCGCCGCGTCGAGTCCCGCAGCCAGCCGCGCGGCGAGTTGTTCCAACCGGGCGTAGGGCGGTTCGTCGCGCAATACTTTCAACGTGGCGATGCCCGCCGCCGTGGCGACAGGATTGCCGCTGAGCGTGCCGGCTTGAAAAACCTTTCCCTGTGGAAGCACGTGGTCCATGATCTCGGCGCGGCCGCCGTAGGCGCCCAGCGGCAGACCGCCACCCACGATCTTGCCGAGGGTCGTCAGGTCGGGCGTAAAACCGAATAGCGATTGCGCGCCGCCGTAGGCCACGCGAAATCCGGTGATCACTTCGTCGGCGATCCACAGCGCACCGTGCTTCTTCGTCAGGCGCGCAAGCGCATCGAGAAACGCCGCGGTGGGCACGACGCAGCCCATGTTGCCGACGACCGGCTCGAAAACCGCCGCGGCGATGCGCGGGCCGTGCTCGGCGAACGCAGTTTCCAAACCGGCCGGATCGTTGTACTCGAGCACCAACGTGTCGCGGGCGGTGGCGCTGGTTACGCCCGGCGAATTCGGCACTCCCAGCGTGGCGGCCGAGCTGCCGGCGGCCACCAGCAAACTGTCGACGTGACCGTGATAGTTGCCCGCAAACTTGACGATCATGTCGCGGCCGGTATAGCCGCGGGCCAGCCGGATGGTGCTCATCGTGGCTTCCGTGCCCGAGCTGACCAGGCGAACTTTCTCGACACTCGGCACGGCTTCGATCAACAGTTCGGCCAAATGACTTTCGGCCTCGGTCGGCGCGCCGAAGCTCGTGCCGCGCGCCGCGGCGTCGCACACGGCCGCCAGTACCGACGGATGGTTATGGCCCAGGATCATCGCCCCCCAGGAGCCGATGTAGTCGATATAGCGGTTTCCATCGATGTCGAACAGGTACGCTCCCGCGCCGCGTTGGAAGAAAATGGGCTCGCCTCCCACGCCGCCGAATGCGCGGGCAGGGCTGTTGACGCCGCCGGGCATTAGCCGCCGGGCACGGGCGAATGCGGCACGGCTGCGCGGCCGAGAACCTGATACCGCGGCGGCTGTTCCGGTTGATGTTTCGCGCGCGTGCATGCGTCGTCTCGATCGGTGTGCCACGGTTGGCTTGTCCAACCGTGCGAATCGCTGTTAGTTTCGCGTCGCGGAGACACTGCTGGACAAGCCAGCAGTGGCACCCAATTCTAAAACTGACTGGCCCTCGGGTGCCCACCAAACCTCACGCCAGCCAACGACCAGCCTGCTTGGCCCAATAGGTCAATATAATGTTGGCGCCGGCGCGGCGGATGGCCAACAGCGATTCTAGAGCGACGGCCCTTTCGTCAATCCAGCCGCGCTCGGCCGCGGCTTTGACCATGCTGAATTCGCCGGACACGTTATAAGCCGCCAGCGGCACTCCGGGAAAATGGTCGTGGACGCCGCGAATGACGTCCAAATAGGGCAGCGCCGGTTTGACCATCACGATATCGGCCCCCTCGGCCAGGTCGAGCTCGACTTCGCGCAGCGCCTGGTCGGCACTGGCGGCCGGGTCCATTTGGTAGCCGCGCCGGTCGCCGAACTGCGGCGCGCTCTCGGCCGCTTCGCGAAACGGACCGTAGAAGGCGCTCGCGTATTTCGCCGCGTAGCTCATGATCGGCAGATGTGCAAAACCCTCGGCGTCGAGCCGCTCGCGGATCGCGCCCACCATGCCGTCCATCATGCCGCTGGGAGCCAGCACGTCGGCTCCGGCGCGGGCGTGGCTGAGCGCTTGGCCGGCGATCAGCTCGAGCGTGGCGTCGTTGTCGACGTCAGTTCGTCCCGTGCGATCGTTGACGATTCCGCAATGGCCGTGCGACGTGTATTCGCAAAAGCACACGTCGGTAATCACGAGCACGTCGGGCGCAGTTTTCTTGGCTGTCGCAATCGCCTGTTGCACAATGCCCGCGTCGCTCAGCGAGTCGCTGCCGACGTCGTCTTTCGCGTCGGGAATGCCGAACAGAATGACTCCGCCCAGACCAAATTTCGCGACCTCTTCGATCTCAGCGGACAGCTGGTCGGGGGACACCTGAAAATGGCCGGGCATGGAGCTGATCGGCTGCCGCACGTTTCGACCGCCGCGCACGAACAACGGCAAAATCAGATCGGCCGGCGCGAGCCGCGTTTCTTGCGTCAGCGCGCGCACGGCCGGGTGATAGCGCAGCCGGCGCAGCCGCGTGGTCGGGAACGCCGGAATTGATGATTTCGCGGGCTTCGCCATATCCATTACTTTATAGTTCAAAGACCGCCGGGGCGAAACCACGGCTGTTGAGCGCCGCGAGTGACCGGCGGTGTTTGTCGGGTTTCCTGGGCTGACGGTCCACAGATCCCAGTGCAGCTCGAAAGCTGTCACCTTGTGACCTGTCAATGTTTGCGGTCGTGCGAGAGAGCTACCTAAACGGCCAGCTAGCGGGCCGTGGCCTGTGGATCGGGCGCGGCTCGCAACGCCGCTTTGGCTTGCTCGACCAAATCAGCGGCCCACGACTTTTCGCCGTAGAGCTCGATGATCCCCGAGTAGATTTTGCGCGCCAGCGCCGGATTGTCGGCGGCGATTTGCGCGGCTTTGGCGATCCGCGATTCGACCAGCTTGCGGCCGTCGTCGACGTACGCGTCCATCTGTTTCTGTACGCGATTGTGCTGTTGCCGGGCCAGGCGCAGGTAGTGGCGCGTGACTTCTGAACTGGCGTCGCCATCGTCGTAGACGTCGATCAGGGCCGCGAATTTTGCCAGCGCGAGCTCCGGATTGAGCAACACGAGGCGCTTGGCTTCGGTATAAGCGCGTTGGATCGGGTGCGCCTGCTTCAATTCGTCCCGCGTGGCGCGCAATTCGTCGTTCCGCGGATCGTCGGGAAAGCGGGCCAAAAAGTCATCGATCGTGGGTCGCGCCGCCCGCAGGGCGTCTACGTCTCCCGCGGCCGTGGCCGCTTCGATCTTCTGATACAGCTCGTCGGCGGTGGGTGGCTGCATCAAGTACCACCCGCCCAGCACGAGCACGACGAGCCCCGCGGCAAGGGCCAACGTTTGTGGCGCCAGCAAGCCGGCCAATGCCTCGCCGAGCGCGCTTGTGCGCTGCTCGCGTTGGCTCTCGACCCTGGTGAATCGCCCGGCGGAATGTTCGCGCGCGATCGCGATGTCGGCCTGGGGCGTGGACCGCCCGTCGGGCGGCGGAGCGTACGCCTGCGTGGCGGCGGTGACATGTCCAGCACCTGAAGCGGTATTCGGCGGACGTGCCCCTTCGGCCAACTGCGTGGGCGTGAGAGTCGGGGCTAGGGGACTATCGAGCGAGGCGCCCGGCTCGGACGATTCCGGGCCGGCGGGCGGAAAATCGTCCGCGCGGCTGAGCGAAATCGACAGCCCGCGCTCCATGGCCTCGAGACTGCGCGACAGAATCAGCGTATTGGAGAAGCGTTTTTGGGGATCCTTTTCCAACAGCTGATGGATAATCCGCGCCAGCTCGGCGGGCGTTTGCGGGGCGAAGCGGGTCACGGGCTCGGGCTCGGCGAAGCGCTGTAATTGCAGCATTTCCACGAGCGATTTCGCGCGAAATGGCGGTCGCCCGGCCAAGAGCGCGTAGAGCACGCCGCCCAAGCTGTATTGATCGCAGCGGTCGGTTACCGGCCGGCCGTCGGCCTGCTCGGGGGCCATGTACTCGGCGGTTCCCAGCACTCCGCCCTCGGACGTGAGCCGAGTGTTGCCAAACAGCCGCGCGATGCCGAAGTCCGAAAGTTTGATGTCTCCATCGGCGGTCAAGAGCAGGTTGGCCGGTTTCAAATCGCGATGGATCACGCCGTGATCGTGCGCGTGTTTGAGCGCTCGGCAGAGCTTGATGGCGAAAGTGGTCACCTCGCGCCATTCGAAGCGGCGGCCGGCGCGAAGCTCATCTTCCAGGCTCGTTCCTTCGACCAGCTCCATGGCATAGTACAGCGTTCCGGCCTGCTCGCCATAGCCGTAGAGCCGGACGATATGCGGATGATTGAGTTTTTTGAGCGATTCGATCTCGGCCTCGAAGCGCACCCGAAAGCCCTCTTCGGCCGCGAGCGCCGGCGAGAGGACTTTGATCGCGGCGGCCGCGCCCGAGCTGGTCTCGAGGCCCTCGTAAACGGCCCCCATGCCGCCTTGACCAAGTTTTTTTCCCAGCCGATAGGGGCCGAGGTGCTCAAATTGCATGATTCTGCGCCGCGCCGAGCGGCAGCTTGGGACGGTGGGTCAAGTTACGAAGTGTTCCAGCGACTGCCGAGCATCGCAAATGACAAGCTCAATCGTAGCATCGCCGCCCGTTCGAGGCCAGGAAACGGCCGCGTCGCGCAGGCGGGTTTACAATCCACTGGCATCGCCGGTAGATTGCCCGAACCGCCGCCGAGGCGGACTAACGCGTCCCAATTTTTTGTCGCGAGGAAGATCTCCGTGTCGAACCAGTGGGTGATTTTGCCGCGAACCGACAACCAGGCGCGCGGGATTGGACAATATGCCCTCGACTTTCTGGCCGGAAAACTGGGCGAGCCGGCCGACATTGTTTACGACCGGGTCGAGCAATTCCATTTGGATAGCATCGCCTGCGGCGTGTCGGCCTTGGCCTGCGGCGCCAACGCGCCGCGGGTGCTGCGCGCCGAAGCGATTGAATATGCTTGTAAGACGTCCGCGGGCGGAGTGCCGCTGTTAGGTTCGCGCGCCACGGTGATGCCGGAAAAGGCGGTTGTGGCCAATAGTTCGGCCGTGCGCGAGTGGGACGCCAATGGCACGAACTTCGGCTACAACCCGGCACGGGGCGCGACCCGCGGCGAATTCGGCCACAACGATTTCTATCCCGTGGCGGTCGCGGCCGCGCAAATCGTGGGTTTCGACGGCCGGCAGACATTGCGGGCGATGATTCTGCTGGACGAGATTCGCGGCCGACTGGCGGAAGTTTTCGCCCTGAAGGATTACAAGATCGACCACGTCGTGCACGGCGCGATCGCTTCGGCAGCGACCTACGGCGCCGTCTTGGGCGCCACGGCCGAACAGATCGAATCGGCGATCGGACTCGTGGTGGCCCACTACATTCCGTTTCGGGCGATTCGCGCCGGCAAGCAACTTTCCGACTCCAAGGGAGCGTCGGCGGCCATCAGCGCCGAAGCGGCCGTGCTCAGCATGCGCCGCGCGCTGGGCGGTTTCGTGGGTCCGGCCGACATTTTCCGCAACCCCGAGGCGATCTTCTGCCTCTTCGAAAAACCCGCCGGCAAGCAAGAGAGCCCTTTTGACCTGGCCTTGGCCGCCGGTGGCGAAGACTTTGCCGTGATGGGCATGCATTTCAAGCTCGGGCTGTACGAACACCAGTCGGCCGGCGCGATTCAGGGCCTGATGGATCTGCTCGCGAAGCATCCTCAACTGTTGGCCGACGCCAAAAAGCTCACATCGATCCGCATCACGATCTATGAACCGGCGTTTGGCATCATCGGCGACCCAGCCAAGCGCGATCCGCGCACTCGGCAAAGCGCCGATCACTCGATGGTCTACATCATCGCCACGCTCGTGCGCAAGGCACTCGAACAGCGCCAGGCCGGTTGGCGCGAACTGATGCTCCTGCCGGCCGATTATGACGCCGCCAGCCTGGTCCATCCGCTCACGCGCGAGATTATGGATCGCATCGAGTTTCGCCACGGCGGGCGCGAGTATGACGAGAAGTATCCCGACGGCATTCCAACGACGCTGGAAATCGAGCACGCGGACTTGGGACGGTTGTCAAGTGGACTGGTCATGTATCCCGAGGGGCACGCCCGCAACACGAGCGGCACGCTGGCCGGACTCTTGGAGTACAAGTTCCGCGCCCTGGCCGCGTTGGCCGTGCAAGACGTCGATGCGCTCTACCGGAGATTCACGGGCATGACCGACAAGAGCGCTGGCGAGATCGCAGAGTTGTACGACTTCGCAATCCGAGGCTGTTGACGCATGACATCGATGTTCGGCCTGTTGAATCTGAACAAACCCTCGGGCGTGACTTCGCGCCGCGTCGTGGACCTGGTCGTTCGGCTGGTCCGGCCGGCGAAGGTCGGGCACGCCGGCACGCTCGACCCGCTGGCCAGCGGCGTGTTGGTACTTGGAGTCGGCCCGGCCACTCGGCTGGTCGAATACCTTCAGCAGATGCCGAAGCGATATCGGGCCACGTTCTTGCTCGGCCGCACCAGCGCGACCGAAGACATTGAAAGTGAAGTCACCGTGTCGTCGGACGCCGTGCCGCCCTCGCGCGAGCAGCTTGAGGCCGCGGCCGGCCGGCTTGTTGGCGACTTGATGCAACGCCCCCCGGCGTTCTCGGCGCTAAAAGTCGCGGGCCGGCGGGCGTACGCCCTGGCGCGTTCGGGCCAGGAGGTCGAACTTGCACCGCGGGCGATCCACATCCATCGGCTCGAAATCGTCCGCTATGAGTACCCCGAGCTTTGTCTCGACATCGAGTGCGGCTCGGGCACTTACGTTCGTTCGCTCGGCCGAGACCTGGCAGAGCGATGCGGCATCGGCGCCGTGATGTCGGCCCTGACGCGCGCGGCCATTGGTTGCTTCACACTCGAGACCGCGATCGATCCTGATACTCTCGTGCGGGACACTATCGCCGATCATTTGCTGCCGGCCGTCTTGGCCGTGCGGGGGTTGATGAGCGAACGCGTCGTGAGTGAAGAAGATGTCAAGGCCCTGTCCCACGGCCTGCCGATCTGGGCGCCTGACGTTGCCGACCATCAGTGTGCTGCCCTGGACGAACAGGGCACATTAGTCGCGATCTTGGCCCGGCGGCCCGACGGGCGGTTGGGTCCGGCCAAGTTCTTTGCTCCGACGTAGCGAGCGGCCCGGCGCGTATCCAATGCCGTCACAATCGGTAGATTGCGAACATCCGGCGCGACGGTCGCCTGCACGGAGCGCCGCGGGAGCCTTCCTCACGTCCGCGCTGCGGGCCGCGTGCTAGGCTTTTCATTGGAGCGAGCACCAGGAAGCCGACAACCCACCGAAAACGCGCCCCCACGGGGCTACCAACCGACAGCAATAACGCGAGATGGACTTCAAGGGCCGCAGGACACGCCCACGCTTGAGCCGACCGTGAAAGGGATCACGGCGGCGAAAATGGACCACCGCCAAGCGCGTATGTTCGAACCACGGAGTGTAAAACGAGATCTTGTTGCGCTGGCGCTTCTCGCGCTGTGCGCCTTTCTCGGCTTGTCGTTGTTCACGTACGACTCGGCCGATTCGCTCGACGCGCTGGTGTATCCGCCGCCCAGCCATACCAGCAACGCCTGCGGACGTTCCGGCGCGATTGTCGCCGACTTGCTGCTGCAGGCTTGCGGCGTCGGGGCCTGGTATCTGTTGGTTTCGCTGGCGGTATTCGACGGCGCGCTCTTGGCTCGGCGAGCAATTTCGGACCCGATCTTGCGCGGCGTCGGCTGGCTGCTCTCGTTTATCGCTTTGTCCACACTGGTATCCCTGTCGGGGTGGACCTGGTCGCCGGGACCCGTCATTGGGCCCGGCGGATATTTGGGCGCGGCGGGACGCGGCCTGCTCGAAATGCACTTTGCCAGCGCCGGCGCGTATTTGTTGACGATCAGCCTATTGGTCGGCGGCTTGCTGTTATGCACCGAATACATGCTGCCTCGCCTGGCCGCTCGCGTGTTGTCGGCACCGGGTGCGGCGCTTGCGCGTGCGCGGCTGGGCGCTGCGCCGTCGTCCGACAGGACGCAAGCCCGTCGTGGCGCGCGGACCGATTTGGACGAACAAATCGGCGGCGAGGACGATCCGCCGATTCGAATCCGTGGAAAGTCCACCACGGCGTCCGCCGAGGCCAAGCCCGGCAAGGTCGAAGATGAGGACGACGCCGACGCGAGCGAGGCCCAGGACGAAGCCGACGAGCTTGCTGAGGAAGAGTCGCTGTCCGACGGCACGACGGACAAGAAAGACCAGGCTGGCGGGGAGCCGCGGCTCAAGCGCCCGCGCAAGAGCGAACGCGAAGAAGTCATGGAGGAGCTCGACGCGGCAAGCCGCGCCGAGGAAGCGCAGCAATACGAGTTGCCTTCGATCGACCTGCTCTTGGAAGGCGAGGAAATCTGTTACGAAGAGCACGAGCAGGAAGTCCGGCGACAAGCCAAGATTCTGGAAAAGACGTTTCTCAATTTTGGCTTCCGCGTCAAGGTCGTCGAGATCGAGACCGGGCCGGTCATCGCGCAGTTCGAGGTCGAGCTCGAGGCCGGCCTGCGGCTGTCGAAGATCACGAGCCTGGCCGATGACCTGGCCATCGCACTGCGCGTTCCCAGCGTGCGGATCGTGGCTCCGATCCCCGGCAAAAACACGGTCGGCATCGAAGTGCCCAACGCCGAGCGGCACCTCGTGCGGCTGCGCGAAGTAATCGAAGAAGCCAACGGCAAGGCCCACAAGATGCGCATTCCCATCTACCTGGGCAAGGACGTCTCGGGCAAGCCGATGGTCGTCGACCTTTCGACCTTGCCCCACTTGTTGATCGCCGGGCGCACCGGCACCGGCAAGAGCGTGTGTCTCAATTCGATCATCGTGTCGATGCTGATGACGCGGCGGCCGGACGAAGTGCGGATGCTGATGATCGACCCCAAGATGGTCGAGTTGAGTCCCTACAAAAAGCTGCCCCACCTGATGCACCCGGTCGTGACCGACATGCGCAAGGCGGAGGCCATCCTGGCGTGGGCCGTCGAGAAGATGGAGGAGCGCTACACGCTGCTGGCGCGGGCGGGAGTGCGGCACATTGGGGTCTACAACCAGCTCGGCGAAGAAGAGCTGATGGACCGGCTGCAACCGGAAGACGATGAACAGCGCAAGAACATCCCCACCACCTTGCCGTACATCGTGATCGTGGCCGACGAAATGGCCGACTTGATGATGACCTCGGCCAAGGAAGTCGAACAGCACATCATCCGCCTGGCGCAAAAGAGCCGCGCGGTCGGCATCCACCTGGTGCTGGCGACCCAAAAGCCAACCGTCGACGTGATTACCGGCCTGATCAAGTCGAACTTGCCTGCCCGCATCGCGTTCCAGGTAGCCAGCCGCACGGACAGCCGCGTGGTGCTCGACGAGATGGGCGCCGACAAATTGTTGGGCAATGGCGATATGCTGTTTTTGTGGCCCGGCACGAGCACGCTGCTGCGCGGCCAGGGCACCTACGTCAGCGACGATGAAATCAACAGCATCGTCGACTTCGTCGGCACCACCGAGCAGCAGTTCGTCAAGGAGCTGGTGCAACTCAAAGCGCCCGACCCGGCGGCCCAGGAAACGGGCAAGCTGACCAATCGCGACGAGCTGTACGAAGGGGCCGTCGACGTCGTGGTGCGCGAAGGCCGCGGCAGCGTGTCGCTGTTGCAACGGGCCTTGGGAATCGGCTATGGACGCGCCGCGCGGCTGATCGACTACATGGCCGAGGACGGAATCGTCGGCGATTACAATGGCTCGCAAGCCCGCGAGGTGCTGCTGACCGTCGAACAATGGGATGAGATGAACGGCCAGAAACAAGCGGCCGCGCCTGTGCCGCCGCCGCGCTCGGGGCGCGTATTGACCGTGGCCAGCCGTTCGACGCCGCAAATCGACGATGAAGACGAGGACGGACCATCGGACGAACTGGACGAGACCTCCGATGAGCTCGACCCGAAGACGGACACCGACGACGAAGTCGAGGAAGACTCGGAACTGGAGGACGAGGACCCGGACGACTCAGACGACGCCGACAGCGAAGAGCTCGACGAAGAAATCGACGACACCCGGCAATCTCCGCCGGTCCGCTACCGCCGCGGGCGCGAAAGCGCATAAGCCGCTCCACGTGAGCGCAAAGATTTCCCGTGTTCGTGCCGCGGGCTGTTGTTTTCAGCGGTAAACGGCAGCGCCGATTTGGCCGGTTGCATCTCGCGGCCCGGAATGCTTGAATGATGGCTTCCATTCCCCGCACTCGATTCAAACTAGACTCAAGGAGCCTTCCGTGATCACTCGACGAGCATTTGGCCTGGCGCTTCTGGCCGTGGGGTTGATGTTGGCCTGCGGCGGACTGCGCGCCGAAGACGCCCCGAAAAAGACCGCACGCATCCTGATGGTCACGCAAAGCGCCGGCTTCCGCCATGGCTCGGTGACGCGGAAGGACGGCAACCTGTCGCCGGCCGAACGGGCGATGACCGACCTGGCCGTGTCCAGCAATCTGTTCCGCGTCGACTGCACGCAAGACGTGAGCAAGATCACCAAGGAGCAGCTCGATAATTACGACATCGTGATGTTTTACACCACGCTCGACTTGCCGTTTGCCGACGACGTGCGCGATTACCTGTTCAACGTGTGGGTCAAGCAGAAGGGGCATGGGTTTATTGGCACCCACTCGGCGGCCGACACGTTCCACAATTACGAGCCGTATTGGGAGATGCTCGGCGCCACGTTCAACGGCCACCCTTGGAACGCCAACGAAAAAGTGACCGTGACGGTCCACGACCAGAACCATCCGCTCAGCCAGCCCTGGGGCTCGGAGTTCGAGATTACCGACGAGATCTACCAGTTCAAGCACTGGCAGCCCGAAAAGGTTCACGTGCTGATGAGCCTGAACATGGCCAAGACCCGGCTTAAGAAGCCGTACCACGTACCGATCGCGTGGGTGAAGAATTATGGCGACGGCAAGGTGCTGCACATGAGCCTCGGACACCGCGAGGAGGTATGGACCAACGACAAGTACCTGCAATCGCTGTTGGGAGGCATCAAGTGGATCATGGGCCTTGAGCCGGGCGACGCCACTCCGAATCCGGACGTATCCAGCGCCCAGGAAGCCAAAGCCAAGGCCGATTTCGAAGCCAGCGAAAAGAGTTCTTAAGCGCCACTCTCAACCACGGACACGGGAGAGGAAAAAGGGACATTCCACTTCCTTTTCCACTTCGGCGTAGCTGGACAACACGCCGACACCGTCAAGTCGGTTGTCGCTGACGCGTGTCCGATTGCCGAGCCGATCGCAGATCAAGCCGACCAACTGACGGCGTCTGCCGTAAATAGTTCTGACCTGTTTTCTTCCCCGACCCGTTTTCTTCCCGGAAGCTGAATGATTCTACGGGTTGAATGCGTTGGCATCCTGCTTGAGGATCTTGATCCCCCCGGCTCCGGATTCAAACATCAGCAGGTCCATGTCGCTTTTTTCCTTATAGTGCTCTCTGCCAAATCCCAAATAGTGTCCCGCCTCGTGTGCCAGGATCTGCCCGGGCAAGTTATTCTTTTCAACCTCATCCGAGAAGAGGCACATATTATTATTGGGCCTGTGTTTGGTGCCCATGGACGTATTACCTGTCGTGTACCCGACATAACCCGGATTCTCCCTGGCGAGGAATTTCCAGACACAGAACACATTAAACGTCGCGTGATCAGGGTCTCCGTGCTTGGTAATCGCGTGCCACTTATGGTTCTCAGGGGTATCTTCCATATAAGTCGCGAACCCCTTCCCCTGGAAATCCACCACGTCCCCGAGATCTTCGTCGATCGGCAAAGTTTGGGCGCTGTGGAAATCAAAGCGGACGTTGTCCTGCGGCGTGTGGATATTATTGATGCGTTTGAGCAAGTCCTCCGCGTTGGCCTGGTCGCGCTTGGTCATGTGGTTCTTGTCCCGGACCAAGTAGAACTTCACCGTCACGGGTCGCACGTCTTTCACGGATACCTCCAAGAGCCGCTCCAACTCAGCTTCCTTGGCCACCGCCCTTGCCTCGATGTAGGCGGATCCCTTCACGATACCTTCAACGAGCCACACGCCTTTGCCGCGCGTGGGTGCCGGCGAGACTTTGGCTACGCCTTCAAACGAACTTGTCAGATTTACTTTCAGGGATCCCGAATCGACGCGGATTTCTTTGATCCCGTGATTGGCCGGCACCATGAGCCACGCCGGGATGGCCCGACCATCGAACCCGTCTTCGGGCTTGAATTCTCGAAAAACCACGGCTGCCATAGGAAGGGTTCCTCCGTTATTCTTTCGGGAGAATTAAAGCTAACGGGAGCGAACGGCACGAAGTTAAAGCGCAAGTCATTGCCACGTAGGCATGCAGCATCGTCGCGATAGCGGCGCACCGCAGGGTAGAGGAGAAAAAGGGACATCACGGATTCTTGGTTCTCGGCCGTCCTGGCGACTTGCCCCCGAAAATTGGCCCTTGTGGTTATGAGAGTCTTCAGCGCCCGAATGGGCAAGAAGATTCCCGACGAGACGGAAGCGCGCCACAGTCCCTAGCAAATCATCAAGAAGCTGCGTGACGCTGACGCGATGATTGCGGCCGACCGCGTCGTAGCTGTCGGTGAATAGCCCGCCATCCGGCTCCGTCATCCGCGCGCGCTGGCCCCGCGCGTCGAACGCAT